>JBBWZO010000321.1:0-11477 GCA_039649125.1 Massilia sp. | reverse complement strand
CCCTACTCGATCGCCCACCAGCTCTGGGTGCAGGCCGAGGCGGTCGGCGTGACCATCATCTGGTCGGCCCTGGTGGCCTTCGTCGCCTTCAAGCTGGTGGACCTGGTGATCGGCCTGCGCGTGACCGAAGAGCAGGAACGCGAGGGCCTGGACCTGACCAGCCACGGCGAACGGGCCTACCATGCGTGATATCGGCTAACCGGTAGAGCAACAAAAAGTACAAGCAAAACAAAAAGGCGCCCTCGGGCGCCTTTTTGTTTTACCTTATTGGCATAATGCTTCCCCGGTTTTTCCTTGCAGTGCAGCACAAGCCTTTAAAATGGCGATTATTGCCCCCAGATAAGGGGCCCCATTGCCAAGAAGCCCGCTTTTAAGAGCTTAATAAGGACGTCCACTTTCATGGTTCCGCACCTCGCTACCGCCTTGACCGGCCCGCTGCTCGACTTAGAAAAGAAAATCCTCGACGCCACACCGGCCATCGAGCGCTGGTTCCGCCTCGAGTGGCAGGAGCACACGCCGCCGTTCTACTGCTCGGTCGACCTGCGCAATGCCGGCTACAAGCTGGCGCCGGTCGACACCAACCTGTTCCCGGGTGGTTTCAATAACCTGGCGACCGAAATGCTGCCGCTCACGGTGCAGGCGGCAATGGCCGCGGTCGACAAGTATTGTCCGGACGCGCGCAACCTGCTGCTGATCCCGGAAACGCAAACGCGCAACCCGCATTACCTGCAAAACGTGGCGCGCCTGATGCAGATCTTCCGCCAGACCGGCCTGCATGTGCGCCTGGGTTCGCTGTCGCCGGAGGTCACCCAGCCGACGCCTCTCGCCTTGCCGGACGGGAACATGCTGGTCATCGAGCCGCTGGTGCGTTCGCCGAACGGGCGCCGCCTCGGCCTGGCCGATTTCGACCCCTGTACCATCCTGCTGAACAACGACCTGTCGGCGGGCATCCCGTCCATCCTGGAAAACATCCACGAGCAGTCGCTGCTGCCGCCGCTGCACGCCGGCTGGGCGATGCGCCGCAAGAGCAACCACTTCAAGGCCTTCGATGAGGTGGCGAAGAAGTTCGGCAAGCTGATCGACATCGATCCGTGGATGGTGAACCCGCTGCATGCGAAGGTCAGCGAGATCGACCTGGCGCACGACCAGGGCACCGAAGCGCTGGCCGACGCCGTGTCGGCGCTGCTGTCGAAGATCAAGAAGAAGTACAAGGAATACGGCATGAAGGACCAAAAACCCTTCGTGATCGTGAAACCGGACGCCGGCACCTACGGCATGGGCATCATGACGATCAAGGACGCGAGCGAAGTGCGCGACCTGACGGCGAAGCAGCGCGAAAAGATGTTGGTCGTCAAGGATGGCCTGGCCGTGACCGACCTGATCGTGCAGGAGGGCGTGCCGACCTTCGAAACCATCGATGACGCCGTGGCCGAGCCGGTGGTGTACATGATCGACCGCTACGTGGTCGGCGGCTTCTACCGCGTGCACGCCGAGCGCGGCGTCGACCAGAACCTGAACGCGCCCGGTTCGCACTACGTACCGCTGGCGTTCGCCCAGCAGCATGCCGTGCCGGACCTGAAGGCCAAGCCTGGCACGGCCGCGCCGAACCGCTTTTATGTGTACGGCGTCGTGGCGCGCCTGGGGCTGCTGGCGGCCTCGCTGGAGATGGAACGGACCGATCCGAATCCGGAAGTGTACTGATCGGGTGTCCCGCTGCGTTGGCGGCCGCACCAGCCATCCCGGCAACTGAGATATACGTAGGGTGGAGTCCCGACTCCACGCGTTTGGAACCCCAGCACAGCCGCACCGGCAGTTCGTGAGGGAATTCCGACTCCACGCGTTTTGACGCCGCAGCGCTCCCCCAACCGCTACCGCTCCTTCTGCACCATGTACACGAAATGCGAGCGCAACGGCGGCGCCAGGGCCGCCAGCGCTTCGCTCACCAGCGCCGGCAGGGCGGCGAGCGCGCGGCCCACGGATGGCGCCAGCAGCAGGGTTTCGTAGCGCTGCCCATGACCCGGCCAGTAACTGTCGAGTTCGGCACGCGTGACCTTGCGCACATGCGGGTTGCGCGCGTTGTTGTAGCGGAAGTCGAGCACCAGGCACCAGCCGCCCGGCTTCAGCACGCGCCACATGTCGGAAGCCAGGCGCTGGCGCTGTTCGGGCTCGGGGATCGAGGACAGCACGGTGTGCGCGCTGACGAGGTCGATGCTGGCGGCAGGGAGCTCCGTAAGCGGTCCGCAATGCCAGTGCATGCCGGGCGCGGAACGCGGCCGGGCCCGGTCGAGTCGCTCTTGCTGAAGTTCGGTGCCCGTCAGATTGTCGGGCGTGGCACCCCAGTCGACCAGCTGGCGCAGGAAGCCGCCGGTGCCGCAGCCGACGTCGATCACGCGCACGCCGCCGAGGTCGGTGCCGACGGCGGCGGCGAGCATGCGCGCCAGTACCCGCGTACGCATGCCGTGCTGGATGAGGATGTCCGGCCGGTGCCATGCATGGCGGGCCAGCGCCGCGCCGCCGTGCCAGCCTTGGTAGACTTGGGCAATGCGTTCCTGTTCGGTCTGCGGGTTGAATTGGGCGTCCATGGTGCCATCGTCGCCCGCACGACTACACCATGGTTTGCGCACGCTCATGCGAATGTCCGATCTGGCGCAATTTGCTTTATGGAATTATGTGTTCAGCAGAATTATCCGGCCGAGGTCGTCGTCCGCGCCCATTTCGGATTCCGGCTAAAATCGAGGACATTATTTCGACTGGGCTCACCATGAAAATCGCTTTTCTCGCCGATCCGCTCTCAGGCTTCAAGATCTACAAGGACTCGACCTTCGCGATGATGCGCGAAGCGGCGCGCCGCGGTCATGAGATCCATGCGTTCGAGCAGCGCGACATGGCGCTGGAACAGGGCGTCGTCAGTGCCGAGGCCGCACGCATCCACCTGACCGGCGAGCCGGACGACTGGTACCGCGCCGACCCGGCCCACGACGTACGCCTGTCGAGCTTCGATGCGATCATCGAACGCAAGGACCCGCCCTTCGACATGGAGTATGTCTACGGCACCTACCTGCTCGAGCTGGCGGAAAAGCAGGGTGCGCGCGTCTTCAACCGGCCCTCGGCCATCCGCGACCACAACGAGAAGCTGGCGATCGGCCAGTTCAGCCAATTCACTTCGCCGACCCTGGTGAGTTCGTCGGAGAAGCGCCTGCGCGCATTCCACGCCCAGCATGGGGACGTCATCTTCAAGCCGCTCGACGGCATGGGTGGCACCGGCATCTTCCGCGTCAAGCACGACGGCATGAACCTCGGCGCGATCATCGAAACGCTGACCGACAACGGAAAGCGCACCATTATGGTGCAGCGCTATATTCCCGACATCGTCAAGGGCGACAAGCGCATCCTCGTCATCGGCGGCAAGCCGGTCCCGTTCGCGCTGGCGCGCATCCCGCAGGGTGGCGAGGTGCGCGGCAACCTGGCCGCAGGCGGCATCGGTGTGGCCCAGCCGATCACCGAGCGCGACCGCGAGATCGCCGAGGCGCTCGGCCCATTGCTGGCCGAGCGTGGTCTGTTGCTGGTAGGATTAGATGTGATCGGCGATTTCCTGACCGAAGTGAATGTCACCAGCCCGACCTGCTTCCAGGAGATCACCGACCAGACGGGTTTCGACGTGGCCGCCATGTTCATCGATGCGGTCGAGCAGGCAGTTGGCAAACAAGCTGGCAAATAAGCTGGAAAGTAGACAATGGTAGGCATCTTGCTCCTGACCCATGCACCACTGGGCCAGGCATTCATCGCGGCGGTCGCGCACGTGTTTCGTGGGCCGACCGAACGCTTCGAGGCGATCGACGTCGCCGCCGACGAGGACACGCATGCCGTCAACGTGCGTGCGCGCGAGGCGATCGCGCGCCTCGACGACGGCGATGGCGTCCTTGTCATCACCGACATCAAGGGCGGCACGCCGTCCAACTGCTGTAATTCGCTGGCCGAAGCGGGACGGGTCGAAATCATCGCCGGCATCAGCCTGCCGATGCTGCTGCGCGCAATCACGTATCGCCGCGACACGCTCGACGTGGTGGTGGAAATGGCGCTGTCGGGCGCCCAGAACGGCGCGGTGCGGGTGGATAACCGCATCCGCGTAGGGTAGCGCAGGGTAGGAGCAGCTTTAAAAGTAGGCCCCGGTTGAACCGGGATTTGTCATGGCAGGCTGGGACGCACAGTTCTGACGAACCGCATCAAAACGAGAATATGATTCAACAAGAACTCGAGATCATCAACAAACTGGGCCTGCATGCCCGTGCATCCGCCAAGTTCACCCAGCTGGCCGCGAAGTATAAAAGCGACGTCTGGCTCACCCGCAACGGCCGCCGCATCAACGCCAAGTCGATCATGGGCGTCATGATGCTGGCCGCCGGCAAGGGGGCGAAAGTCACGCTGGAGGCCGATGGTCCGGACGAGAGCGACGCGGTCAATGCCCTTTCCGGCCTCGTCAACGACAAGTTCGGCGAAGGCGAGTAATGCCGGATTCCGGCCGCTACCGTTCGGGACCTTCGATGGCTTCGTTCACGCTCCACGGCATTCCCGTCTCGCGCGGGATCGCGATCGGCCGTGCGCACCTGCTCACGCCGGCGGCGCTGGACGTCAAGCATTACCTGGTGCCGGTGGAGCAGGTCGAAGCCGAAGTCAAACGCCTGCAGGACGCGATCGCCGAGGTGCACCGCAACCTGCAGGAACTCTGGACCGACCTGCCGAAGGATGCGCCGACCGAACTGGGCGCCTTCATCGACGTACATGCGCTGATCCTGTCGGACCCGCTGATTTCCGAGGCGCCCCTCGACATCATCCGCGCGCGCCACTACAACGCCGAATGGGCGCTGGTGACCCAGATCGACGAACTCTCGGCCCAGTTCGACGAGATCGAAGACGAGTACCTGCGCGAGCGCAAGCACGACATCCAGCAGGTGGCCGAGCGCGTGCTGAAAGTCCTGATGGGCAGCGCGCTGTCCGTGCCGCCGATCCTGGCCGGCGACGAGGGCTACCACCCGCAGATGATCGTCGTCGCCCACGATATTTCGCCGGCCGACATGCTGGCCTTCCGCGACCGCGGCGGCGAACCGCGTTCCTTCATCGGCTTCGTCACCGACGTCGGCGGACAGAACTCGCACACGGCGATCGTCGCGCGCTCGCTCGACATTCCGGCGGCGGTCGGCATGAGCCAGGCCTCGCGCCTGATCGAGCAGGACGACTGGGTCATCGTCGACGGCGACGCCGGCGTCGTCATCTGCAATCCGAGCCCGCTGGTGCTGGAGCAGTACCGCGCGCGCCAGGCCGCCCTGGTCAAGGCCAGGAAGCGCCTGCTGAAGCTGAAAAAGACCCCGGCGGTCACCAGGGACGGCACCGCGATCCGCCTGATGGCGAACATCGAACTGCCCGACGACTGCCCGCACGCGCTGGACGCCGGCGCGACCGGCGTCGGCCTGTTCCGCTCCGAGTTCCTGTTCATGGGCCGCGGCGCCCAGGGCCTGCGCGTGCCCGACGAGGACGAGCAGTTCGAGCAGTACCGGCGCGCCGTGGTGGCCATGAAGGGCCGCCCGGTGACGATCCGCACGCTCGACGTCGGCGCCGACAAGCCGCTCGACCCGACCGAACACACGGCCCTGAATCCGGCGCTGGGCCTGCGCGCGATCCGCTATTGCCTGGCCGAGCCGCAGCTGTTCCTGACCCAGCTGCGCGCGATCCTGCGCGCCTCCTGCTACGGCAAGGTGCGCATCCTGATCCCGATGCTGGCGCACGCCTTCGAGATCGACCAGACCCTGAACATGATCGAGCAGGCCAAGGCCCAGCTGCGCGAACAGAACATCAAGTACGATCCGGAGGTGGAAGTGGGCGCCATGATCGAGATCCCGGCCGCGGCGCTGTCGCTGCCGATGTTCGTGCGCCGCATGGACTTCCTCTCGATCGGCACCAACGACCTCATCCAATATACGCTGGCGATCGACCGCGTCGACTACGAAGTGGCGCACCTGTACAACCCGCTGCACCCGGCGGTCCTGCAGCTGATCGGCATGACCATCGCGGCCGGGCACAAGGCCGGCATCGACGTGGCCGTTTGCGGCGAGATGGCGGGCGATACCAAGCTCACGCGCCTGCTGCTGGGCATGGGCCTGCGCGAGTTCTCGATGCACCCGGCGCAGCTGCTGTCGGTGAAGCAGGAAATCCTGAACGCCGACCTGGCCCAGATCGCGCCACGAATGCGGCGCATCATGCGTTCGATGGAGCCGGCCGAGATCCTTGAGGCGGTCGAACAGCTGCAGCTTGCGTAATACCAAAGGCGGCCGCAGTGCCGCCACATACATAAAGTCAAAGAAAGTCTCATGGGATCCATTGGAATCGTCTCACCATCAGCGATGCATTTCGCCGAACCGCTGCGCCTGCAAAGCGGCGCGCAGATCGGCGACTACACGCTCATGTATGAAACCTACGGCACGCTCAACGCCGACAAGTCGAATGCGGTGCTGATCTGCCACGCGCTGAACGCCTCTCACCACGTGGCCGGCACCTACGCCAACGAGCCGAAAAGCGCCGGCTGGTGGGACAACATGGTGGGGCCGGGCAAGCCGGTCGACACCGACCGCTTTTTCGTGATCGGCGTGAACAACCTGGGCTCGTGCTTCGGCTCGACCGGCCCGATGCACACCAATCCCGCCACCGGCAAGCCCTACGGCGCAGCCTTTCCGCTGGTGACGGTCGAGGACTGGGTCTCGGCGCAGGTGCGCCTGGCTGACCGTCTCGGCATCGACTGTTTTGCTGCGGTGATGGGCGGCTCCCTCGGCGGCATGCAGGCGCTCTCGTGGAGCATCATGTTCCCCGAGCGCCTGCGCCACTGCATCGTGATCGCCTCCACGCCGAAACTCTCGGCGCAGAACATCGCCTTCAACGACGTGGCGCGCCAGGCGATCCTGACCGACCCGGACTACCGCGGCGGCGATTTTTATGAGTACGGCGTAGTGCCGAAGAACGGCCTGAAGGTGGCGCGCATGGTCGGCCACATCACGTATTTGTCGAACGACGACATGGCCGAGAAATTCGGCCGCAAGCTGCGCAACGCCGCCGAGAACAGCGAGTACAAATTCGACTTCGGCATCGACTTCGAGATCGAATCCTACCTGCGCTACCAGGGCGACAAGTTCTCGGAATACTTCGATGCCAACACTTACCTGCTGATCACGAAGGCCCTCGATTACTTCGACCCGGCGCGCGAACATGGCGGCGACCTCACCAGGGCGCTGGCCGGGACCCGCGCCCAGTTCCTGGTCGCTTCCTTCACCACCGACTGGCGCTTCTCGCCCGAACGCAGCCGCGAGCTCGTCGAGGCGCTCATTTCGAACCGGCGCAAGGTCACCTATGCCGAGATCGACGCGCCGCACGGGCACGACGCCTTCCTGCTGGAAGACGCGCGCTACATGGGCGTGGTGCGGGCCTATTACGACCGCATCTGGGAACAAGTCGGCGCACGGGAGGCGGCATGAAATTCGAAGATCTGAGTACGCTGCGTCCCGACCTGGCGTTCATTGCGCACTGGGTGCGCGACGGCTCCCACGTGCTGGACGTAGGCTGCGGCGACGGCGCCATGCTGCGCTACCTGGAAACGGGT
The DNA here is from genome assembly GCA_039649125.1 of Massilia sp. GTDB lineage: Bacteria > Pseudomonadota > Gammaproteobacteria > Burkholderiales > Burkholderiaceae_D > Telluria. The sequence continues at coordinate 3,835 of JBBWZO010000321.1, read as the reverse complement.
AAAGGATGCACCGGCTACGGCATCGAAATCGCTGACGACAAGGTGCTGGAGAGCACCCGGCGCGGCATCAGCGTCATCCAGCACGACATGGAAGAGGGCCTGGGCCTGTTCGGCGACAACTCCTTCGACACGGTGCTGTGCCTGTCCTCGCTGCAGATGATGCTGCACGTGGAAGCGCGGCTGCGCGACATCGTGCGCGTGGGCACCGAGGCCATCGTCTCGTTCCCGAACTTCGCCTACTGGCCGCACCGCTTCGCGCTGCTGAAAGGCCGCATGCCGCTCTCGCGCTCGCTGCCTTACCAGTGGTACGACACGCCGAACGTGCGCTATGCCACGATTGTCGACTTCAGGGAACTGGCCGAGGAGTGCGGGCTGGAAGTGCTGGACTACGTGGCGCTGGCCGAGGGCAAGCCGGTGAGCTTCCTGCCGAACCTGCGCGGCAGCCTGGCGGTGTTCAGGTTGAGGAAGAAGGCGGCGCGGGGGTAGGGCAGGGCCGCTATTGGGCTGGTTGAACGATCGCGCACGTCGCCCGGCCCATTGCAATCCCGCCCCCGCAACCCCATCATTGCCCATATCGTGCGTACCCCATCCATGCTTTTCTGCGACGATGCTGTCGACAAAAACAGCACACTGGCCACTGACATGAACAAACTCAAGCTGAAACACTTCACCCTTTCCATCGCGCTGGCCGCCAGCCTCGGCGCCATGCCCCTGCAGCAGGCCCATGCCCAGAGGGAAGACCAGGTCGTCCAGGATGGCATCGCCGTCAAGCCGCTGTCGCGGGTGCGCGTGCTGGTGCCGGAAGAGCAGATGAACCAGGTTGCGGCCCAGCAATACCAGGAAATGGTGTCGCAAGCCCAGCAGAAGGGCGCGCTGGTGCCGGCCACCGACCCGCAGGTGCGGCGCCTGCGCGGCGTCGCCCAGCGCATCATCCCGCATACGCCGCGCTGGAACGCGTCGGCGAAGAACTGGGACTGGCAGGTCAACCTGTTCGACGCGCCGCAGGTGAACGCCTTCTGCATGCCCGGCGGCCGTATCGGTTTCTATACCGGCATCATCAACCAGCTCAAGCTCACCGACGACGAGATGGCCGCCATCATGGGCCACGAAATCGCCCACGCGCTGCGCGAGCACGGCCGCGAGCGTACGGCGAAATCCGGCATTACTTCGATGGTCGCGCGCGGCGCCGGCGCGCTCGGCTCGGCCATCTTCGGCATCGATCCGAACATCACGAATACCGTGACCGGCATGATCGGCCAGGGCGTGGTGCTGAAATTCTCGCGCGACGAGGAACGCGAAGCGGACCTCGTGGGCTTGGACATTGCCGCCCGTGCCGGCTACGATCCGCGTGCGGGCGTGGCGCTCTGGCGCAAGATGGGGATGCTGAACAGGAACGCGCCGCCGGAATTCATGTCGACCCACCCGGGCGGCGAAACCCGCATCGGCGACATGGAACGCCACATGAACGTATTGCTGCCGCTGTACGCGCGCAGCAAGGGCACGACCGTCAACCGCCTGCCGCCCTACCGCACCAACGTCGCACTGAAGTAAGGGATCCGATGGGCCGACAGGCAGAAGCCAATGCGTATGTCCCGCTGCCGGTCCGCAACGGCGTCGCGCCCAGCTACCTGTGGCTGACCGAGACGCTGGCCGGCGGCATGCTGCGTTTCTTGAGCGAGCGCTTTCCGGACGTGACGCCGGAATCCTGGGCCGCGCGCCTGGGGCGTGGCGAGGTGGTCGATGCCACGGGCAAGCCTTTGCTACCGGACAGCCATGTCCGGAAAGGCATGCGCATCTGGTACTACCGCGAGCTCGACGCGCTTGAAACGCCGATCCCGTTCAAGGAACGCATCCTGTTCCAGGACGAGCACCTGCTGATCGTCGACAAGCCGCATTTCCTGCCGATGATCCCGACCGGGCGCTTCCTGCACGAGACCCTGCTGGTGCGCCTGAAGGCGCAGCTCGAATTGCCGCACCTGGTGCCGATCCACCGGCTCGACCGCGAAACGGCGGGCGTGGTGATCTTCTCGCACAACATCGAGACGCGCGGCAGATACCAGTCGATGTTCCAGAAGAGGGTGGTCAAAAAGGTGTACGAGGCGCTGGCCGGCCCGATCGCAGGGCGCGACTTCCCCTTCACCTACCGCAGCCGCATGCAGGACGCGGCGCAGTTCTTCGTCAGCGAAGAGGTGCCGGGCGAGCCGAATTCGGAAACGCTGATCGAGATGATCGAGCGCCGCGGCGATATCGTCCGCTACCGCCTGCACCCGCACACCGGCCGCAAGCACCAGCTGCGCCTGCACCTCTCGATGCTGGGCGCGCCGATCCTGAACGACGCCTTCTATCCGGTGGCGCTGCCGTGCAAGGGAGACGACTTTTCAGCGCCGCTGCAACTGCTGGCGCGCGCTATCAGTTTCGAGGATCCGTTGACGGGCCAGTTGCGCACGTTCCACAGCGAACGCACGCTGGACTGGCCGTAGGGTGGACTCGTAGGGTGGACTCCCGAGTCCACGCGGACGCCAGCCCACCCGTCACGCAATCAGAGGTGGTAGTCGATGATCAGCGGCGCGTGGTCCGAAAACCGCTCGTCCTTGTAGACCGACACCGCATGCGCCTTGGCCGCGATGCCCGGGGTAGCGACGTGGTAGTCGATACGCCAGCCCACGTTCTTGGCCCAGGCCTGGCCGCGGTTGCTCCACCAGGTGTAGTCGGCGGCATCCGGCGCCACCACGCGGTGCACGTCGACCAGTCCTACTTCGTCGAACAGGCGCGTCATCCAGGCGCGCTCTTCCGGCAGGAAGCCCGAATTCTTCTGGTTGCTCTTCCAGTTTTTGAGGTCGATTTCCTTGTGCGCGATGTTCCAGTCGCCGCAGATGACGACTTCGCGCCCTTCGGCCTTCAGTTCCTGCAGGTGCGGCAGGAAGGCTTCCATGAAGCGGAACTTGGCCAGCTGGCGTTCGGGTGAGGACGAGCCGGACGGGGCGTACAGCGAAATCACTGTCAGGTCGCCGAAGTCGCAGCGCGTGTAGCGGCCTTCGGCGTCGAACTCGGCGCAGCCGAAGCCGATGCGCTTGCTGTCCGGGGCGCAGCGGCTGTAGACGCCGGTGCCGGAATATCCCTTCTTTTCGGCGTAGTGGAAATGGCCGTGGTAGCCGTGCGGACGCAGGAAGTCCTCGGTCATGTCGGCTTCCTGGGCCTTCAGTTCCTGCACGCAGATGAAGTCGGCGTCGACGGACGCCAGCCAGTTGAAGAAGCCTTTTTTGTGGGCCGAACGGATGCCGTTCAGGTTCGCGGAGATGATTCTTGGCATGGGAAGAAAAAGAGAAGGGCGCAGTGGCGCGGGGCCGGGCGTGGCATCTGCCGGGCCGGGGGATTAAAATACAGCCACTTTTTTATTTTGGGGTCATCGTGAACAATTTGCGCCAACAGTTTATCGCTTTTTCGGTCTCGACGGGAGTGCTCAAGTTCGGCGAGTTCACCACCAAGGCAGGTCGCCAGTCGCCGTATTTCTTCAACGCCGGCCTGTTCCACGACGGCGCCACGCTGGGACAACTGGCGCAGTTCTACGCCCAGACCCTGCTCGATTCCGGCGTCGAATTCGACATGCTGTTCGGCCCGGCCTACAAGGGCATCACGCTCGCCAGCGCAACGGCCGTGGCGCTGGCCGCCAAGGGCCGCAATACCTCGTTCGCCTACAACCGCAAGGAAGCCAAGGACCACGGCGAGGGCGGCACCATCGTCGGCGCCGGGCTGAAGGGCAAGGTCGTGATCGTTGACGACGTGATCTCGGCCGGCACCTCGGTGCGCGAATCGGTGACCATGATCCGCGCCGCCG
>JBBWZO010000310.1:0-5613 GCA_039649125.1 Massilia sp. | reverse complement strand
GCGTATTCGTCAGGCGCGCAATGCGCCCGTCCAGTCCATCGAGCACCATCGCGATGAACACGGCCCAGCAGGCGTAATCGAAGCGCTGGTTCATCGCCATCACGATCGCGTAGAAACCGCAGAACAGGGCCCCGGTCGTGAACGCGTTCGGCAGCAGGTAAATGCCGCGTCCGCGCGGCCCGCCCTTGTCCTCGGCCCGGCGGCCGAAGCGCCTGAGGCGGGAGAATCGTGGCGCCCGGGGCGCTCCGCCGTTTTTCTTGCGTCGTGGAAAGGTTGGCATAAAGTTCCGTATCAAATAAAAGTGCCGTTCGGCTGTTCCCGCATTATAGAGGCGGGAACGCGATGTTAGCGAACGGACAGTATTACTTGAACTTCACTTTGCCCACCAAGCGCATCTGCAGCGTCGTCTCTCCTGGTTCAAAACTCGGTTCCGGCATCTCGTCCGCCGCTTTCATGCGCACGCCGCTCACCTGCGCCATGCGCATTTCGGCGGCCTGCGGCACGTAGTTGCCCGACCCCTCGAAATCGACCGTGTCGAGCACGGCCTCCGACGGCTGGCGCCCCATCGCGCGCGCAATCGACACGATGCGCTCGTTCAGGTTGCGGTAAGTCTCGGCGATGCGGCGGTCGTCGAGCATCTTCTCGGTCGCCGGCGCCAGCCCGAAGCTGATGTTGTTGATCGACAGGACCTTCTGCGCGGCCGCCACCGTCTTCGGCAGCTCGGCCAGGCTGGTCGTCTTCACCTCCAGGTACTGCCCGACGCGCCAGCCGATCGGCAGCGGCTTGACGGGCGTGCGGCTGGCCGGCAGCGGCTGCACCGGCGGTTCCGGGTAAATTGGATAGGTGAAATAGCCCTGCGTCTTCAACTCGGCCTTCGGATCGGCGCGGCGCACGATCTCGGTGCCCTCCTTCATCTTGCGGTTCACGCGCGCGGCGGCCGCGTTCTTGTCCTTGTCGTGCTCCTCGACGATGAAGCTCACGACGGCCTGGTCGTTGGCGTGGCGCACTTCGCCGTTGGCCGGCACGATGACCATGGCGCCGGCCGTGCTGGGCGCCGCCGGCGTTTGCGCGCCGGCGTGGGCGGCTGCCACCAGGCTGGCGGCGAGGAACAGTTTTGGAAGGGACATGGTGTTCTCCAGATAAGTTGACAACGCAGCTTATACGTTACCGCCTCCACAACTTCCATCGTGTATTTGCAATGGAAAGTTGCAAAACAGTATTTCCGGAAAAACCTTGTCCCTTTTCCTACTCCGTTCTTCGACTGATCAGTTCTTCGACTGATCGACCAGCTTGTTCTTCGCGATCCACGGCATCATCGCGCGCAGCTTGGCGCCGACTTCCTCGATCTGGTGCTCCGAAGTCAGGCGGCGGCGCGAGATCAGGGTCGGGGCGCCGGCCTTGTTCTCGAGGATGAAGCTCTTCGCGTATTCGCCGGTCTGGATGTCCTTCAGGCACTGGCGCATCGCTTCCTTCGTCTGCGAAGTCACGACTTTCGGGCCGGTGACGTACTCGCCGTATTCGGCGTTGTTCGAGATCGAGTAGTTCATGTTGGCGATGCCGCCCTCGTAGATCAGGTCGACGATCAGCTTCAGCTCGTGCAGGCACTCGAAATAAGCCATCTCGGGCGCGTAGCCGGCTTCCACCAGGGTCTCGAAGCCGGCCTTGATCAGCTCGACGGTACCGCCGCAGAGCACGGCCTGTTCACCGAACAGGTCGGTCTCGGTTTCTTCGCGGAAATTGGTCTCGATGATGCCGGCACGGCCGCCGCCGTTGGCCATCGCATACGACAGCGCGATGTCGCGTGCGGCGCCCGACTTGTCCTGGTAGACGGCGACCAGGTGCGGCACGCCGCCGCCCTGCTTGTAGGTGTTGCGCACGGTGTGGCCCGGAGCCTTCGGCGCGATCATGATGACGTCGAGGTCGGCGCGCGGCACGACCTGGCCGTAGTGGACGTTGAAGCCGTGGGCAAAGGCCAGCACCGCGCCCTGCTTGGCGTTCGGCTCGACGTTTTCCTTGTAGACCTGGGCGATGTTTTCGTCCGGCAGCAGGATCATGATGATGTCGGCGTTCTTCACCGCTTCATCGACCTCGGCGACCTTCAGGCCGGCCTGCTCGACCTTGTTCCAGGATGCGCCGCCGCGGCGCAGGCCGACGGTGACGTTGACGCCCGATTCGTTCAGGTTCTGTGCGTGGGCATGGCCCTGCGAGCCGTAGCCGATGATGGCGACGTTCTTGCCTTTGATGAGGGAGAGGTCGCAGTCTTTATCGTAGAAAACTTTCATGGTCTTGTCCTGTATTTTGGAGTTATTTGCTATGGCCGACGCTGTCGGCTGTTCATTTGTTCGGTCGCAGGCCGATCATCGTTCCGCGTGGGCACGGGGTGCCCACCCTACGCGTTGATCGAAGCGGGTGGCTGGTCAAACCTTCAGGATCCGCTCGCCGCGGCCGATGCCCGAGCCGCCGGTACGGACGGTCTCGAGGATGGAGGCGCGGTCGATCGCGTCGATGAAGGCGTCGAGCTTGCTCTTGGCGCCGGTCAGTTCGATCGTGTAGGTCTTTTCCGTGACGTCGATGATGCGGCCGCGGAAGATGTCGGCGGTGCGCTTGATCTCTTCGCGCTCCTTGCCGACCGCCCTCACCTTGATCAGCATGAGCTCGCGCTCGATGTGCTGGCCTTCGGTCAGGTCGACCACTTTCACCACTTCGATCAGCCGGTTCAGGTGCTTGGTGATCTGCTCGATGATGTCGTCCGAGCCGGAGGTGACGATGGTCATGCGCGACAGCGTCGCGTCTTCGGTCGGCGCCACGGTCAGGGTTTCGATGTTGTAGCCGCGGGCGGAAAACAGGCCCACCACGCGCGACAGGGCACCGGCTTCGTTCTCGAGCAGAACCGAGATGATGTGTCTCATTTTTACAGGTCCTCCGAGCCGAGCAGCATTTCGGACAGGCCCTTGCCGGCCTTGACCATCGGCCAGACGTTCTCGCTCTGGTCGGTAATGAAGTTCATGAACACGAGGCGGTCCTTCATGCCGAAGGCCTCCACCAGCGCACCCTCGACGTCGCCCGGCTTCTCGATGCGCATGCCGACGTGGCCGTAGGCCTCGGCCAGCTTCTCGAAGTCCGGCAGCGAATCCATATAGGACTCGGAATAGCGCGAGCCGTAATCGATCTGCTGCCACTGGCGCACCATGCCCAGGAAGCGGTTGTTCAGCAGGATGATCTTCGGCGTCAGGTGGTACTGCTTGCAGGTGGCAAGCTCCTGGATGCACATCTGGATCGAGCCTTCGCCGGTCACGCAGGCCACCGTCGCATCGGGATTGGCCATCTGCACGCCCATCGCGTACGGCAGGCCGACGCCCATCGTGCCCAGGCCGCCCGAATTGATCCAGCGCCGTGGCTTGTCGAAGGGATAGTATTGCGCCGCCCACATCTGGTGCTGGCCGACGTCGGAGGTGATGAAGGCGTCGCCCCTGGTCACCTTCCACAGCTTTTCGATGACCGACTGCGGCTTGATGACGAGGCCGGAGTCCTCGTACTTCAGGCATTCGCGGCCGCGCCACTCGTCGATCTGCTTCCACCAGTTGCGCAGCGACTCAGGGTTGCAGCGTGCGCCGCCGGCGGCATCGAGCTGGGCCAGGAATTCGGTCAGCACGTCCTTGACGTTGCCGACGATCGGGATGTCGACCTTCACCCGCTTCGAGATCGAGGACGGGTCGATGTCGATATGGATGATCTTGCGCGGATTGGTGGCGAAGTGTTTCGGGTTGCCGATCACGCGGTCGTCGAAGCGGGCGCCGATGGCGATCAGGACGTCGCAGTGCTGCATCGCCATGTTCGCTTCGTAGGTGCCGTGCATGCCGGGCATGCCGACGAAATGCTCGTCCGTGGAGCGCGAGGCGCCCAGGCCCATCAGCGTGTTCGTGACCGGCGCGCCGACCTTCTCGACCAGGCGGTTCAGTTCCTGCGAGGCATTCGCGAGGATGACACCGCCGCCGGCATAGATCATCGGCCGCTCGGCGCTGGCAAGCAGCTGCACGGCCTTGCGGATCTGGCCGGCATGGCCCTTGTCGACCGGCTTGTACGAGCGCATCTCGATCTCGCGCGGATACTCGAACACGCACTTGTGCATGCTGATGTCCTTCGGGATATCGACCAGCACCGGGCCGGGGCGGCCGGTACGCGCGATGTAGAAGGCTTTCTTGATGGTCGACGCGAGTTCCTTGACGTCCTTCACCAGGAAGTTGTGCTTGACCACGGGGCGGGTGATGCCGACGGTGTCGCATTCCTGGAAGGCATCCTGCCCGATCGCATGGCTCGGCACCTGGCCACTGATCACCACCATCGGGATCGAATCCATGTAGGCGGTCGACAGGCCGGTGACGGCATTCGTCACGCCGGGACCGGAGGTGACGATGGCGACGCCGACGGAGTTCGAGCTGCGCGAGTAGGCATCGGCCGCGTGGACGGCTGCCTGTTCGTGGCGTACCAGCACGTGCTGGAATTTATCTTGCTGGAAGATGGCGTCGTAGATGTACAGCACTGCGCCGCCAGGATAGCCGAAAACGTGCTTCACGCCCTCCTCGGCCAGGCAACGCACGACGATTTCAGCGCCCGTGATGGGTGCCGACGGACCCGAGGGCCCGGATGTTTCGTTATTCATGAATCGTTCCTTTCAAAACCCATTGGGCGATTGATCGGATGCTCGTTCCTAACGAAATACGGTTTGCCCCACAGCGCTCAAGCTTCCCTTCTTTCTGCGGTCACGACGTTCCACCAGATATCCGTAGATACCCTTCTGAACGGCGCTCAACGCAACTCGTTTGGCTGAGTGTCTGTAGCGGCTCGACGCATCTCTCGCGCTTGTGGCGCGGGTTGGAGCAAACTGCCTACAAATGAAAGCGTGTCATGCCTGACAGGCGTTGTGTGCCTGTCGGGCTGACCATGAAGCTTCGGGGATCCAAAGCGTGAGGGACACCTTACTGCGTTGCACCATTTTGGTCAAGACAAAAAATAGAAAAGACAATATGCACCAGTTGGATGCGCAACGCGGCGGTGGGATTCGGGGGGATCGTGCAGCGCAGCGCGGGGGGGTATGTACTTGTAGGGCAGACCCGCGCGGTGGGCAGGTTTCTGCCCACGCGTTCAAACCACGGTTGACATGCTGCCGATAGCGCGTGCGGATAGGCGTCGAGAAACTTCGCCATCAATGGATCGTGTTTTCAGGTTATCCACGTCCTCCTGCTGAGACAACGAATCATGTCGACTATCGTCATGCATTTTTTGAAAGATGGGATGAAGACGGCCTGCACGCAACTGCGCGCAACTGAGCAATTACAGTGCATGCACGGTGGTTTTTTGCTAGGATTCGTGGGTTTCCATAAAGCACGGGCGACGTACCCGCGCGCCCCTCCCTTCTTCCATCGCATGGCGACAGACAAAGAACTCAACGACTTCCTCGAGAATGTCGAACGCCGGGCGTTCAAGCAGGCCGTGTATGCGGTGCGCAAGGACGAGGCGGCGCTCGACATCGTGCAGGACGCGATGATCAAGCTCGCCGAGAAATACGGGGACAAGCCGGCCGCCGAACTGCCGATGCTGTTCCAGCGCATCCTG
>JBBWZO010000293.1:0-3143 GCA_039649125.1 Massilia sp. | reverse complement strand
TTTAGGACCGTCAGGCGCGACTCTCATCGTGGCGTGGAGTACGCCTTCAACCAACGCCGGATAGATTTGAGCAAGCCACACCATCATACAAAATCGGGTTGCAAAAAGGAGGGTGACCATAGATTTTTCGTCGAGATTGCGCTTGGCACCTATTAAGTAAAGAGGTCGCGGCTCGCCGCCGGAGCAGCAAGGGCCGTACACCGCGATTCTTTGGACGTCTGCTCTTCTGACGTGGAACTTGCGCTTCAGGTCGAAAGTGGACGATGCCCAAGGTCCGCAAGCGACTGTGGATTTCAGCAGGCCCGCCTTGTCCGCCCGCCCGGCGTGCACTGCGGTAAGATGTCGTATCGAGTCACTACCGCACCGGCCTTTGCCCATGGACTTCCGCCAGATCCACTACTTCATTTCCCTGTACGAGGAGGGCACGGTCACGCGCGCGGCGCACCGGCTGAATATCGTGCAGCCGGCGCTGAGCATGCAGATCGGCCGGCTGGAAGAGCACCTCGGCCAGAAGCTGTTCGAGCGGGCCAAGCACGGCATGGTGCCCACGGCGGCGGCGCGCCAGATGTACCGGCTGTTCCTGCCGATCATGCGCGACTTCTCGAATGCCGAGGCGCAGATGCTCAGCAGCGAAGGGGAGATCCGGGGGCACGTCAACATCGGGCTGATCGCGTCGATCACGGAAGGGGTGCTGGTCGACACGCTGGGCGCGTTCTCGAACAAATACCCGCAAGTGGACGTCTCGGTCAGCGACGGTTATACCAGCACGCTGACCGACTGGGTCGCGGGAGGGCGGCTGGATGCGGCCATCGTCAACAAGCCGCGCCGGCCGCTGGCGCTCGACGTCGAGCACATCGTGGACGAGGAAATGGTGCTCATCACGGGGCCGTCCTTCCAGGCCAGCCTGCCGCAGAACCTGAGCTTGCGCCAGCTGTCCTCGCTCGGGCTGGCCCTGGTGCTGCCCACCCGCGGCCATGGCCTGCGCGCCAACATCGACAGCTTCGCCGAGAGCGAGAACATCGAGTTGACGCCGAAATTCGAGATCGATTCGCTGGTCACCACCGTCAAGCTGGTCGAGCAGTCCCAGGTCGCGACAATCGTGCCACGCGTGGCGGTGCATCGCCAGATCGACAACGGCAGCCTGCGCGCGCACAGCATCGCCTCGCCGCGGCTGGTACGGCGGGTGGTGAGCGTGTCGCACCCGCGCCGGCCACTGAACCCGGCCACCAAGCTGTTCATCTCGATGCTGGCGGCAGACCTGCGCCTGCGTGCGCCGGGCACTGCCGCGGACGCGCCGGATGCCGGCGCGCCGCAGGGGCAGGGCGCCTGACCCGGGAGCCTGGCCCGGCCGCAACCGCCCCTAAGTACTCGGCAAGAAATAAATGTGACAATGGCGACCAGAGCCGGAGGTGCGGCTTGCCGATGCGATGCAAGGCGGCGAGTGCGCCGCAGTGCGAGCACTGCAAGCGCCGCAAGCGGAGGGGAGCCAACGCAGCAGCGCGCCGGTTATGGCAGCCAAAAACACATTTATTGATGGGCGAGTACTTAGACCAGCCCGGCGTTGCGGAAGATGTGCTTGGTCTCGAGGAAGTCCGCCAGCCCTTCGTAACCGTGCAGGCGGCCGATACCGCTGCGCCGGTAGCCGCCCGTTTCCGCTTCCGCGAACAGGCGGTTGTGGTCGTTGATCCAGACGGTACCGTTGCGTAACGCCCGCGCGATACGCATGCCGCGGTCGCCGTCCGCCGTCCAGACGCTGGCCGACAGGCCGAAGACCGTGTGGTTCGCCCGCGCCACCGCCTCCTTTTCGTCCTCGAACTTCTCCAGCACGACAAACGGTCCGAAGATTTCCTCCTGGGTGAAGAAGGCGCCGCTGTCGGCGTGCGCCACCAGGGTCGGCGTCAGGAAGTGGCCGCCCGCCAGCTTGCCGCCGCCGCGCGCGCCGCGCAGCACGACTTCGTCGCACATGTCGAGCGCGCGTTCGACGTCGCGCTCGACCCGCTCCAGCGACTCGCCGTCGATCAGCGGACCCATGCCGGCGCCCGGGGTGTCGCCCGGCGCCACCACGACGGCCTGCAGCGCGCTTTTGAGCGCGCGCTTCATGTCGTCGAAACGCGAGGCATGCACCAGCACGCGGCGCGCGGCCGTGCATTGCTGGCCCGAGATGATCGTGGCCGCCGTTGCCAGGCGCTGCGCGACTGCCTGCACGTCGGCGTCGGGAAATACCAGGCAGCTCGACTTGCCGCCCAGTTCCAGCGACAGCTTTTTCATGGTCGGCGCGGCCGCAGCCATGATGCGCTGGCCGGTCAGGTTCGAGCCGGTGAAGCTGAGCACGTCGACCTCGCCGGACACCACCAGCTCTTGCGCCGCCGCGCTGCCGCGCTCCAGCACCAGGTTGAGCACGCCGCGCGGCAGCGACTCCACGCCGGCCAGTTCGCGCAGCACGCGGGCGGTGACCTGCGCCGTCTGGTGCGCCGGCTTGATGACCACGGTACAGCCCGCCGCCAGCGCCGGGGCGAGCGAGCGGACCAGCAGCACGACCGGCGCATTCCACGGGATGATCAGGCCCGCCACGCCGGCAGCCTCCCGCAGCGTGGCCGAGTAGGCGCCCGGTTCGACTTCCATGAAGTGCCCCGGGATGTGGCGCGTGAGGCCCGCGTAGTAGCGGATCTCGGAAATGGCGGCTGCCATCTCCCCGCGCGACTGCGCCAGCACCTTGCCGTTTTCCTGGGTCAGCAGGCTGGCCAGCTCCTGGCGTTGCTCGAGCCGGTCGGCCCACTGCAGCAGCACCATCTGGCGCAGGCGCGCGTCGTGCGCCCACAACGAGGTGTCGAAGGCGTCGCGCGCGCTGGCGATCGCGAGGCGCGCATCCTCGGCCCCGCTGGCGGCGTAGGTGCCGATGATGCTGCCGTCGGCCGGGTTGCGGCTCTCGCCGGTGGTCCCGCCGGCGGCGCCCTGCCACTGGCCGGCGATGTAGTTGAGTGCGTTCAGGTCGCTCATATAGCCAATCCCGCCGGCGTCAGCTGCCGTTGAAGACCGGTGGGCGCTTGGCGTGGAAGGCCTCGACGCCTTCGCGGAAGTCGTTCGACGCGCGCAGGCGGCTGTAGCAATGGCCTTCGAGCTCGATCGCGATCGACAGCGGCGAA
>JBBWZO010000265.1:0-6298 GCA_039649125.1 Massilia sp. | reverse complement strand
CCAAGTCAGACGGGACGTGCTGAAAATGAAAAACCCGCTGACGAATCAGCGGGTTTAGATATTGATGGTGGAGGCGGCGGGAATCGAACCCGCGTCCGCAAGCACTCTACAGACAGTTCTACATACTTAGCACTATCATTTAATTTAACCTGTGCAACACGGATGTGCACGTTTTGAACAGGCGAGCTACCTTAGATTTAGCGATTGACCAAGTAGCACGATCAATCGCGAGTCCCTGTAAATGACTCTAGAGCTTTTGACGGCCCACCCCAGGGACGAGGTGTTCTAGAGCTAGCAGCAATTAAGCTGCGAGTGCGTACGAGTTATCGTTTGCAGTTATTGATTTCTGGATGTATTTACGAGGTAACCAGTCCTCGGTATGCCCTGCGCTGCTTCGCAACCCACGTCGAAACCAGGTCGCCCCCAACGAAAGAACTTTCATTGTACTCCAAATGAACCGGCTTCGCATCGATCTGCATCGAATCAATCCACAGGTTCTCTGTCTCATGCGTGTGTACTATTAACCAACAACGAACCAACAATGGAATATGATCTGATGTTGGGTGGTCCCATGAATTTTTCAAGGACGGCAGCCATGACTTGTATCGTATGTGGTACTCCGCAATTGGCAGGTCTTGCAACATGGCATGCGCGTTGTCCGGCTTGTTCGTACGAGAGCGCGGCGTTGGACGTGGCGATCAACGACCTGCATGCCTGCGAAATGGTCAATGAGCGCGAGCGCGAGGCCGGCCTCAAGGCCCTGCGGCTGGAGAATTTCAAGGTGATCGTCGATCTCGCCGGGCGCTTTGTGCCAGCCGATGGGCGCAAGCTGCTCGACGTCGGCAGTGCCCACGGATGGTTCCTGGAGACGGCCCGCGACCGGTTCGACGTGCTGGGCATCGAACCTGACGCTGTCGTCGGCGCCCGGGCGGCAGCGCGCGGCTTGCCGGTACGGTCCGGCTTTTTTCCGGAAGCATTGCAGGATGGCGAGTGCTTCGACGTGATCGTCTTCAACGATGTGATCGAACACATTCCGAACATTCACGCTGCGCTAGCGGCCTGCGAACAACGGCTCAAACCCGGCGGCATCCTGATCCTGAATGTGCCGAGCAGCCGGGGATTTTTCTATCGCCTGTCGAAGCTGATGGCCCGGGCAGGGTGCCGCGCGCCATTCGACCGTCTCTGGCAGAAAGGTTTGCCGTCTCCGCACGTCCATTACTTCGATCCGAACAACCTGTCGCGGCTCGTCACCGCTCATCAGTTCGAGCAAGTCCACAGTGCGCAGCTGCCGTCCTTGCGCTCGGAAGGCCTGCTGGAACGACTGCGCTGTGTCGGCAAGATGTCGCCGCTCTCCTTGTACGTCCAGTACGCCGCGATCCGGTGTGCCATTCCGCTCCTGCGCTTCTTCCCAAGCGATACGATCGTCGGCATATTCCGTAAAAAAACCGCAGCCTGAGGAAGCGCTGCGGTTTTGCGGAGGCATCGCGGGCTTACTGTCCGTTGCGCTTGGCGATCTCGTTGCCGAGGTAGCCTCCGCCGATGACGCCGGCCAGCGTTGCCAGCTTCTTGCCGTTGCCGCCGCCGATCTGGTTGCCGATCAGGCCGCCGACGACGGCGCCGGTGGCGATGCCGACATAGCTCGGCTGCGCCGGTGCGGGAGCCGGGGCGGGAGCGACCGGGGCCGGGGCAGGGCGGTAGCTCGGTTCTTCATGGCGCACCACCTTCTGGACCGGACGCTCGACGACACGTTCTTCGACGACACGCGGCTTCTGGACCACGGTGCGCTTCACGACAGGCGCCGGTTCCTGCTTGACCACGACGACCGGGGCGTTTGGCGTGTTGGCGGCCTGGACATAGGTCGTGGTGCCGGGTGCGGCGCTGACGACCAGCGGGGCCGCTGCCGGCGTTGCCACCGGTGCCGGTGCGGCGTACTGCGCCTGGGTTGCCATGGCTGCGGCGTACTGTGCCTGCGGGGCGAGCGGTGCGGCGGTGGCCTGCAGTTGACCTGCTGCCGGCGGTGCTGCCAGCGGCATGCCGGCGGTGGCCGGGTTCAGGACGGCGGCCTGCGGTTCGGCAGCGCCGCGCGAGCTCGGCAGCAGGCCGCTGATGGCGGCGGCGCCGGTCAGGCTGACGATGACCACCGACACGGCTGCGGCGGCCATCAAGGGATGAATGCGGGAAGCGGCTGGGGTGGTGTTCATGTTCTGCTCCATCAGTGTTGCGTTGTCGATGGAGGTAGATTACCGACCCCTTCAGTTACATGGTAGACAGAAGCCTGTTTCAGTCGTAAAGAGATGTAACGTCAGCGTTGTAAGCGAGAATGCCTGGCGTCACGCGCCGACGGCAGCCGCGTTCGGCACCAGTCCACGCAGCACTTCCAGCAGGTCGACAGGCGTCGCGCAGAGGAAGTCGGCGCCCCAGGTGGACGGTTCGATCGCGCCGCAATAGCCCCAGGCGCAGGCCACCGTCACCATGCCGGCCGCGCGGCCTGCTTCGATGTCGCGCAGGTCGTCGCCTACGTACCAGCAGTGCTCGGGAAGGATTCCCAGGCGGCGGGCGCCTTCCAGCAGCGGGGCCGGATGCGGTTTCGCGTGCGGCATGGTGTCGCCCGAGACGATGCAGCCGGCGTACGCCAGCCCGATCTGCGGGATCAGCGGATCGGTGAAGCGCGCCGGCTTGTTGGTGACCACGCCCCAGGCCATGCCGGCTTCCTCGATGCCCTGCAGCAGTGCGTCGATGCCTTCGAACAGGGTGGTCTCGGCCGCCATGTTCGACTGGTAGCGGTCGAACCATTGCAGGCGCAGCTCCTCGTACCCTTCGTCGCCCGGCGCCAGGCCGAAGGCGGCGCCGATCATGCCGCGCGCGCCGGCCGAAGCGGTCGGGCGCAGCACGCTGTAGGGCGTCGGATCGAGGCCGCGCTCGGTGCGCAGCCAGTTGACGGCGGCGGCGAGGTCGGGGGCGGTGTCGGCCAGCGTGCCGTCGAGGTCGAACAGGACGGCACGCGGTGCCGGCATCAGTGCGGGGGAGGTCATTTGCAGAGACTTGGAAAAGCTTGGTTCAGAGAGGCTTGGATCAGAGGGGCTTGGTACAGGCCACCATGTAGTTCACATCGGTGTCGTTGTTGAGCGAATAGATCTTGGTCAGCGGGTTGTAGGTCAGGCCCTTCATGCCGTCCACCTGCAGGCCGGCCGCGCGCATGAACTGCGACAGTTCGGCCGGGGTCAGGAACTTGGCGTAGTCGTGGGTGCCGCGCGGCAGCATGCGCAGCACGTACTCGGCGCCGATCACGGCCAGCAGGTAGGCCTTCGGATTGCGGTTGATCGTCGAGAAGAACAGCTTGCCGCCCGGTTTCACCAGCGTCGCGGCCGCGCGCACGATCGAGGCCGGGTCCGGTACGTGCTCGAGCATTTCCATGCAGGTGACCACGTCGTACTGTTCCGGCTCGGCCGCGGCCATGTCCTCGGCGGCGATGTGCTTATAGCGCACCTCCACGCCCGACTCCAGGCTGTGCAGGTCGGCCACTTTCAGGGCCTTCTTGGACAGGTCGATACCGGTGACCTTGGCGCCCTTGCGCGCCATCGATTCGGACAGCACGCCGCCGCCGCAACCGATGTCGATCACGTTCTTGCCCGCCAGCGGGGCACGGGCATTGATCCATTCGAGGCGCAGCGGGTTGATCTCGTGCAGCGGACGGAACTCGGAAGTCGGGTCCCACCAACGGTGAGCCAGTTCGCTGAATTTGTTGATTTCTAGAGGGTCGGCGTTCGTATTCATAGGTCGGAATAATAGCGGGAAATAGTAAGGCGCGACGGACGCGCCGTGACAAAAATTCCCGTCGCGCTGCCCGGTGCGGCGTGCCGGGCAGCACAGGAAAAGGAGAGGGGCAAAAAAAAACCCCGCCGTGGCGGGGTTCCGGACCATCAGGCCAGATTACTGCTGGCGGTTGCGGGTACCGACCACTTCGATCTCGACGCGGCGGTTCTTCGCGCGGCCGGCCGAGGTCTTGTTGTCGGCTTCCGGCTGCGATTCGCCCTTGCCTTCGGTGTAGACGCGTGCGGCATCGATGCCCTTGCCCTGCAGGTAGGCCTTGACGGCTTCGGCGCGGCGGATCGACAGCTTCTGGTTGTAGGCGTCGGTGCCGATCGAGTCGGTGTGGCCGACGGCGATGATGACTTCCAGGTTCATGTCGCCCAGCTTCGAGGTCAGTTCGTCCAGCGATGCCTTGCCGGCTGGCTTCAGGACGGCCTTGTCGAAGTCGAAGAAGGCGTCAGCCGAGTAGCTCACCTTTTCCGAGGTCGGGACCGGTGCCGGTGCCGGGGTCGGCGCTGGCGCAGGTGCCGGCGCTTCGACTGGCGGCGGCGGCGGCGGGGCGACGCACTTGCCGTTTTCGAGCTTCTCAGGCGGTACGCACAGCGGTGCGTCGCAGCCAGGGACCGCGTCGGCCGGGGTCCAGTAGCCGGTACGCCAGCACAGGCCGAAAGGATCGCGCGCGATCACGCCGCGGCTGTCCTGCACGTACGCGCTGTATGGCGTATTCGCCTGGATATCGGTCGTCAGCGGAGCGTACGGTGGCGCGCTTTGTGCAAAGGCACCGCCAGCCATTGCTGCCGAAGCTGCCAGCATGAGGGTTGCAATCTTCTTCATATTTTTCTTCCTTTCGGTTTTATATCTTTTCGTTGCGAAACGATCGGTCTCTCTTAGTAACGTAGGCAGAATATTAACAGGTCTGCTGCTCCGCTCGTTTCGCATTGCGAAACATGCAATTAACTTCTCGGCCATTTTGCCACATACGCCACATCCGCACGACCGCCGGGTGTGCAATCACGGTGCATGGGTCGAGCTGCGTTGTTTCTGCGCAACAACGTCTCGGCAGCGCACGCTAGCGTGACGAAGATTTATGACAAGCATGTGTCAAACAAACAATTGTGTGCTGGACAAGGACTGAGCCAACCTGCCTGCAAATGTCGCAGCAGCTATACGTGCATGGTAGAATTATCCGTTGGAACTTATAACCATTAGCCTGAAAGCAGTCGACCCGCCCAATGGATCAATTCGCAAAAGAAACAGTCCCCATTTCCCTCGAAGAAGAGATGCGCAAGAGTTACCTCGATTACGCGATGAGCGTGATCGTGGGCCGTGCGCTGCCGGATGTGCGCGATGGCCTGAAGCCGGTGCACCGCCGCGTCCTCTATTCGATGCACGAAAGTAACTACGCGCACAACCGCCCGTACGTGAAGTGCGCGCGCGTGGTCGGCGACACCATGGGTAAGTACCACCCGCACGGCGACTCGTCGATCTACGACACCCTCGTGCGCATGGCGCAGGACTTTTCGCTGCGTTACACGCTGGTCGACGGCCAGGGTAACTTCGGTTCGATCGACGGCGACAGCGCGGCGGCAATGCGTTACACCGAATGCCGCCTCGACAAGATCTCCAGCGAGCTGCTGGCCGACATCGACAAGGACACGGTCGACTACCAGCCGAACTACGACGGCAAGGAAAAGGAACCGACGGTCCTGCCGACCAAGATCCCCAACCTGCTGATCAACGGTTCGTCCGGTATCGCGGTCGGCATGGCGACCAACATCCCGCCGCACAACCTGGCCGAAGTCATCAACGGCGCCCAGCACCTGCTGCGCAATCCGGACTGCAGCGTCGACGAGCTGATCGAACTGATCCCGGCGCCGGACTTCCCGACCGCCGGCATCATCTATGGCGTCTCGGGCGTGCGCGACGGTTACCGCACGGGCCGCGGCCGCGTCGTGATGCGCGCCAAGACCCACTTCGAGGAATACGGCAAGGACGGCGGCCGCGTCGCCATCATCATCGACGAGCTGCCGTACCAGGTAAATAAAAAGTCGCTGCTCGAGCGCATCGCCGAGAACGTGCGCGACAAGAAGCTCGAAGGCATTTCCGACATCCGCGACGAGTCCGACAAGTCGGGCATGCGCGTGGTCATCGAGCTCAAGCGCGGCGAAGTGCCGGAAGTGGTGCTGAACAACCTGTACAAGCAAACCCAGCTGCAGGACACCTTCGGCATGAACATGGTGGCCCTGGTCAACGGCCAGCCGAAGCTGCTGAACCTGAAGCAGATGCTCGAGTGCTTCCTGTCGCACCGCCGCGAAGTCGTCACCCGCCGCACCGTGTTCGAGCTGCGCAAGGCACGCGAACGCGGCCACATGCTGGAAGGCCTGGCCGTCGCGCTGGCGAACATCGACGACTTCATCGCCATCATCAAGGCCGCGCCGACGCCGCCGGTGGCAAAAGTCGAACTGATGCAGCGCGCCTGGGATTCGTC
>JBBWZO010000182.1:0-4538 GCA_039649125.1 Massilia sp. | reverse complement strand
AGTGCCATCGCGATCATCACGAAGCTCGGGTAGCGCAGCGCCGTCTTCACGCGGTCGCGCATGTCGCGGTCGAATTCGAGGTGGTCGAACAGGCGCAGGAACACCTCTTCCAGGCGGCCCGTCATCTCGCCCACGCGCACCATCGACAGGTAGAAATTGCTGAAGCATTGCGGGTGGCGGCGCATCGCCGCGGAGAGTTCGCGGCCCGAGTCGAGCGATTCGCGCAAGTCCTTGATCACGCGCGCGAACGCGGGACTGGTGGCCGACTCCTGCAAGCCGCCCAGGCCGCGCATGATCGGCACGCCGGATTTGAGCAAGGTATGCATCTGGCGGGAAAACAGCTGCACATCCATCGACGTGACTTTTTTCTCTTTCAGACGGCGCCAGGTCTCCCCCAGGCCGCCGCTGGCGCCGCCCACGCCGCGCCGGGTCGGCAGGATCTCGACCGGCGTGACGCCGGTACCGAACAGCTGGTCGGCGACCGCCCCGCTGTCCACCGCTTCCAGCACGCCCTGCATCAGTTCGCCGCGCGCGTTGCGGCCCTTGTAGGCAAAGAATGGCATCGCTCAGTCGTCCATCTGCTCAGTCATCAGTCTGCTCAGTCATCAGTCTGCTCAGTCATCAGTCTGATTACTGATGCGCATCGCTTCGCCGATGGTCGTGCGGCCCTGCACGGCGAGCTGCACGCCGTGGCGACGCAGCGTCTCGCCGCCCATTTCGGCATGCGCGACCTTCAGGAAGTGGGCCGGATCGGGGTGGTTCGAAGCGTCGGTGACGGCGCGCGTCATTTCCAGCAGCTCGTACACGCCGGTGCGGCCGCGGTAGCCCGTGCCGTTGCAGTGCGAGCAGCCTTTGCCGTGGAAGAACTGGGCCTGCTCCACGAAAGTGCCGAGCTCGGCACGCAGCCAGATCTGCTCGGGCGGGGTCGGCGTGCAGGGGGTCGAGCAGCTTTCGCAGATCACGCGCACCAGGCGCTGGGCCAGCACGGCCTGCAGCGAGCCGCCCACCATGTAGCGCGGCACGCCCATGTCCATCAGGCGCAGCGGCGTCGAGGCGGCGTCGTTGGTGTGCAGGGTGGAGAGCACCAGGTGGCCGGTCATCGCGGCGCGCAGGCCGATCTGGGCGGTTTCCTGGTCGCGCATCTCGCCCACCAGCACGATGTCCGGGTCCTGGCGCAGGGCCGAACGCAGCACGCGCGCGAAGGACAGGTCGATCTTCTCGTTCACCTGCACCTGGTTGATGCCCTGCAGGCGATATTCGACCGGATCCTCGACGGTGATCAGCTTCTTTTCCACCGAGTTCAGCTCGGCCAGGGCGCTGTACAGCGTGGTGGTCTTGCCGCTGCCGGTCGGGCCGGTCACCAGCACCAGGCCGTTCGGGCGCCCGACGATGGCGCGGAAGCGCTCGAGCATCTTGCGCGGCATGCCGATTGACTCCAGGCGCAGCGTGTTGCCGGCCTGGTTCAGCAGTCGCATGACGACCGATTCGCCGAACTGGGTCGGCATGGTCGAGATACGCACGTCGATGCGCTGGTTCCTGACCTTCATGGCGAAGCGCCCGTCCTGCGGCAGGCGCTTTTCCGAAATGTCGAGATCGGCCATCAGTTTCAGGCGCAGCGCCAGCGGCGTGGCGATCTTGATGTCGGCCTCGGTCTGCAGGTGCAGCACACCGTCGATGCGGAAGCGGATCTGCAGGCGCCCTTCCTGCGGTTCGATGTGGATGTCGGAGGCGCGCACCTGGGCGGCGTCGTCGAACACCGACTGCAGCAGTTTCACGACGGGTGCCTCTTCCAGGCCCGGATTCGCCGCGGAGTTGCCCAATGCGGCGCCGAAGTCGACGACGGCGTCGCCGATGTCGGCCTCGACTTCCCTGGCGAAGTCGGTGATCTCGTCGGTACGGCGGTAGATGCGGTCGATCGCGTGCAGCACCTCGGTCTCGTTGACCACGGCCAGTTCGACGGTTTTCTTCAGCAGGCGCGCGACTTCGTCGTAGGCGAACAAATCGGTCGGGTCGGACACGCCCACCAGCACGGTTTCGACCCGGTCTTCCAGCACCAGCGCGCGGAAGCGGCGCGCGGCGGTCTCCGGCAGCAGGCGCACCACCGCGTCGCTGATGTTGTAGAACTTGAGGTTGATGTAGGGGATGTTCAGCTGGCGCGCCAGCGCGCCCGAGATCTGCTCCTCGGTCACGAAGCCGTTTTCGACGAATACCCGTCCCAGCTTGCGCCCGCTGCGCTTCTGGTCGGCCAGGGCCTGGTTGAGCTGCTCCTCGGACAGGAGCTTTTGTTGCACCAGGATTTCGCCGAGTCGTACTTTTTCTGGCCTTGCCATGACAGCCTTTGGAATTGGTCTTGAAAAACGGAAATCATTTTAAGGCAGAACCGGAAAATATTGACTCGTGGAATTGGCAGTGAACCTGTTTTGTGGCGGTTTGGCTGCGCTCGGCAGTGGGGTGCGTGTAAGATAGACAAGAGCCGGCGCATTATTGGCGCCGGCAAAGAAGGCGTAGGGTGGGCACCCCGTGCCCACGCGGAATGGTGATCATTGTTGGCGGTTCGTACTGCGCAGAGTTATCGCGTGCTTTTCCTGACCTGGTCTGAGAAACAGCGCTAGCTCAATGCCGAGTTATGCCCAAACACTGTTCACGCTTCCGCGTGGGCACGGGGTGCCCACCCTACCTCCCTCCATCAAATTTTGGGAAACGCACATGCACCAACCGAGCGCCCGCCGCCGCATCTACCTCATGCGCCACGGCAGCGTCACCTACTTCGACGCCGCCGGCAAACCGGTCCTGCCCGAGCAGGTCCCGCTCAACGACGAGGGGCGCCTCCAGGCCGACGCCGCCGGCGCCGCCTTTGCGGCCGCCGGCATCCGCTTCGACCGCGTCATTGTCTCCGGCCTGCCGCGTACGGTGGAGACCGCCGCACGCGTGCTCGCGGCCACCGGCCAGCGCATCGAACCCGAGACCTGGCCCGAACTGCACGAGATCCGCGGCGGGCGGCTGTCCGCCATTCCCACCGGCGAACTGAAGCGTGCCTTCACCGGTGCCTTCGACGGCCTGGTCGATCCAGGCCAGCGCTTCCTCGGCGGCGAGTCGGTCGGCGAGCTGATGGACCGGGTGCACCCGGCGATCGGTCGCCTGCGCGCCGATCCCGGCTGGGACACGGTGCTGCTGGTGCTGCATGGCGGCGTCAACTGCGCGATCCTGTCCCTGGCACTCACTGGCCAGCGCCTGTTCCTCGGCGGCCTGGCGCAGGCGGCCGGCTGCATCAACGCGCTCGACGTGGGTTCGGACCCCGCCGACTGGGTAGTGCGCTTCGTGAATCACGTGCCGCCCTCCCCGCTGCAACCTGGCGCACGCAGCACGACCATGGAACAATTGTTCGAGCAATACCGCCGCTCACGCTGACGAATGAGCTGATGACAGCCTTGAAGATTCTTTGGTATCAATAAAATAAGTACGATCGTTCGTTTCATAGGCTACAATCGTTCGACAACAACACGAGGAGGAGACGCCAGTGTATGAAGAGATGATGGGAACCAAGCCGGTTTCCGAGCGCCAGAAATTCGACGTCGCGGCCCTGGACGCCTGGCTGCGCGCCAATGTGCCGGAATACGCCGGCGGACCGCTCGAGGTCGAGCAGTTCAAGGGCGGGCAGTCGAACCCGACGTTCAAATTGCGCGCTGGCGAGCGCCAGTATGTGCTGCGCACCAAGCCGGGCCCGGCGGCAAAACTGCTGCCTTCCGCGCACGCGATCGACCGCGAATTCCGCGTGATGCAGGCGCTGCACGGCGCCGGCTTCCCGGTGCCACGCCAGATCGCCCTGTGCCTGGACGAATCGGTGATCGGCCGCGCCTTCTTCCTGATGGAATTCGTCGAGGGCCGGGTGCTCTGGGAGCAGTCCTTGCCCGGCATGACGGTCGAGGAACGCGGCGCCATCTACGACGAACTGAACCGCGTGATCGCCCGGCTGCACACGATCGACTACGCCGCGATCGGCCTGGCGGATTACGGCAAGCCCGGCAATTATTTCGCGCGCCAGATCGAGCGCTGGACCAAGCAGTACCAGGCATCCGTCACCGAGCCGATTCCAGCGATGGACCAGCTCATCGACTGGCTGCCGCGGCACATTCCGCCCGGCGAAGACACATCCATCGTGCACGGGGACTTCCGGCTGGATAACATCATCTTCCATCCGACGGAGCCGCGCATCCTGGCCGTGCTCGACTGGGAGCTGTCGACCCTGGGCCATCCGCTGGCCGATTTTTCCTACCATTGCATGAGCTGGTATATCGAGCCGGGCAAGTTCCGCGGCATTGGCGGCCTCGACCTCGCAAGCCTCGGCATCCCGGAGCTGGAAACCTATGTCGCGCGTTATTCCGAACGCACCGGCAAGACGATCCGGCTGGAGGATTTCAATTTTTATCTCGCCTACAACATGTTCCGCCTGGCCGGCATCATGCAAGGCATCATGAAACGCTATGTCGACGGCACCGCCTCGAGCGCGCAGGCGCTGGAAAACGGCAAGGCCGCCCGCC
>JBBWZO010000176.1:0-3115 GCA_039649125.1 Massilia sp. | reverse complement strand
CGCTCGGCGCGCATGCGGTCGTAGACCGAGGCGTTGATCTGCTCGATGTAGTCGACGCGCTTCAGGCGCACGTCGACGATGCCGACGCCGATCTGCTTGGCTTCGGCCACGACCTTGTTGCGCACCGCTTCCATCACGGCGCCGCGTTCGCCGGAAATCACTTCGCGCACGGTGCGCTTGGTGATCTCGTCGTTCAGGGCCGCCTTGATGATCTGCGACATGCGGTTGGCGGCGGCGCGCTCGTCGCCGCTGAAGCTGACGTAGTACAGGCGCGGCTCGACGATGCGCCACTTCATGAAGGCGTCGACCAGGATGTTCTTCTTCTCGGCCGTGATGAAGCGGTCGGCGTCCGGCGTATCCAGGGTCAGGATGCGCTTGTCGAGGTAGATCACGTTCTGGAACGGCGGCGGCAGCTTGAAGTGCAGGCCCGGCTCGGCGATCACTTCGCGCACTTCGCCGAGGGCGAAGACGATGGCGAAGCGGCGCTGGTCGACGACGAAGACGGTCGACGACAGCAGCATCAGGGCAATAAAGCCCGCCACGAAAATGGTTACGAGGCGGTTCATCAGCGGGTCTCCCGGTCACGCGAGGTATCGCGCGCGCGGCTGTCGCGCTGGCGTACCTGTTCGATTGTTTGCATCACTTCCTGCGTCGGCGACGCGGCGCCTGATTCCTGCGGCAACTGCACCGGTCCGGAACGCGCGCTGCCGACGGCGGCGTCGTTGGCGGCGACCTGGGCGATCAACTTGTCCAGCGGCAGGTAGAGCAGGTTCGAGCCCGACTTGGCGTCGACCATCACCTTGGTCGTGCTGCTGAAGATCTGCTGCATGGTATCGAGGTACATGCGGTCGCGGGTGACGCCCGGCGCCTTTGCGTACTCGGTCACCACCTGGCTGAAGCGCGCGGCGTTACCGGTGGCGTTTTCGACGACCATCGAGCGGTAGGCCTCGGCATCCTGCAGCAGGCGGAACGCGGCGCCGCGTGCACGCGGAATGATGTCGTTGGCATAGGCCTCGCCTTCGTTGCGGGCGCGGGCGCGATCCTGGCCGGCCTTCACGGCGTCATCGAAGGCGCTCTGCACCTGCTCCGGCGGCTGCACGTTCTGCATGGTCACGTTAGTGACCAGCACGCCCATCGCATAGCGGTCGAGAATGGTCTGCATCATGTTGTGCACGTCGACGGCCGCCTTTTCGCGTCCTTCGTAGAGCACGAAGTCCATCTTGCTCTTGCCGACGACTTCGCGGACAGCGGTCTCGGCCACCTGGCGCACGGTCGAGTCCTGGTCACGGTTGTTGAACACCCACGCGACCGGATCCTTCAGCGTGTACTGCACGGCGAACTGGATGTCGATGATGTTTTCGTCGTCGGTCAGCATCAGCGACTCGGCCGCCTGCTTGTTGCGCACGTTGTCACGGTAGCCGACTTCGGCAGTACGCACCTGCGACACGTTGACCGTTTCATGGGCCTGGATCGGCGCCGGCCAGCGCCAGTTGAAACCGGCACCGGTGGTGTGGGACAGCCGGCCGAAGGTGGTGACCACGCCGACCTGCCCTTCCTGCACGATGAAGGCGCCGGAAGCGAGCCAGATCAGAAGGACGATGAAGCCGATGACGGAGGCGGTAATGCCCGCGCCCCGGCCTTCGTTGCGGTAGGGGCCGCCGGCGTCGCCATTGTTGCCGCGGTTGCCGAACAGACGGTTCAGGCGTGCATTGAAATCACGCCACATCTGGTCGAGGTCGGGTGGACCTTCTCCCGGGCGGCGGCCCTCCTGGGCCTTGTGGTCACCTTCGGGATTTTTGCCCCAGCGTGGATCGTTCAGCGATAATTTAATGCCGAATCGTTTTAATAGTGTGGAAACTGAGGAAACAAGCATAGGCTTTAGTGGGGCCCGACATGGGTGGAGGTTGGATTACTTTCACCGGCATCCTCGAGAGGAAAGTCCGGCGCGGCATCGTCCTGCTCTTCGCTCTTATAGGTCAGACCTTGGGCTGCAGTTGCTGCCGACGTGGCTGCCTCGACGATCGCATCGCGCAGCAAATCAAGACCGGCGCCGCTCCTGGCGCTGACAAAAACGCGGCTGATTTTATCATATTCATCACGCTCGACCCCTGGCTGGAGGTCGGCTGCATCAATCTTGTTCCAGACAAGGATCTGCGGAATGTGGTCTGCACCGATTTCGCGCAAGACTTCGTTCACCTGTTCGATCTGTTCCATGCGCACCGGCGAGGAACCGTCGACCACGTGCAGCAGCAGGTCGGCGTGGATGGTTTCTTCCAGCGTGGCGCGGAAGGCCGCCACCAGCTGGTGCGGCAGTTCGCGCACGAAACCGACGGTGTCCGAGATGACCACGCTGCCGGTTTCGTCGCCCAGGTACAGGCGCCGGCTGGTGGTGTCCAGCGTTGCGAACAGCTGGTTCGCGACATACACGCCAGCCTTGGTCAGCGTGTTGAACAGGGTCGACTTGCCCGCGTTGGTATAGCCGACAAGCGACACCGAGAACGTGTTGTTGCGCCCGCGCTGGCGGCGCTGGGTCTCGTGCTGCTTGCGCAGCTTGGCCAGGCGCGTGCGCAAGGCCTTGACGCGCTCGCCGATCAGCCGGCGGTCGGTCTCGAGCTGGGTTTCACCAGGACCACGCAGGCCGATACCACCCTTCTGACGCTCGAGGTGGGTCCAGCCACGGATCAGGCGCGTGGCCAGGTGTTGCAGCTGCGCCAATTCCACCTGCAGCTTGCCCTCGTGGCTCTGGGCACGCTGGGCAAAGATGTCGAGGATCAGGCTGGTACGGTCGATGATCCGCATGTCCAGGCGCCGTTCGAGGTTACGCTGCTGCGCCGGGGATAAAGCGTGGTTGAAGATGACCAGTTCTGCGCCGGCGGCCTTCGCGGCAACACCGATTTCGTCGGCCTTGCCGCTGCCGACGAAGTGGGCGGGATCGGGTGCGTTGCGCTTGGCCGTGATCGTATCGATCGGCTCGGCGCCGGCAGAGCTGGCCAGCAAGGCCAGCTCTTCGAGGCTGGCCGTGAAATCGACCGCGCCAAAATCGACGCCGACCAGCGCGGCGCGCATGTTGGGAGTGCCGGGGGCGTCAGCCATCGGCCTTACTCAGCTTCGGCTT
>JBBWZO010000106.1:0-13736 GCA_039649125.1 Massilia sp. | reverse complement strand
CCTACCCGCACGCTCCGCGAGCAACATCAACGCGTGCCTATTTGGAATTGCTCCAGGTGGAGGTTACCGCGTTTCACCGTAACTTAATACGCTCGTCTCTGTGGCCCTATTCCTCGCCTTATACCCCTGGCTTGCGCCAGGAGGCTTTCGGCGGACGGCCGTTAACCGTCACCCCGCTCTGTGGAGTCCGGACCTTCCTCCCGCCGGCACCCGAGGGTGCCAGCCAGCGGCTGTCTGGCCTGCTTCACGGGCAGCATTGTAACCGATGCCCGGTCCGGCCGTCGTACCTTTGTCCACCGGTATTGTCGTGATGGGGGCAGACTCTAGGAACGCCGTCCGGTTCAGATGCCGATGGCGCAAGCTTCCAGCGTACTGCTCCATTGGTCACTTCGGGTGCCAAGGACGAAACTGCATTCGATCATTTCGGAATAAATGCAGGTTGCATTGAATCAATATTTTCTTGATGCGAGAATGCTCCTCTGTTGCAAAAGCATGCGTACTTAACTCGACCTTATTATTAAGGCCCGTTCATTGCGGGCCATTTCATTTACACAACCAATCTAAAATGTCTCCCACACTCCGCACCATTCTCTTCCTCCTGGCTTCGTTTCTCGTTTTGTTTGCAATGGGATGTTTTCTAGTCAGATCCTACGAAAAAAGGAAGGCGGCAAGCACGACTTCGGATACGGAAGAGCGCCTATTCAACTCCTACCAGGCTTTCCTCAACGACCAGGTAGGCCTTTTCTCGTTCACTTTTGCGCTTGCGGCCTTAGGCACCGGCTCTCCACAATTCTACGCAACCGTATCACTTGCCCTGGTCCTGATTACTTGGTTTCGCGGAGCGCGCCGGTACAAAACATTTATCAAGATACTGGAATTGAAACGACATCCGTATTTGAGCTCAGTGTCCATCTTTCTCCATTTTCCGACATTCCTGATCGGGTACCTCGCCTTGCTCCTTGTTATATTTGGCATTCTGGAAAAATCAACAATGAAGGCCACAATGCTCTTCTTTAATTTCTGACCCGTCCCGATGGAGTCGCCCGGCGTCGCAAGTCGAGTGATGCGCATGTATCGGCCGTGCGTCCAAGCGCAGCTACGAGCGCGAGCGGCACCACTACTATGCGACGCATGGCGGGTCCGAACATGAAAAGGCGCTCCGGGCAACAGACAGCAGTGAGCGGGACATGGTGCTCAGCATTTCTGAAAGTTGATGTCGCCATTTGAAAAGCTTGGGCCGCCTCGAATGCATAGAATGCCACGATGCCCGGCGTGGGCGGACCAATGAGGATGAACGACACATGACGCACCCTTCCCGTACCGGCGGCCAGATCCTGGTCGATGCGCTGCACGTCCACGGCGTCGACACCGCCTTCGGCGTGCCCGGCGAAAGCTATCTCGACGTGCTCGACGCGCTGCACGACTCCGATATCCGCTTCGTCATCAACCGCCAGGAAGGGGGCGCGGCGTTCATGGCCGAGGCCTACGGCAAGCTCACCGGCAAACCCGGCATCTGTTTCGTGACGCGCGGTCCCGGCGCCACCAATGCCTCGATCGGCGTGCACACCGCATACCAGGATTCCACGCCGATGATCCTGTTCATCGGCCAGGTCGGCAACGACTTCATCGACCGCGAAGCCTTCCAGGAAATCGACTACCGCCGCATGTTCGGCGAGATGGCGAAATGGGTGGCGCAGATCGACCGCGCCGACCGCATCCCCGAATACATCGCGCGCGCTTTCCAGGTGGCGACGAGCGGTCGCCCGGGGCCGGTAGTGCTGGCGCTGCCCGAGGACATGCTGGTCGACACCGCGCAAGTGGCCGACACCCGCCGCTACCAGGCCGTGCAGGCCGCGCCGTCCGCCGCCCAGATCGGGCAACTGCGCGCGCTGCTGGCGGAAAGCCGGCGCCCGCTCGTGCTGCTCGGCGGCGGCACCTGGAACGCCCAGGCCTGCGCCGACCTGCAAACCTTCGCCGAAGCGAATGCCTTGCCGGTGGCCTGCACCTTCCGCTTCCAGGACCTGCTCGACAACAACCACCCGCACTACATCGGCGATGTCGGCATCGGCATCAATCCGAAGCTGGCCGCGCGCGTACAAAATGCCGATCTGGTCATCGCCATCGGCCCGCGCCTGGGCGAGATGACGACCGGCGGCTACACCCTGCTCGCCGCCCCGGTGCCGAAGCAGCGCCTGGTACACATCCACGCCGACCCCGAGGAACTGGGCCGCGTCTACCAGGCCGAACTGATGATCGCCAGCGGCGCGCCGCAAGCGACAAGCATGCTGGCGGCGATGGAACCGGTCGACGCGAGCGCCTGGCGCCACACGGTGGAAGAAGCGCGGGCGGAACTGGCCGCCTGGCAGGCGCAGCCGCCGGTCTTCAGGGACGCCGATCCGGCCGTCACACCGCTCGACCTGTGGCAGGTGGTGCAGGACCTGCAGGCGGCCCTGCCGCGCGACACCATCATCACCAACGGCGCCGGCAACTACGCCTCCTGGGCGCACCGCTTCTGGCGCTACGGCGGCATGCGCACCCAGCTGGCGCCGACCAACGGCGCCATGGGCTACGCGGTGCCCTCGGGCGTGGCGGCGAAGATCGTCGATCCGGCGCGCACCGTCGTCACCTTCGCCGGCGACGGCGAATTCATGATGACCGGGCAGGAACTGGCCACCGCGGTGCAGTGCGGCGCCGGCGTCGTCATCCTGGTCTTCAACAACAGCATGTTCGGCACCATCCGCATGCACCAGGAAAAGACCTATCCGGGGCGCGTGTCGGGCACCACCCTGCACAACCCGGACTTCGCGGCGCTGGCGCGCGCCTATGGCGGGCATGGCGAAGTCGTCGAGAAGACCGCCGACTTCGCGCCGGCACTCGCGCGCGCCGTCGAACATGCGAACGGCAGGAACCTGCCGGCGCTGATCGAACTGCGCTACGACGGCAACCTGATCACGCCGAACGCGACGCTGGAGATGATGCGCAAGGCGGCCGGGGCGGCGAAGGCAGGCTGAGCCCGGGCATGCCGGTTCACGGCCCCCCGCATGGCGGGGCCTTGTCGTTTCCGGGCCAGGGATGATCGGAACGCGCGCCACCGGTGACTTTTGGTGATTTTTTGGGTAACATTGCCCGTTATACTCATCGGCTTCCATGGAGGAGACACGATGATGAAAAATGCGCTTTCCGCCGCTCTGCCCGGCATGAGCCTGTTCCTTTCAGCGCCCTACCCGGCCCGCGCGCAAGACCCGGCCGACAGCCGCCGGCAGATCGAAGGCATCATCGAGACCTTCCATACAACGATCATCAACAAGGACACGGCCGGCTTCATGCAGCTGTTCCTGCGCGAAGACATCACCTGGACCGCGGTCTACACGGACGCCAGCGTCGGCCGCTACAACGCGACCCTGACGGACCCGAAGGCGCCGCGCACCCCGAAAGTGCAGTCGGGCAGCCCGCGCAAGTTCATCGAAAGCATCGCCAGGGCGAAGGAGTCCCGGTCCGAAACCTTCTCCAACGTGCGGATCGATACCGATGGTGACGTCGCCCAGGTCTGGTTCGATTACACCTTCATGATGGACGACTACAGGAACAACTGGGGCAAGGAAAGCTGGCAGCTCATCCGCACCGAAGCCGGCTGGAAGATCGCCGCCCTCGTCTGGTCGGCAGAAGAGAATCCGGTTCCGCGTGCGGCATCGAAAGGCGCGAACTAGACTGCTCAGCGGAACGGGCCACAAGCGCCGGATGCGCTATGCTGCCCGGTAAGCTGTCGGCCCCTGGCGCCAAGAAACGATATGGAGAGAATCACTGTGCATGACACCCCAGAGTTGGTCTTGTGCATCCCCGGACCCTGGCGCGACCGCTTCGAGCTGGAGCAGAGCATCGCCAATAGCGAGACAGGCTATTCTCTCGTCGGCGGTGTGCTGCGCGACATGTACAGCGACTTCGCCTGCGATCTCCTGCTCGAGGGCCAGGACCCGGGGCTGGCTGTCGCCTTCGCCAAGGCCGGGCCGCATTGGGCCGCGTCGCGCGCGATGGCGGCGGTGGCGGACCACGACTGCATTGTCTACCTCGCCGGCAGGGGCGGCTCGCGTGAAGCGGCCGAGGCGATGATGCGCGCCGGCGCGGCGCTGGTCGAAGCCGGCGGGCTGGGCGTGAAGGTGGAGAGCACGGGCATCGCCCACGGCCCGGCCTACTGGCTCGAGATGTGTTTTGGCCTGGAGCAGCTGACGGCCCACCGCGCCCTGGTGGTGTATGTGACGGGGGCCGACGTGTATTCCTGCGGCATGCATAACTTCGGCCTGCCCGACGCGATCATCAGCGCCGTCGACAAGGGCGCCGCCGCCGACATGCTGCGCACCTTCACGCGCTACCTGCTGGAACGGGCGCCGGTCTTCGAGGACGGACACACCTTTTCGGTGCGCGAGGGCATGCCGGTGTATCGCGTGCTGAAAGTGCCGCCTGTCGATTACGGCCCGGATTCCCTCTTCAACAATCCCTATGGCGCCTGGCGCCTGGAACCGCTGCAGCCGGAAGCTGAGAAGGAAGCTGTGCCGGAACCCGGCCGGCCGGAAAAGCGTAACGGCTGGTGGAGCCGGATCCGCGCGTCCTGAGGCAGGCTGGCGTTCACCCTGGCTGCACCGGCTCCAGGCCCATTTTCAGCTCCAGCTCCAGCGCCGGCGGCAGCGGCACCGGCCCGTCGAACAGGCTGTGCTGCTCCGTGAGGAACAGCGCGACCAGGGCAATGAAGAGCCAGGCGGCGACGCTGCGCAGCGACGCGGCGCCGCCCGGGGCTGGCTTGTTGCCCGCTGCCGGGCGCCGGAGAAATCGGGGCAGGGTCATGGCATTCCTGTCGTCTGGCTGGCTGATGCCTACTCTAGCCTGCCGGCCGTCCGGCTGCCAGCACGCACGACAGGCGCCGCCCGGGTCGCTGCCGTCACGGCAGGCGCGGCGGCCGAACTGTCGCGTTATTACATAACCTGCACAGCGCACAGCCTGCACAGCGGTTTCGTCCGGTCTTGACGATTCGTCAGTACGCCCCTCTGGTAGAATACGCGCGACCCTTTTTCGTCGTGCCGGTCTCGATACCGGCATGTGCATGCAGTCCCTCCCCCACACATCCATGTTTAGTTTCTTTAAGAGAAAAAAAGCTGCCCCCGAGACGCCGGCTCCGGTCGACACCGCGCAGGTAGAGACCGCACCTGCACCCGACACCGCACCGCCCCCGCCGCCGGCTGCGCCCGCCCCTGTTGCCACCCTCGCCCCGTCCGTCGAAGCCGACCTCTTCATCGAGGAAACGGCCGAGCGCCCCACCACCGAGGCCGAGAAGAAAAAGTCCTGGATGGCGCGCCTGAAGGCCGGCCTGTCGAAAACCTCGAGCAACCTGTCGCTGCTGTTCGTCGGCGCGCGCATCGACGAAGACCTGTACGAGGAACTCGAGTCCGCGCTCTTGATGTCGGACGCCGGCATGGACGCCACGCAGTACCTGCTCGATAGCCTGCGCCGCAAGGTCAAGGAAGAAAAGCTGCTGGACGCCGCCGCCGTCAAGGCCGCCCTGAAGCAGCTCATGGTCGAGATGCTCACGCCGCTGGAAAAGCCGCTCGAACTGGGCCGCTACGAGCCGCTGGTGATGATGATTTCCGGCGTCAACGGCGCCGGCAAGACCACCACCATCGGCAAGCTCGCCAAGCACATGCAGCGATCAAGGCAGTCGGTGCTGCTGGCCGCCGGCGACACCTTCCGCGCCGCCGCCCGCGAGCAGCTGATGGTCTGGGGCCAGCGCAACAACGTTACCGTCATTTCCCAGCAGTCGGGCGACCCGGCCGCGGTCGCGTTCGACGCGGTCCAGTCGGGCAAGGCGCGCGGCGTCGACGTGGTGATGGTCGATACCGCCGGCCGCCTGCCGACCCAGCTGCACCTGATGGAAGAGCTCAAGAAGATCAAGCGCGTGATCGGCAAGGGCATGGACGGCGCGCCGCACGAGACCCTGCTCGTCATCGACGGCAATACCGGCCAGAACGCGCTGGCGCAGGTCAAAGCGTTCGACGATGCGCTGCAGCTGACCGGCCTCGTGATTACCAAGCTCGACGGCACCGCCAAGGGCGGCGTGCTGGCGGCCATTGCGCGCACGCGCCCGGTGCCGGTGTACTTCATCGGCGTGGGCGAGAAGCTGGACGACCTGCAGCCGTTCAATGCGGAAGAATTCGTTGAAGCGCTGCTGGGATAAGAAATAGAGCCAAAACCAGATGATCGAGTTCCACTCCGTCTCCAAGAAATACTCCGCCGACGCCACTGCCCTGCGCGACGTCTCCCTGAACATCGACAAGGGCGAGCTGGTGTACCTGGCCGGCCCGTCCGGCGCCGGCAAGTCGACCCTGATGAAAATGGTGGCCGCCATCGAGCGCCCGAGCAGCGGCCGCGTGGTCGTGTTCGGCCAGGACATCGGCAAGCTGGGCAAGCCCGGCATCCCTTTCCTGCGCCGCAAGCTCGGCCTGATCTTCCAGCACCAGCGCCTGCTGAACGACCGCAACATCCTGGCCAACGTCATGCTGCCGCTGTTAGTGTCAGGAGCGCCAACGGGCCAGGCCGAAGGCCGTGCCCGGGCGGCGCTCGACAAGGTCGGCCTGCTCGAACGCGCGAAAGCGCACCCGCTGGAACTGTCTGGCGGCGAGCAGCAACGCGTGGCGATTGCGCGCGCGATCGTCAACCGGCCGCAGATCATCCTGGCCGACGAACCGACGGCCAACCTCGACCGCGTCGCCGCCGACAAGGTGCTCGACGCCCTGCGCGCCTTTAATTCGGTAGGCGTCACCTGCGTCATCTCGACCCATGACGACATGGTGCTGGGGAACGCCACGCGCGTGATCCGGCTCGAACACGGCCAGCTGGTGCCCGCCGGCGGGGCAGCTGCGGTCACGGGAGGTGCGGCATGAGCCCGTGGGTCCGTCAACACCGTTTCGCGTTCGGCGCGGCGCTCGCGCACCTGCGCAAAGCGCCAGGCAGCTTCCTGTTCAACGTGCTGGTCGTCGCGGTCGCGCTCGCCCTGCCGTTCGCCGGCATCACCCTGCTCGACAACGTACGCCCGATGTCGGAGCAGTTATCCGTCGATCCGGAAGTGAGCCTGTTCGTGAAACCGGAAGCGTCGCGCGAGGATGCGCAGGCGCTCGAACCGCAACTGCGCCAGATCCTGCAGGGCAGCCAGGCCCAGATCGCGTTCGTGCCGCGCGAACAGGCCCTGGGCGACCTGAAGGAAAAAAGCGGCCTGTCCGCCGCGCTCGACACGCTGGGCGACAACCCGCTGCCCGACAGTTACGTGATGAAGCTGGAAGGATTTTCGAACACCGCGGACGCGGCGCGCATCGACGGCCTCGTCGAGCAGATGAGCGCCCTGCCGCAGGTCGATACCGTGCAGGTCGATTCCGCCTGGGTCAAGCGCCTGGCGGCGCTGCTCGGCATCCTGCGCCTGAGCTTGCTGTTGCTGGCCATCACGCTGGGCGTGGTGGTGATCGCGGTCGTGTTCAACACGATCCGGCTGCAGGTGCTGACCCAGCGCGAGGAAATCGCCGTTTCCAAACTGCTGGGCGCGACCGACAACTTCATCCACCGCCCGTTCTACTACACGGGCTCCCTGCTCGGCCTGTGCGCCGGCGTGGTGGCGCTCGGCGCCGTGGCGCTGGCCCTGCAGCCGCTGAACGCCGCGATTGCGGAATTTGCGCGCCTGTATGCGTCCGAATTCCAGCTGGCGCCACTCGGGCCTTTGGCCCTGGCGGGCTTGCTGGCCATCAGCGCCGGCCTGGGCTTGATCGGGGCGATGCTGTCGGTGCAGCGGCACCTGGCGCGGCTGAGCTAAGCTCCAGGGCTTTTCCGAAGGCGGGTGACGCAGGTGTTCCTGCTCACCCGCTTTGTTATTTCTGCAATGGGATGATGGCAGGCTTGTAGGCCTCCACGCCGCGCCCACGCCGGAATTCGTCGCATCCGATATCGAACAACGCTCACCGTGCGCCAGCTAACAGAAAAGGCATGTCCTG
This sequence comes from Massilia sp., assembly GCA_039649125.1. GTDB lineage: Bacteria > Pseudomonadota > Gammaproteobacteria > Burkholderiales > Burkholderiaceae_D > Telluria. The sequence goes on along the minus strand of JBBWZO010000106.1, from coordinate 5,715 downwards.
CCCTTTAACCTGCGGTCTAAACATAGGAACATGCCCGACACATTTGAGGTTAATCAACAGTTTTGCAAGGCTCTGCCCTACAGTAATCTGATCTTTTTAGAATACTTTTAAGCAATACTTTGACGAAACTTAAGCGGCGCCTTCCAATGGGAGGGTCGCTAGCACTCACCCTTGGAGAGTGCTAATATATGTTCTCAAGTGAAGGTAAAACAGGGCTTGAAAACGCATCCCGCACGATGAATGTGCAGTCCGCCCCTGGATGTCCCGGGTGACGTTGACGATGCAGCAAAGATTACTCTACGAGGGAAAGATATGATGTCCGCACAATCCGCATTGGTTCCGACCGGCAGTCGTGCTCTGGGACTCGGTTTCACCGGCAATCTCGGCAACATTGACGCCTACATTTCGGCCGTCAACCGTCTGCCGATGCTGTCCCACGAGGAAGAAGTCTCGCTGGCAAAGCGGCTGCGGGAAGCGAACGATCTCGACGCCGCACAAAAACTGGTGCTCTCGCACCTGCGCCTGGTGGTGTCGATTGCGCGCGGCTACCTGGGTTACGGCCTGCCGCACGCCGACCTGATCCAGGAAGGCAACATTGGCCTGATGAAGGCCGTGAAGCGTTTCGACCCGAACCAGGGCGTACGCCTGGTGTCGTACGCGATGCACTGGATCAAGGCCGAGATGCACGAATACATCCTGAAGAACTGGCGTCTGGTGAAGGTCGCCACGACCAAGGCCCAGCGCAAGCTGTTCTTCAACCTGCGCAGCAACAAGGCGGGCCTGGACGCGATGACCCCGACCCAGGTCGACGAGCTGGCGAAGATGCTCGACGTCAAGCGCGAAGAAGTGATCGAGATGGAAACCCGCCTGTCGGGCCGCGACATCGCGCTGGAAGCGCCGACCGACGACGAGGACGACAAGTTCTCGCCGATCGCCTACCTGTCGTCGGACCAGCAGGAGCCGACCCGCGTGCTGGAGGCCGAGCAGGTGACACGCCTGCAGTCCGAAGGCCTGGAAACGGCGCTGGGCAAGCTCGACCCGCGTTCGCGCCGCATCGTCGAAGCGCGCTGGCTGGCCAACGACGACGGCTCGGGCGCGACGCTGCACACGCTGGCCGAAGAGTTCGGCGTGTCGGCCGAGCGCATCCGCCAGATCGAATCGGCGGCCTTGAAGAAAATGAAGGGCGCGCTGGCGGCGTACGTGTAATTCGCCAGGCATCAGCAGGACACGGCGGCCCCGCGCGGGCCGCTTTTTTTTTGCCGAGCCTGGTTGTCGGCCTGCGAGCAGCCACGCATGTAGGGTGGACTCTCGAGTCCACGCGGTACGGTATTCGATCATTGGTTGACCGCAATCTCGCATCGGGCGGCTGCGTCTTGTTGATAGCGTCGCAAGCACTACCGGCGCCAAATTTCAACCTGTGACCGCGTGGACTCGGGAGTCCACCCTACATTCTCTGGTTTCACATCGTCCCATTCTGCCGGCGCAAAAAAAACGGCGGTCCGAAGACCGCCGCCCGCGCCTGCACTTACATCAATAAATCGCGCCGCCCGACGCGTCCTTCAGCTGCATCTTCCACGCGCCCTGCACCAGCTTGACCACGGATTCCGGCATCGGCACGTAGTCCAGCTCGGCCGCTGCGGCGTCGCCATTTTTGAACGCGTAGTCGAAGAACTTCACGACTTCCTTGCCCTTGGTGGCGTCGGCCTGGGCCTTGTGCATCAGGATGTAGGACACGCCCGTGATCGGCCAGCTGTTCTTGCCGGCGGTGTCGGTCAGGATCACGGCGAAGCCCGGGGTCCTGGTCCACTCGGCGCTGGCGGCGGCGGCCTTGAAGTGGGCGTCGTCCGGCTGCAGGAACTGGCCGTTTTTGTTCTTCAGCTGGGTGTGCGACAGCTTGTTCTTCTTGGCATAGGCCCACTCGACATAGCCGATCGAATTCTTGATGCGCTGTACGTTGGCGGCAACGCCTTCGTTACCCTTGCCGCCGACGCCGGTGGCCCATTTCACCGAGGTGCCGGCTCCGATTTTCTCCTTGAATTCCGGGTTCGTTTTCGACAGGTAGTCGGTAAACAGGAAGGAGGTGCCCGAGCTGTCGGCGCGGTGCACGACGGTGATGGCGGCGTCCGGCAATTTGACGCCCGGGTTCAGGGCGGCGATCGCCTGATCGTTCCACTTCGCGACCTTGCCGAGGTAGATGTCGGCCAGCACCGGGCCGGTGAGCTTCAGCTGGCCCGGGGCCACACCTTCCACGTTGATCACGGCGACCACGCCGCCCATGATGGCCGGGAACTGCATCAGGCCGGCTTCTTCCAGTTCGGCCGCCTTTAGTGGCATATCCGAGGCGCCGAAGTCCACGGTTTTCGCCTTGATCTGCCTGATGCCGGCGCCCGAGCCGACCGACTGGTAGTTCATGCCGGTGCCGGTAGCGGCCTTGTACATTTCCGCCCACTTGGCGTAGATCGGGTACGGGAAGGTGGCGCCCGCGCCGGTCACGTCGGCGGCGAAGGAAGAGGACATCACCATCGCGGCAGCGGCGCCGGCGGTCATCGTTTTGAACAGGTGCTTGATTTTCATTTTTCGTGGCTCCGGGGTTGGCGAGCTTGGTTGATTGACAAGCGCAGTCTAGCGATCGAATGTAACCGGCGCGTGACCGGCATGTGACCGCTATATGACTGGCAACATGCGCCGTCGATGTGGCATGTTTGCTATGCTGGGCGCAACGCCACCATTGCAAGCGCATGCGCCACTTACTCGTCCTGCCCGTGCTGTGCACCGCCCTCGCCGCCTGCGCCACCCCGGCCGCGCCGCGGGGTCCGCAAGCGTTCACGCTCGCACCCGGCCAGCGGGTGGAAGCGGCGCCGGGCGTCACCCTGGTCTTCGACAGCGTCGACGACAGCCGCTGCCCGCCGGGCGTGCGCTGCGTCTGGACCGGCAGGCTGGTCTACCGCTTCAGCATCGGGCGCGCCGGCAGCACGGTTGAAACCTTCACGCTCTCGCCCGGCGAACCGGGCGCCACGCCGGCCGTGCTCGCGGGTCGGCGCGTCGTGCTCGACGAGTCCTCGGTGCCCGCGCCAGCCGCGCAGGGCGCCGTCGTGCACCACCACATCAGGCTGACCCTGCCGCCGGCCTGATGCGCCCCCCTAGAACCGACACCGATGACCCGACACGCCACTGCCCTTGCCTGCACACTCACCCTTTCCATCATCCTGCACGCGCCCCTGGCGCTCGCAAAAACCCCGGTCGCCACCGGCACCGGCGGCGCCATCGCCACCATCAGCGAGCAAGCCTCGCAGTCGGCCATTGCCATATTGAACCGCGGCGGCAATGCGGTCGACGCGGCCGTGGCCGCGGCCGCCACGCTGGGCGTGACCGATCCGTTCAGCTGCGGCATCGGCGGCGGCGGTTTCATGGTGATCTATCTCGCCAGGGAAAAGCGCGTCGTCACCATCGACCACCGCGAAACGGCGCCCGCCTCGTTCACGCCCAGCGTGTTCCAGGAAAACGGGAAAGAGATCGACTACGAACAGGCGATCGCCAGCGGCGCGGCCGTCGGCGTGCCGGGCACGGTGCGCGGCTGGCACGAGGCGCTGACGCGCTACGGCACGATGCAGTTCAAGCAGGTGCTGGCGCCGGCCATCGACGTCGCCACCAAAGGTTTTAAATTGAATGAAAATTTCTTTCATTTAAGCCAAGAAAATGAAAGAAAATTTCAGCAGTTCAGCACGACGCGCGCGCTTTATCTGAAAGACGGCAAGGCGCTGCCGGCGGGCACCCTGCTGCGCAACCCGGACATGGCCAAGGCCTACCGCGAGATCGCCGCGCGCGGCCAGCGCGCCTTTTATGAGGGTCCGATGGCGCGCGCCATCGTCGATGCCGTCAACCGGCCGCCCGTCGCCGGCGGCGCCAGCGTGCGCCCCGGCAGGATGACGCTCGGCGACCTCGCCAACTACGAAGCGCGCATCCGCCCGCCCATCGTCAGCACCTATCGCGGCTACGACATTGTCGGCATGCCGCTGCCGAGCAGCGGCGGCGTCGCGGTTGCCGTGGCCCTGAACATCCTGGAGGGCTACGACCTGAAAGCGATGCCGCGTGCGAACGCCGAGCACCTGTACCTGGAAGCGAGCCGGCTCGCCTTTGCCGACCGCAACGCCTACCTTGCCGACCCCGAGTACGTGGACGCGCCGGTCGCCGGCCTGCTGTCGAAGGAGTATGCGAAGCTGCGCCGCTCGGCGATCGACCCGAAGCGCGCCGCCGCGAACGTCGCCGCCGGCGATCCCTACGCCTTCCAGCAGGACCCGAGCGTGCCGCTGCGTCCGCAAGCACCCGCACAACAGCGCAAGCTCGGCCAGGAAAGCGCCCACACCACCCATTTCACCGTCTCCGACAAGGACGGCAACGTGGTCTCGTACACCTTCACCATCGAGTCCTGGGGCGGCAGCGGCATCGTGGTGCCGGGCTACGGCTTCCTGCTGAATAACGAGATGACCGATTTCGACTTCACCGGTCCGCACCCGAACGTGCCGGAAGCGGGCAAGCGCCCGCGCAGCAGCATGGCGCCGACGATCGCCTTTAAAAACGGCAAGCCGGCCTTCACCATCGGCAGCCCGGGCGGCTCGACCATCATCACCACCGTGCTGCAGACCATCGTCAACCACGTCGACTTCGGCATGACCATGGATGCCGCGATCAACGCGCCGCGGCTGTCGGAGCGCAACGGCGCGTCGACCTCCGTGGAGCCGGGTTTCCCCGGTTCGCCGCAGGCGAAGGCGCTGGAAGCCTTCGGCCACAAGTGGGAAAACCCGCCCGAGGAGGTCGGCGCCGCCAACGCCATCGTGTTCAATCCGGACGGCACCGTGACGGCGGTCAGCGAGGGGCGCCGCCACGGCGTGGGGAGCGCACTGGTGCAGCGCACTGCCCACTAGTTCACGCGAAGCGCCCGACCGGGAAGGCGTGCGGCGCGGCGACCAGCCGGCGCCAGCGCCAGGCCACTGCGGCGGCGGCCAGTGCAACGGAGGCGAAGGCCGTTCCCGGCAGCAGCGGCGTGCCCAGGATGCGCCCCGCGAAGCCGGCGGCGAGGAAGCTGGCGGCCATCGAAACGAGCAGCGCCAGGAACACCCGCCAGCCGTCGGTACCGCTGCGGCGGGCATGGTTGCGCAGGTTCGAGGCGAGCAGCGGCAGGGGCAGGCAGCGGATGCACGCCTGTTTCCAAAGAGTCGCTCCCGGCACGCCCGTAAGCGCCACGATGCACAGCACGGCAACGGACATGGCCGCCCATTCGAGCAGGCTGGTGCGCAACAGCTGTGCCCCAGCAGGCGGCTGAACTGCTCTGCGGAGTGATACGAAGTCAACAAGAACATCAAACACCATGCCCCCTACGGGTCGGGCATACGCGCCAACAATGACGGCCGAAAAACCGGGGCAAGCCCCGGTTTCGTGTACTGCGTCAAACGTGGATCACAGGTGCGGCGTCATTGCCGCCATCAGCTCGTCGAAGGTGCGGCCGGTGCCTGTCCGCCGTCGGCAAGTACTCAGGAGCCGGGATGCAGCACCACCTTGGTCCAGCCGTGGTCACGCGCGTCGAAGTGCTTGTAGGCGTCCGGCGCCTGGTCCAGTTTCAGCTCATGGGAAACGATGAACGAGGGCTTGGCGCGGCCGGCGTGGATCAGGTCGCGCAGTTGCCGGTTGTAGGCCTTGACGGGGCACTGGCCGGTGGCG
>JBBWZO010000098.1:0-14203 GCA_039649125.1 Massilia sp. | reverse complement strand
TCGATGTCGGCGGCAAGATCGGCGTCCGAGGCTTCCTCGGCCTGGGTGCGCACGATGTAGCCGCCTTTTTCCTCCGCCGGCAGCAAACCGGCCATGCGCGTGCGCAGCAGTTCGCGGTCCGCTTCCTTCTCGATCTTTTGCGAGATACCGATGTGGTTGTCCTGCGGCAGGTAAACCAGCATGCGTCCGGCGATCGAGATCTGGGTCGACAGGCGCGCGCCCTTGGTCCCGATCGGGTCCTTGATCACCTGCACGGTCAGCACCTGGCCGTCGAACAGCAGCTTTTCGATCGGGGTCGGCGGCGTATTCGAATTGTCGTGCGGGCGCGCTTCCCAGATGTCGGCGACGTGCAGGAAGGCCGCGCGTTCCAGGCCGATGTCGATGAAGGCCGACTGCATCCCCGGCAGTACGCGCACGACCTTGCCCGAATAGACGTTGCCGGCCAGGCCGCGCGTGAGCGTGCGTTCGATGTGCAACTCCTGCACCGCGCCCTGCAGGACCAGCGCCACGCGCGTTTCCTGCGGAGTGATATTGATGAGGATGTCTTCGTTCATGGACGCTGCGCACACGGAGTATTGTTCAGAGTGCCATGATACACGGCCCGCACGGGCGGCGTGGGGGGAAGTGAGGGTTTAAGGGGAGGCTAAGCCTGGCCCGGCACGCCGCATACCGATAATCGTAGAGTGGACTCCCGAGTCCACCCTGCAAGCGCGAATTGCACAAGCCAACCATATGGCTTGTCTTAAATCGGCACGCCCGCCCTGCGCAGCAGGCCCGCCGTCTCATACAGCGGCAAGCCCATGATCCCCGAGTGGCTGCCCTCGATATGTTCGACGAACAGCGCCGCCAGACCCTGGATGCCGTAGCCGCCGGCCTTGTCGTAGGGCTCGGGCGTGGCGCAGTAGGCGCGGATGGCTTGCGGGCTCAGTTTGGCGAAGCGCACGTTCGATACCTGCGTGACGTGCTCGGCCATGTCAGTGAAGTGCACGGCCACCGTGGTCAGCACCTGGTGGGTGCGGCCCGACAGGCGTTCCAGCATCTCGGCGGCCTCTTTCTGGTCGGCCGGCTTGCCGAGGATTTCGTCGTCGACGGTGACGGTGGTGTCGGCCGTCAGCACCGGGCGCAGCGGCTGGCGGCGCTGTTGCAGCACCTTCCAGGCGAACGCGCCTTTTTCCACCGCCACCCGCACCACGTAGTCGTGCGCCAGCTCGCCGGGCAGCACGTCCTCGCTGACGTCGACGCCGCGCACCGGGTCGCTGCGCAGCATCAGCAAATCGAAGTCCACGCCGACCTGGCGCAGCAGTTCACGGCGCCGCGGACTCTTCGAGGCGAGGTAGATTTTCTTGTCGAGCACTTTCATGGGAGGCCTGCGATCAGACGCGGTGGTACGGATGGTTTTGGGTGATGGTCCAGGCGCGGTAGAGCTGTTCTGCCAGCATGACCCGTACGACCCCATGCGGAAGGGTCATGCTGGATATCCGGATCAGTCCCTCGGCCTTCGCCTTGAGGTCGGGATCGAGCCCGTCGGCACCGCCGATGAGGAAGACGGTGTCGCGGCCATCCTGCTGCCAGTTCAACAATTGTTGAGAGAGTCCAACACTTGTCAGGTCCTTGCCGCGCTCATCGAGGGCAATAATGCGCGCGCCGCGCGGCAGCACGGCTTCGATGCGCTCGCGCTCGAGCGCCATCGCGGTGGCGGCCGTCTTGCTGCCCGAACGCTCGACCGGCTTGATTTCCTTGAGCACGATGCGCAGCTCGGGCGGCATGCGTTTCGTGTACTCGGCGAAGCCGGTTTCAATCCAGGCCGGCATCTTGTGGCCGACCGCAGCGATGATCAGTTGCATTGAAACTTACTGATATAAATTACTCGGCAACCTTCTTGACCGCGCGGCGGATGACTTTCTTCACCGGTTCGGCGTCAAGCGCTGTGGCGACCTTCGGCGTGCGCTTCGGCGGCTTGGCCTTGGTTGCCTCGACGGCGGCGACCTCGCTCTTGCTCGGCGCAACGCGCACGACCTTGCCGACAGCCTTGGCCACCGCCTTCTTGGCTGGTGCTTTCGTCGCGGCGGTCTTCGTGGCGACCGTCTTCGCTGCGGCGCTTGTCTTCGACACTGTCGAAGCCCGCTTTGCCGCCGGCTTGCGCTCGTTGACCGGCTTGACTTCCGGTGCGTCCTGGTTCGCGGCCAGGTGCTTCGATTTCACTTTCGGCTCGGCGGCTTCCGCGGCTTCGGCGGTCGACTTGCGCTTGGCGGCGCCCAGCTTGACCGGCTTTTCACCCCAGATTTCCTCGAGGCGGTAGTACTGGCGGATGGCCGGCTGCATGATGTGGACGATCATGTCACCCAGGTCGACCAGCACCCATTCGCCGGTGTCTTCGCCTTCGAGGCCGACGACATCGCCGCCTGCTTCCTTGACCTTGTCGCGCACCGAGGCGGCCAGCGCCTTCGTCTGGCGGTTCGACGTACCCGAAACGACCGCGATGCGATCGAACAGGCTGGTCAACCCGGTCGTGTCGAACAGCATGATGTCCTGGCCCTTGACGTCTTCGAGGGCGTCGACGACGACCGTTTGCAGTTTTTTGATATCCATTAGTTCTTGTATAAATGATGGTGTTGAATATAGTCTAGCACTACCGGGGCGACGAGCAAGTTCACTTCCGCCGTGGCGTCCGCTGCCGCGTTTTCGGTCGAATTTGCGGCTGCGTTGGCAGCGGAAGTGCCGTCTCCCCTGAGTGCCGCACGCACCGTCGACGACGAAATGTCGACCGCCAGCGCGTGCGCCAGGCACACCAGCCCGGCGGGCGTGGTGCGCACTTGTTCCAGTGGCGCCAGTCGCGGCGCCAGTTCTTTCGCCACCGCCGGCGGCAACGCGTCCTGGTCCAGCGTATAACCCGGACGCGCCGCGACGCCGAGGTTGGCCAGCTCGAACAGCTGTTCCCATTCGCGCCAGCTGCACAGGTTCTGCAGCTGGTCGGCCCCCATCAGGAACACGATCGATGCATCGGGCCCGAGCTCGGCGCGCAGGCCGCGCAAGGTTTCGACGGTATAGGTCGGGCTGGACCGATCGAGTTCGCGGCGGTCGATGATCACGTCCAGCCCGGCGTCGCGAAACGCCAGTTCCAGCATGGCGACGCGCTGCTCGTCGCTGGCCGAGAGGCCGGCTTTTTGCCAGGGACGCGCCGGCAGCACGCGCAGTTCGGTCGGGCGCAATGATTCGGCGAACAGCCGCGCCAGCGCGACGTGGCCGTGGTGCACGGGATCGAAGCTCCCCCCCAGCAGGGCGATGCAGGCGGTCACGAAGCGAGCCAGTCCCGGTGCGGCAGGAAGTCGGTGTACAGGGCGGCTTCAGGGCTGCCCGCTTCCGGATGCCAGTCGTAGCGCCATTTGACGATCGGCGGCAGCGACATCAGGATCGCCTCGGTCCGTCCGCCCGACTGTAGGCCGAAATGCGTGCCGCGGTCCCACACGAGGTTGAACTCGACATAGCGGCCGCGCCGGTAGGCCTGGAAATCGCGTTCGCGCTCGCCGTAGGGCGTGTCCTTGCGGGCCTTCAAAATCGGCAGGTAGGCGTCGAGGAAGCCGTCGCCCACGCTCTGCACCATGGCAAAGGCATCGTCGAAGGGCAGTTCGTTGAAGTCGTCGAAAAAGATGCCGCCGACGCCGCGCGCTTCCTTGCGGTGCTTCAGGTAAAAATAGTCGTCGCACCAGCGCTTGAAGCGGCCATGCAGATCGTCGCCGAACGGTGCCAGCGCGTCGTGGCAGACGCGGTGGAAGTGGCGCGCATCGTCGACGTTGCCGTAATACGGCGTCAGGTCCATGCCGCCGCCGAACCACCAGACGGGTTCCTGCCCCTCCATGGTCGCTTCAAAAAAACGCACGTTCATGTGCACCGTGGGCGCGTAGGGATTGCGCGGGTGGAGCACCAGCGACACGCCCATCGCTTCCCAGGCGCGGCCGGCCAGTTCCGGGCGCGCCGCCGCGGCGGAAGGCGGCAGGTTCGCGCCGGTCACGTGCGAGAAATTCACGCCGCCGCGCTCGAGCACATTGCCTTCTTCGATCAGGCGCGAAATGCCGCCGCCGCCTTCAGGGCGCTCCCAGCTGTCTTTCAGGAAGGGCTTGCCGTCCACGTCTTCCAGCGCCGCGACGATGCGCGACTGCAGATCGAGCAGCCAGGCTTTGATGGCCGAAGGGGAGGGCGTGGACATTGGGCGGAGTCGGTAACGGAAAAATAAGTGGGCGATTGTACACTGCGGCGTGGGGTGTCGGTAAAGCCGCGGATGATCGAAGGGCGTAAACGCGTGGACTCGGGAGTCCACCCTACAATCGCGAGGTTTCGTAGGGCGGACTCCCGAGTCCACGCGGTACAACATGTCCGGGCACGCGGCGCGAAACGTTCTCGCCCGCGGCTCACCTTACATCACTTCATCGCACGCCACCCGATATCGCGGCGGAACTGCGCGCCTTCGAACCGGATCTTGTCCACGCCCTCATACGCCTGCTTCTGCGCCATCTTGACGCTGTCGCCCAGGCCGACCACGCACAGCACGCGCCCGCCATTCGTGCGCAGGGTGCCGTCGACGAGGGTGGTGCCGGCGTGGAAGGTCACGCATTCCGGGGCCTCAGGCGGGATGCCGTCGATGATGTCGCCCTTGCGCGGGCTGTCCGGGTAGCCGGCGGCGGCCATCACCACGCCGACCGCCGTGCGCCGATCCCACTCGAGGTCGACCGCGTCGAGCGTGCCGTTGCAGGCGTGTTCGAGCACGGTCGCGTAATCGCTTTTCAGGCGCGCCATGATCGGCTGGGTTTCCGGGTCGCCCATGCGGCAGTTGAATTCCAGCGTGCGCGGGTTGCCCTCGGCATCGATCATCAGCCCGGCGTACAGGAAGCCGGTGAACTGAATACCGTCCTTGGCCATGCCCTGGATGGTCGGGTTGATGATCTCGCGCATCACGCGCGCATGCATCGCCGGGGTCACGATCGGGGCGGGGGAGTAGGCGCCCATGCCGCCCGTATTCGGGCCTTCGTCGCGGTCTTTCAGGCGCTTGTGGTCCTGCGAGGTGGCCATCGGCAGCACGTTCTTGCCATCGCACATGACAATGAAACTGGCTTCTTCGCCGGCCAGGAATTCCTCGATGACGATGCGCGCGCCGGCGTCGCCGAAGGCATTATCGGACAGCATGTGGTCCACGGCCGCATGCGCTTCCTCGAGCGTCATGGCAACCACCACGCCCTTGCCGGCCGCCAGGCCGTCGGCCTTGATGACGATCGGCGCGCCGTTGGCGTCGACATAGGCATGCGCCTGGGCGGCATCCGAGAAGCTCTGGTACTTCGCGGTCGGGATGCCGTGGCGCTGCATGAAGGCCTTGGCGAAATCTTTCGAGCTTTCCAGCTGCGCCGCCTCGCGCGTCGGTCCAAAAATCTTCAAACCACGCGAGCGGAACAAATTGACGATGCCGGCGGCCAGCGGCGCTTCCGGGCCGACCAGCGTCAGCGCGATGTGTTCGTCCACGACGAAATCGGCCAGCTGCGCCGGGTCGGTGATATCGACGTTCACCAGGCGCGAATCGAGCGCCGTGCCGCCGTTGCCCGGGGCGACATAGACCGCCTGGACGCGTTCGGATTGGGCCAGTTTCCAGGCCAGGGCATGTTCACGGCCGCCTGAGCCGACTACCAGAATTTTCATATGGTCCCTGCGCTTATTCTTCAATCACGGCGTTGGTGTACACCTCCTGGACGTCGTCCAGGTTTTCCAGTGCGTCGAGCAGTTTTTGCATCTTGATCGCGTCTTCGCCGGTGAACACGGTTTCGGTAGCAGGCTTCATGATGACTTCGGCCACCTCGGCCTTGAAGCCGGCCTTTTCCAGCGCGTCCTTCACCGCGGAGAACGCAAACGGATCGCACAGCACTTCGAAACCGCCTTCCTCGTCCTGGACCACGTCCTCGGCGCCGGCTTCGAGCGCCGCTTCCATCAGCTTGTCCTCGTCCACGCCGGGCGCGAACAGCAACTGGCCGGTATGCTTGAACAGGAAGGCGACCGAGCCCTCGGTACCCATGTTGCCGCCGAACTTGCTGAAGGCATGGCGCACTTCGGCCACGGTGCGGACGCGGTTGTCGGTCAAGCAGTCGACGATGATGGCCGCGCCGCCGATGCCATAGCCTTCGTAGCGGATCTCTTCGTAGTTGGCACCTTCGAGTTCGCCCGCGCCGCGCTGGATCGCGCGGGTGACGTTGTCTTTTGGCATGTTGGCGTCAGCCGCCTTGTCGACCGCCAGACGCAGGCGCGGGTTGGCATTGACGTCGCTACCGCCCATGCGCGCGGCGACCGTGATTTCCTTGATGAGGCGGGTCCAGATCTTGCCGCGCTTGGCGTCGGTCGCGGCTTTCTTATGTTTGATGTTGGCCCATTTGCTGTGTCCAGCCATGTCGAGAATTCCTTAGACGGTATGCAAGAATGGCCGACATTCTAGCATGGGCACCGCCCCCGGAACGCGTGCTCAGGCTTGTGGAAAGAGCAAGAGTGTCCCCCACGCAACGAGCAACAGGCCGCTGATACAGGCGATGACGGACCCGCCCGGCAGCAGCTTTTCCGCCAGCACCAGGCCGGCCAGGCCGACCAGGGCCGCAAGGTTCGTCACCCCTGCCGCAAACAGCAGCAGCATCAGCAGCCAGCAGCAGCCGGTGCAGTACAGGCCGTGGGCTGCGCCCATGCGCCATGCCCCGGTCAGGCCGAGGCGCCAGCCCGCGACCACGAAGGACAGCGGCGCCCGGCAATGCTGCAGGCAGGCATGCTTGGCCGGTGTCCACTGGTAGACCCCGGCGGCCACCAGCGCCAGCCCGCAGGCGCTCTGGTTGGCCATGGCCATGCCGGCGTCCAGCGCCCCGGCGTCGTGCAGGGCCCATTGCGCGAGCGTGGCCAGCGCGCCGAAGCCGCCCCAGACGGCGAGGTAACCGGCGACGAACATCAGCGTCGCCAGGTTCGGAAAACGGACTGTGCGCACCAGCCGGTTGATGCGCGCAAACAGCAGGATCGTCGGCGTGGCGGCCGGCAACATCATCGCCGACAGCATCGCGCCCCACATGGACAGCACCAGGCCGAGCTCGGGCAGGCGATAGGGCGGCCGTGTTCCCTCCGGCGCGCCGAAGGTGGCGCCCGGCATGGCGCTCGCCAGCGTTGCCGGGTCGACGGCCGCGACGCGCAGTGCGCGGAACACCAGCCAGGCCCAGCACAATGCCACGAGCATGGACAGACAGGCGATGACGAAGGGCCGCTCGCGGCCGGGTTGGTCGTCGACGCGAATCAGGGCGGTCATCGGGCGTTCCTCGTACCGGCGTGCGCCCGCTTGCGGCGCAGGCGTGAACGGGGACGGCCGGGCGGCCGCTTCATGCTCGAGTTCGGCATTGCTCCTCCTCATGAGTAATCGATATTCCGGTTGGACTGCGGAGCCGGCCTTGCGTTCCGGGCTTCTGCCGAGCCCGATTGTGTGCTTGGCCGTACAATCGTCGGATGAGCCAGCCAAAAACCGGCACAACTGCCACTCCGATACCACGCCCGGCCTTCCTCGCCGGTCTCGCCATCGCCATCGCAGGCGCAGTTTTGTTTTCTACGAAGGCCATCGTCGCCAAACTGCTGTACCGTTACCACATCGATGCAGTGACATTGATCGCGTTCAGGATGCTGTTCTCGTTTCCGGTGTTCGCCGCGGTGGCCGTCTGGAAGATGCGCACCGAAGCGCCCCTGTCCGTGGCCGACCGCTGGCGCATCGCCGGGCTCGGCCTGGTCGGCTACTACCTGTCGAGCTTCCTCGATTTCCTCGGCCTGCAGTACATCTCGGCGGGCCTGGAGCGGCTGATCCTGTTCCTGACGCCGACCTTCGTGCTGGCCATCACCGCCCTGGTCTTCAAGCGCCGGATCGGCGCGCGCCAATGGGCGGCGCTGGCATTGTCGTACTGCGGCATCGTGCTGGTATTCGTGCACGACCTGGCCGGCGGCGCCGGCAACACCGCGCTCGGCGCGCTGTTCGTGCTCGGTTCCGCGATCACGTATGCGGTCTACCTGCTGGGCTCGGGCGAGATGGTGCGCCGCATCGGCTCGCTGCGCCTGGTGGCCTATGCCATGTGCGTCTCCAGCGCGGCCAGCGTCGCGCAGTTTTTCGCGCTGCGCCCGGCGGCACTGCTGGTCCAGCCGCTGCCGGTCTACGGCCTCTCGCTCGTGAATGCCATTTTCTGTACTATCTTCCCTGTATTCATAACAATGGTGGCGGTGCAGCGCATCGGCGCGGCCACCGCTTCGCAGGCGGGCATGATCGGTCCGGTTTCGACACTGTTCCTGGGCGCGCTGGTGCTGGGCGAACCCGTGACGGCCGTGCAGTTGGCCGGAACCGGCCTGGTGCTGGCCGGAATCTATACGCTGTCCCTTCAACAACAGGAACGAGGCGCTACCAAATGACACCACGCATCGCGCTTATCGCGCACGACAAGAAGAAGGACGACATGATCACGCTGGCCGGCGAGTACCGCGATTTCCTCGCCACCTGCACGCTGTCGGCCACCGGCACCACCGGTGCGCGGCTGATCAACGAACTCGGCCTGGCGGTCGAGTGCAAGCATTCCGGTCCCTTCGGCGGCGACCTGCAGATCGGCGCCCAGCTCGTCATGGGCGAGATCGATTGCGTGGTCTTCCTGCGCGACCCGATGACGCCCCAGCCGCACGAACCCGACATCAACGCACTGGTGCGCGCCTGCGACGTGCACGACATTGCCTGCGCCACCAACGTGGCGACCGCGCGCCTGGTGCTGTCGCAGCTGATGAATGCAAGCCGATGAACATGAACATAAGCAGGGAGGAAGGAAACGAATGATGGCCAAAGCAATCCGCATGACCCGCACCGGCGGCCCCGAGGTGCTGGAATACGTCGACGTGGAGGTGGGCGAACCGGGACCCGGTGAAGCGCGCGTGCGCCAGCATGCGATCGGGCTGAATTTCATCGACGTGTATTTCCGCACCGGCCTGTACCCGATGCCGCTGCCTTCCGGGCTCGGCCAGGAAGGCGCGGGCGTGGTCGAGGCGGTGGGCGAGGGCGTGACCCACGTGCGGCCGGGCGACCGGGTCGCCTATGCGGGCCGGCCGAACGGCGCCTACAGCGAGCTGCGCGTGATGCCGGCCGATATCCTGGTGAAGCTGCCGGACGCGATCGACTTCGAGACCGCGGCGGCGATGATGCTGCAGGGCCTGACGGTGCAGTACCTGTTCCGCCAGACCCATGAACTGAAGCCGGGCCAGACCATCCTGTTCCACGCGGCCGCCGGCGGCGTCGGCCTGATCGCCTGCCAGTGGGCGCGCGCGCTCGGGGTGAACCTGATCGGCACCGTCGGGTCCAACGAGAAAGCGGCGCTGGCCAGGGCGCACGGCGCCGCGCACGTCATCAACTACAACGAGGAAGACATCGTGGCGCGCGTGCGCGAGATTACCGGGGGCGCGATGGTGCCGGTCGTCTACGATTCGGTCGGCAAGGACACCTTCATCCGTTCGCTCGACTGCCTGCAGCCGCGCGGCCTGATGGTCAGCTTCGGCAATTCGTCGGGCGCGGTGCCGCCGTTCTCGCTGAGCGAACTGGCCTCGCGCAATTCGCTGTACGTTACCCGGCCTGCGCTGGGCGCCTACGCCGCCTCGCGTCCGCAACTCGAAGCGATGGCCGCCGACCTGTTCGACATGGTGGGCAGCGGCAGGATCAAGGTCCAGATCGGGCAGCGTTATTCGCTGGCCGACGCCGCGCGGGCGCACATCGACCTCGAAGCGCGCCGCACCACCGGCTCGACGATTTTGCTGCCATGAGTTTGCTGCCATGAGTTTGCTGCCATGAGAGAGTTTAGCGACGACAACGACCCGCAGGAGCCCGAATCCGTCGGCTCGCCCCGTTTCGGGCTGCTCCTGCTCGTGCTGCTGGCGGCCGTGCTGCTGGTGGTGCTGATCACCTTTGCGTCCGCGGCCTACTTCACCTAAGGCCGGCATGTGCAAATCGTAGGGTGACATTCCTACGGCTCACCTTCGTCCGCGGTTAAAACGAAAAAAGCCGGAACGCGAACGTTCCGGCTTTTTCATTTCGATCACCGGCCAAGGCCGGCAGTCCGGTTCAACCGTTCTTCTGCTGCAGCGCCACCCGCCGCACGCCGCCGTTCGGGCCGGGGAAACCGGCAAAGGCGCTGTGCACCAGTGCCGGCATCACGGCCGGGGTCGAGAGCTCGCGGCTGGTGTTATGCACCGTCACGTCGAACAGGCGCTTGTCGCCGGCGTCCTTGATCGACACCTGCAGCTCGCGCCGGTACTGGTGCTCGATCGAGACCTGGTAGCGCGGGAACGGATCCCAGAACGGGTCGTAGAACGGGTGGTACCAGCCGGCCCAGCGCCCGCGCGGACCGAAGCGCGGGCCGTAGCGGTAGTGGTAGGGGTGGCCGTAGAAGAATGGATCGACTGGCGCGACCACGCGCACCGGCACGTCGGTGGTGGTAAAGCGCATCGCCACCTTCAGCGCAGCCGCACCCGGCGTCGCCTCACGGAAGCCCAGCTGCGCCAGTTGCCCGCGCACCAGGTTCTGGTAGCTCTGGTACTCCAGGGTATTGTCGATCGCCGGCGGCGCTTCGAAGACATAGCTCTTGTCCTGGATCTGCGCCGGCCATTGGTGGAAGGTGGTGACATCGCTGCGGATGGTCGTCGCGCATCCGCCCAGCAGCAGGGCCAGCGCGGCCGCCGCTGTCATCATCAACAGGCGTTTCATTTAGTTTCTCTCCAGTATTTTTTGCGGAATTATCCGACTGTCAGGCTGCGCCTTTTTACTAATTCTCGCAGATAAATTTACACATGGTTACCCTCTGCACATGGCGACACATCCCGGCGCACGGAAATCGCGTGAGGCCGTTGAAACCTTGTTGGTAGAATAAGACCTTCTTCGACCGTATTTTTCGGAACTCTTATGCGCACCGATACGCCCCAGACGATTTACCGGAAAGACTACACTCCTCCCAGCTACCTCGTGGACACCGTCGAGCTCGGTTTCGACCTCGACCCCGCCCGCACCATCGTCGCCAACCGGATGACGATGCGCCGCAACCCCGACAGTGCCCAGCGCGAAATCGAACTCTACGGGGAGAACCTGGAGCTGGTGGCGCTGCGCATGAACGGCACTCCCCTCGGCGAGGGCGATTACCGCATCGAGGGCAGCCTGCTCACGATCCCGAACACGCCGGAAGAAGTGACGCTCGAGATCGAAACGATCTGCGCGCCGGAGCTGAACACCACGCTCAACGGCCTGTACACCTCGAACGGCAATTTCTACACCCAGTGCGAGGCCGAGGGCTTCCGCGCCATCACCTATTTCCCGGACCGTCCGGACGTGATGGCTGTCTACACCGTCATGCTGCGCGCCGACAAGGAAAAGTATCCGGTGCTGCTGTCGAACGGCAACCTGGTGGAAGAGGGCGATCTCGGCGATGGCCGCCACTACGCCAAGTGGGAAGACCCGTTCAAGAAACCGTCCTACCTGTTCGCGCTGGTGGCCGCACGCCTGGTCTGCCAGGAAGAGACCTTCAGGCTGGCCGACGGCCGCGATGCGCTGCTCCAGGTCTGGGTCGAAGAGGGCAACCTCGACAAGACCGACTACGCCATGCAGTCGCTGAAGAACAGCATCCGCTGGGACGAAGAGCGCTGGGGCCTGGAGCTCGACCTGGATCGCTTCATGATCGTCGCCGTCAGCGACTTCAACATGGGCGCGATGGAAAACAAGGGCCTGAACATTTTCAATACCAAGTTCGTGCTGGCCAACCCGCGCGTGGCCACCGACATCGACTTCCAGGGCATCGAAGCGGTGGTCGGCCACGAATACTTCCACAACTGGACCGGCAACCGCGTGACCTGCCGCGACTGGTTCCAGCTGTCGCTGAAAGAAGGCTTGACGGTGTTCCGCGACCAGGAATTTTCGGCCGACATGATCGGCACCGAGAGCGGGCGCGCCGTCGGCCGCATCGACCAGGTGCGCACCCTGCGCCAGGCCCAGTTCCCGGAAGACGCCGGCCCGATGGCGCACCCGGTGCGTCCCGACTCCTTCGTCGAGATCAACAATTTCTATACAGTCACCGTGTACGAAAAGGGCGCCGAAGTCGTGCGCATGTACCAGACCCTGCTCGGCCGCGAAGGTTTTAGAAAGGGTATGGACCTGTACTTCGAGCGTCACGACGGCCAGGCCGTCACGGTCGACGATTTCCGCCGTGCCATGGCTGACGCAAATGGCCGCGACCTGACCCTGTTCGACCGCTGGTACAGCCAGGCCGGCACCCCCGTGGTGCGCGCCGAAACCCGCTACGACGAGGTCAACAAAACCTACACGCTGAGCTTCATGCAGTCCTGCCCGGCGACGCCCGGCCAGCCGCGCAAGTTCCCCTTCCACATCCCGATCGCCGTCGGCCTGCTCGGCGCGGACGGGCGCGACATGCGGCTGACGATCAATGGCGAAGAGAAGGGCACCACCACCGTGCTGGAACTGACCGAATCCGAACAGAGTTTCGTCTTCGAGAACGTGCCGGAGCAGCCGACGCCGTCGATCCTGCGCGACTTCTCCGCGCCGATCATTCTCGATTTCAATTACGGCGACGCCGACCTGCTGCACCTGTTCAACCACGACAGCGATGCCGTGAACCGCTGGGAAGCGGGCCAGCGCCTGGCGATGGGACGCCTGCTGAAGCTGACCGGCGAAGCCGGCGTCGGCGCGCCCCTGAACCTGGACGATACCTTCCTGCTGGCGCTGGGCAGGATGCTGAGCGACGAGACGCTCGACCCCGCCTTCCGCGAACAGGCCTTGCTGCTGCCCTCGGAGGGCATGGTGGCCGAGCAGATCGAGGTGGTCAATCCGCTGTCGATCCACCTGGCGCGCCAGTTCATGCGCGCCAACATCGGCGCGCGCCTGCGCACCGAATTGCTGGCGCAGTACGAGGCGAACCAGACCCCGGGCGAGTACAGCCCGGATGCGCTGTCCGCCGGCAGGCGTGCATTGAAAAACCTGTGCCTGGCGTATCTCACGGCCGCGCAGGACGAAGAAGGTCTGACCTTGGCCCAGCGCCAGTTCGACGAAGCCGGCAACATGACCGACCGCGTTGCCGCGCTGAGCGCGCTGATTCACACCCGCGCCCCGGGTGCGGACGCGGCCCTGCAGCGCTTCTACGACGAATTCGAGGACGAAGCGCTGGTCATCGACAAGTGGTTCGCGATGCAGGCCTCCGCCGCCACCACCGACGTTGCCGCCGTGCGCGCGCTGATGCGCCACCCGGCCTTCAACCTGCGCAACCCGAACCGCGCGCGCAGCCTGATTTCGAGCTTCTGCGCCGGCAACCCGGTGCAGTTCCACGCGGCGGACGGCAGCGGCTACGCCTTCTGGGCCGAACAGGTGATCACGCTCGACGCCCTGAACCCGCAGGTGGCCAGCCGCCTGGCACGCGCCATGGATCGCTGGCGCCGTTACACGCCGGAGCTGCAGGAGCACATGAAAAAGGCGCTGCAGCAGGTCGCGGGCCAGCAACGCCTGTCGAACGACGTGCGCGAGGTGGTCGGCAAAGCCCTGGCAAATTAAAAAATTCACCAAACCAAAGGAAGTTCATGAAACGCGTCAGTCTCACGCAACATCTCGTGGAGGAGCAACGCCTCCACAACACCATCCCGGCCGAGCTGCGCCTCCTGATCGAAGTCGTGGCCCGCGCCTGCAAGCGCATCAGCTACGAAGTCAGCAAGGGTGCGCTGGGCGACATCCTCGGCAGCGCCGATACGGAAAACATCCAGGGCGAAGTGCAGAAGAAGCTGGACGTGATTTCCAACGAGATCCTGCTCGAAGCGAACGAGTGGGGCGGCCACCTGGCGGCGATGGCGTCGGAAGAGATGGAAACCATCCACCCGATCCCGAACCGCTATCCGAAGGGCGAGTACATGCTGCTGTTCGATCCGCTCGACGGCTCGTCGAACATCGACGTCAACGTGTCGATCGGCACCATCTTCTCGGTGCTGAAAGCGCCGGAAGGCATGGGTGAGCCGACCGAGGCCGCCTTCCTGCAGCCGGGCACGGCGCAGGTGGCGGCAGGCTATGCCGTGTACGGCCCGCAGACCATGCTGGTGCTGACCACCGGCGACGGCGTGCACTGCTTCACGCTCGACCGCGAAATGGGTTCCT
>JBBWZO010000042.1:0-17991 GCA_039649125.1 Massilia sp. | reverse complement strand
GCAAGACGATGCCGGCCGACGTGCACTTCCGCGTGATGGACGACCAGTCCACCACCGTCCAGCACCAGCTCGACAACGTGAAGCGCACCATCATCGAGGGCGCCATTCTGACCATGGTGATCGTGTTCCTGTTCCTGCACTCCTGGCGCAGCACGGTCATCACCGGCCTGACCCTGCCGATCTCGGTGCTGGCCTCCTTCATCGCGATGCGCTACTTCGGCTTCACGCTGAACTTCCTGACTTTGATGGCGCTGTCGCTGTGCATCGGCCTGCTGATCGACGATGCGATCGTCGTGCGCGAGAACATCGTGCGCCACCTCGGCATGGGCAAGAGCCACCTGCGCGCGGCCGAAGAAGGCACCAGCGAAATCGGCCTGGCGGTCATGGCCACCACCTTTGCGATCGTCGCCGTGTTCGTGCCGATCGCTTTCCTGGACGGTGTCGTCGGCCGCTTCTTCCTGCAGTTCGGGGTGACGGTGGCCGTAGCCGTGCTGGTGTCGCTGTTCGTCAGCTTCACGCTCGACCCGATGCTGTCGTCGGTGTGGCCCGATCCGGTGAAAGACCGTTTCAAGTATGCCCCCTGGCTCGGCCGCATCATGGCGCGCATCGAGGTCGGCATCGAGCATCTGCACGTCCTGTACGGCCGCGTGCTGGCGCTGGCCCTGCGCTGGAGGAAGTCGACGCTGGCGCTGGCACTGGGCGTGTTCGTCGGCAGCCTGTTCCTGATCCCGATGATCGGCGGCGAGTTCGCGCCGAAGACCGACAACGGCTTCATCCACATGCGTTTCAAGACCCCGGTCGGCTCGAGTCTGGCCTACACCGACGGTAAAGTAAAACAGGTGGAAGAGGCGCTGCGCGAGTACAAGGAAATCGACGCCATCAGCAGCGCCATCGGCATGTACGAGGGCCACAACAGCGCCGAGGTCGTGCTGAAGCTGACCGATGTGAAGAAGACCAAACGCCGCTCGCAGGAAGAGATGGAATCGGTCATTCGCGCACGGCTGCAGTCGATTGCCGGCATCACGATGTCGGTCGGTGATAAACCGATCTTCATCGCGATCCTGGGGCGCGACGAGGCGAAGCTCGATGCCGCCGCGCATAAGCTGATGGACAAGATGCGCACCATCAAGGGCGTGGCCGACATCGAGTACAGCCAGGAAGGCGCGAACCCGGCGACGGTCGTGAAGATCAACAACGAGCTGGCCAGCGACCTGGGCCTGTCGGTGGCGCAGGTCGGTGCAGCGCTGCGTCCGTTCGTCGGCGGCGACCAGATCAGCCACTGGCTGGCGCCGGACGGCCAGAACTATGAGGTGAACGTGCAGCTGCCACGCAGCGGCCGCCAGAAGGTGGCGGACCTGGCCGACCTGTCGCTGGCCTCCTCGCGCCTGGATGCGAGCGGCAACCCGATCATGGTGCCGCTGCGCCAGGTGGTCGAGTTCGTGCCCTCGTTCAGCCCACAGGTGCTCAAGCGCCAGGCGCTCGAGCGGCGCGTGGCGATCTACGCCGGCGTCGAAGGCCGTCCGTCGGGCGACGTCAACGCCGACATCGACAAGGCGATGAAATCGATCGAACTGCCGGAAGGCGTGCGCTTCGACGTCGGCGGCGACGCCCAGCAGATGGCCGAAACCATGGCCAACTTCGGTTCGGCGATCGTGATCGCGATCATCTTCATCTACCTGGTGCTGGCCTCGCAGTTCGGCAGCTTCCTGCAGCCGATCGCGATCATGATGTCGCTGCCGATGTCGCTCATCGGCGTGCTGCTGGCCCTGCTGGCCACGGGCAGCACCCTGAACGTGTTCTCGGTGATCGGCGTCGTCATGCTGATGGGCCTGGTGACGAAGAACGCGATCCTGCTGGTCGACTTCGCGAACCACGGCCAGCGCGAGGGCAAGGCACAGTTCGCGGCGATCCTGGAAGCCGGCCAGGTACGCCTGCGTCCGATCCTGATGACGACGCTGGCGATGATCTTCGGCATGCTGCCGATGGCGATCGGTGCCGGCGACGGCGGCGAAACCCAGGCGCCGATGGGCCGCGCGGTGATCGGCGGCGTGATCACCTCGACCCTGCTGACCCTGGTGGTGGTGCCGGTGGCCTACAGCTACCTCGACAACCTCGGCAAGCGTGCGCGCAAGTGGTTTGCCAAGGGGCACGAGGAAGTCGTCGATGTCGTGCCGGTGATCGCCAAGGAAAGCGCATAAGGGAATGTGGATGGATCGGGATGCTTGCCGCATCCCGAGTCACCGCATCGTAGAAGGCAGGGTGGACTCCCGCGTCCACGCCGAACGCGCCGCGGTGTTGGCTTCGTTCGAAGCGAACACCGCGGCGCGTTATCGTATTCCAGGAATGACCAGATAAGGTCATTCCGTGTCGCAAAGAGCGGGGACCTTACCGGTAATCACAAAGGCACGAGCGACATCTCATCCGTCGCGATTGATCAGCAGCCTCATGCGCGTGGGCACGGAGTGCCCACTCTACGTTACTACGCCATTGCACGTTGAACGCGTGGACGGCGCTTGCGTTGCCTGCGTGGCTGGTAGCGCGGTAGAGCCGTCCACCTATGCATTCACGAATGTGCCTGGGTCTCGTGCACGTCGGTGCCAGCCTCCACTCCAGCCTCGCCAGCCTCGCCCCCCTCGGCAGCGTCCCCTCCTGCCCCGCCCGGATTGCTCTTCGCTTCCGCCTTGCGCCTGGCTTTTTCTTCCGCCTTGCGCTTCTTTTCCAGTTCCCGTTGCCGCTTCTCGTATTGGAAGTTCGTCTTGGCCATGATCACCTCGTATTCGCTGACTTGATAGGAGTGGTGCGACCACTATTATGACCTAGTTAAGCTTTCTAAATTTGAATTAACCACGTGGATGATGCTGGGCATGCAGATGCTTCAGGCGTTCGCGCGCAACATGGGTGTAAATCTGTGTGGTCGAGATGTCGGAGTGCCCCAGAAGCAGTTGCACCACGCGTAAGTCAGCACCATGGTTCAGCAAATGGGTGGCGAAGGCGTGGCGCAGCGTGTGCGGCGACAGCGGCGCCCGGATGCCGGCTTTCAATGCATGCTTCTTGATCACCACCCAGAACATCTGGCGCGTCATCGGCCCGCCGCGCCCCGTGACGAACAGCGCGTCGTCGACCTGCCCGTTCAGGATGATGCCGCGCGCATCCTTCAGGTAACGTTCCAGCCAATTCCTCGCCTCGGCCCCAAAGGGGACGAGGCGGGTCTTGGCACCTTTCCCGGTAATGCGCAGCACGCCGTCGTTCAGGCTCAGCTCGACGATTTTCAGGGCCACCAGTTCCGACACGCGCAGCCCGCTTGCATACATCAGTTCGAGCATCGTGCGCTCGCGCAGGCCGAGCGGGGTCGAGACGTCGGGCGCAGCCAGCAGCGCCTCGACCTGGTCTTCGGTAAGGGTATGGACGAAGCGCGTCGGCTGGCGCGCCGTGGCCATTTTCAGGCAAGGATCTTCGCTGACCTGGTTGCGCCGCAGTGCCAGCGCATAGAAACGCTTCAGGACGGACAGGCGCCGGTTAGCCGTGCTCGGCTTGGTGTCAGGGTGGCGTTCCGCGAAGTAAGCGGCCAGGTCCGCGGGACCGGCGCCGAGCAGCCCGCGGCCGGGCCGTTTGGTGTCGAGCCAGTTCAGGAACAGGCGCATGTCGCGCCGGTACGCGTCGAGCGAGTTTTTTGCGAGGCCCTGTTCCAGCCACAGGGTGTCGCAGAACTCGTCGATCAGTCCCAGATCGCCTGCTGCTGCCATGGAGATGCGGTGGCGCCTTCGTGACGCAACAGCCAGCGTTTGACGGACAGGTGAAAGCCGTTTTCGTCGTCGCTGCTGGCAAAGCCCCCGAGGCCGCCGGCGGCGGTGACGCGGTGGCAGGGAATGACGAGCGGGAACCAGTTGGCGCCGCAGGCCTGGCCGACGGCGCGTGGCGCCGAGCCGATCTCTTTCGCGATCCTGCCGTAGGTGCGCACCGACCCGCGCGGGATGGCGCTGATCGCGGTCCACACGCGTTTCTGGAAGGCGCTGCCGGCCTCGAACAGGGGCAGGTCGAAGGTAAAGTCGGGATCGAGGAAGTAGCGTTCGACCTGCAGCGCGGCCGCCTCGGCGACCGCGTTTTCGGGCGCCTTTTCTTCGAAGCGGGGCTGGAGGTAGACCAGTTCGCGCAGCCGTTCGCCTTCGGTGCGGATGCCGATTGCGCCGAACGGGGCCGCCACGATGGCGGAAAACAGCTCGCTGCCTTGTTGTGTCGTCATGCGTCCAGTTTACTCCGCGCGCGGGTTGACTACCAAGTTTTTCGTCGGGGTAATTGCACGTTCGGTGCGGGATCTTCAGCCGAAAAAAAAGCGCACCCTAAGGTGCGCTTCAATCGGTTCACGTCCCGGCCGTTTGGCGTACCAACGGCTTCTGTCAGACGTGTGTCTCCTCTCATGATCTCCGGTATGGACTACCGTATTGTTGTACCCTCCCCAAGACGTGTGTCCGGGCGTCACACACCGCTTTGGTGCCGACAGCGCTCAATAATAACGCAACTGTGGTAACGGAGAATAGATTTTTATATACGATTTATGAAAATGAGGCGCGGACGAGGTTTGGCTGCCACAGCGCAGCCATCTCGCCATGCGCGCCGCATAAAAGGCGGGCGCCGCCGTAGGGGCATGCCGGCGTACGCCCTACTTCCCCGCCGTCTCCCGGCCGATGGCCCGGATCAGGTCCTTGCCGATGCGGCTTTCCATCTGCCGGTGCACCGGCAACAAGGCGTTGCGCCAGGCTGCCTGCTCCTGCGGGCTCGGCTGGTAGATGACGGTCTTGCCGGCCTTGCGGATCGCCTCCAGTGCGCGGTCGTTGTCGCGCTGGGCGATCGTCTTCTCGAAGGCGGTGGCCTCGCGCATTGCCTGCTCGAGCTGGCGGCGGATCTCGCCCGGCAGGCCATCCCAGAACTTCTTGTTGACGATGACGGCGTAGCCCAGGTAGCCGTGGTTCGATACGATCAGGTGCTGCTGCACCTCGTGCATCCTTTGCGTGTACATGTTCGACGGCGGGTTCTCGGTGCCGTCGACCACGCCCGTCTGCAGCGCCCGGTAGACCTCCGAGAAGGCCAGCACCTGCGGCCGGGCACCCAGGGCGCGCATCTGCGCATCGAGCACCGACGAGGCCTGGATGCGCATCCGCAGGCCGTGCAGGTCGTTCGGCAGGCGCAGGGGCTTGTTGGCCGACATGATCTTGAAACCATTGTCCCAGTAGGCCAGGCCGGTGATGCCCTTCGGCTCGAGCTTGCGCAACAGGCCCTTGCCGATCCGCCCTTCGGTCACCGCGTACAGCGCCTGCTTCGAGGGGAAGATGTAGGGCAGGTCGAAGGCCTCGAATTCCTTCACGCCGAGCGGGCCGAACTTTGCCAGCGAGGGCGCCAGCATCTGCACGGCGCCCAGCTGCAGCGCCTCGAGCTCCTCTTTGTCCTTGTAGAGCTGGCTGTTCGGATACACTTCCACTTTTACCCGGCCACGGGTGAGCCGCTCGGCCAGCACCCTGAAGCGCTCGGCCGCCTGCCCCTTCGGGGTATCGGTGGCCACCACATGGCTGAATTTGATGACGATCGGCGCCTGGGCCCAGGCACTGTTGAGGGTGACCGCCAGGGCGAGCGCCGCGGCCAGGAGTTTGATGCTCATGCGTCGATTGAACCGTTCGAAAAGACGGCGGTGCCGAGACCCGGCAGGGCCGCAATTGCATTGCCACCGCAAAAGTCCACAATAGCACTGGACAAGAAAACCTTCCACCGTCACCCATGAAAAACCCGTTTTCACTGCCGCGCCGCGCCAACCTGTCCCGTCCCTGGCGCTGGCTGGTGCCGGTCCTGCTGGTGCTGCTGTTCCTCGCCGTCCTGTTCTGGCTGCCTTGGCAGGCGCGCCAGATGGAAGCCAACGAGCGCCAGGAGCAATTGATTGCCGATACGCTGTGGGTCGAGCAAACCCTGCGCTTCGAACTCGCGCGCAGCGAGGAAGCGCTGGCCACGCTCGGCGCCGACCTGGTGGCCATGCCACCGGCCCCCGAGTCCCTGCAGCCGCGCTTCGAGCAGATGTTCAAGAATGGCCCGGAACTGCGCCGCGTGCTCTGGCTGGGTGCGGACGGCGCGCTGCTGGCGCGCCACGGTGCCGACCCGGCGGCGTCCGCCTCGCACGAAGACGGGGCCGAGACCCATGAGATCGCGCGCCTGACGCGCGCCGGCCGCTATACCGAACCCTACGGCGCGAGCGCGCACGCCCCCGGCCTGCTCGACTATTACCTGCCCCTGTTCCGCAACGGCGCCTACGCCGGCAGCCTGGTCGCGACCTACGACCTCAAAGTCTTGCTGGACGAAGCCGTGCCCTGGTGGTTCGCCCAGGACAACGCGCTCGCCCTGCTCGACCGCAACGACCGGCCGGTGGCCGCGCGCGCCGCCGGCGGCCCGGGACGCGGGGTGTACACGCACCGCCGCGCGCTCGACCTGCCCGGGGCCTCGATCGTGCTGGCCACCGACAGCGTCAAGGGCGCGCCGCGCCTGCTGCCGAACCTGCTGGTCGGCTCGGTGATCGTGCTGGCGCTCGGCTTGCTGTTGAGTCTGCTGCAGCTGTGGCGCCACATCTCGCGCACCCTCGCTGCCGAGGCCGCACTGCGCCAGCAGATGGCGTTTCGCACGGCGATGGAAAACTCGCTGATGACGGGCCTGCGCGCGCGCGACCTCGAGGGGCGCGTCACCTATGTCAACAAGGCCTTCTGCGAGATGGTCGGGCTGCCGCCGGAGGAACTGCTGGGCCGCAAGCCGCCGATGCCCTACTGGGCCCCGGAAGCGGTGGGCGAGTACGAGGAACGTTTCGCCGGCGTGCTGGCCGGCACCATCACGCCGCAGTTCGAAACCATGTTCCAGCGCTCCGACGGCGTGCGGGTGCCGGTACTGGTGTTCGAGGCGCCGCTGGTGGACAGCCGCGGCAAACAGACCGGCTGGATGAGTTCGATCCTTGACATCACCGACCGCAAGAAGGCAGAGGAACTGAACCGCCAGCAGCAGGAAAAGCTGGAAGCGAGCGCGCGCCTGGCGACGATGGGAGAGATCTCGTCGATGCTGGCGCACGAGCTGAACCAGCCGCTGGCGGCCATTTCCAGCTACACGGCGGGCGCCCTGAACGTCCTGGAGCGGGCGGACAGCGGCGTGCCGGTCGAACCGAGCCTGCTGCGGCGCGCGCTGGAACAGGCGCGCCAGCAGGCCCAGCGCGCCGGCCAGATCATCAAGAGCGTGCACGAATTCGTGAAAAAGAGCGAACCGCAGCGCGAGACGGTGGAAATCCAGAGCGTGGTGGAGGGCGTGCGCGCGCTGGTCGAGCTGCAGACGCGCAAGTCGTATGTCTCCCTGCAGATCCAGCTGCCGCCGCAACTGCCCGCCGTGCTGGCCGACCGGCTGATGCTCGAGCAGGTGTTGCTGAACCTGACGCGCAACGCCGTCGAGGCCATGGCCGAGGCGCCGCCCGAGCACCGCGTCCTGCGCATCACGGCCAGCGCCGACCCGTCCCAGGTCTCGGTATCGGTGATCGACCACGGGCACGGGATCGCCCCGGACGTGGCCGAGCGCCTGTTCTCGCCCTTCTTCTCGACCAAGGCCGAAGGCATGGGCATGGGCCTGTCGATCTGCCGCACGGCGATCGAATTCCACGGCGGCACGCTCACGCACACGCCGAACCCGGGCGGCGGCACCATCTTCACCTTCAGCCTGCCGCGCCAGGATGCGGCCGCCGAGCTAAAATAGCGGAAAAACAGGAGACCCGCATGCTGCATATCGTCGACGACGAAGAAGTGATTCGCGACGCGCTCGCATGGCTGGCGCAGTCGCGCGGCCTCGCCGTGCGCGGCTATGCGGGCGGCCAGGCCTTCCTCGACAGCGTCGGCGCGCCCGACCCCGACGGCGATTGCGTGCTGCTCGACGTGCGCATGCCCGACATGAACGGCGTCGCCGTGTTCGACCAGATCATCGGCCGCGGCCTGCTGCCGCGGCTGCCCGTCATTTTCCTCACCGGCCATGGCGACGTGCCGATGGCGGTCGATTCCCTCAAGCGCGGCGCCTTCGATTTTTTCGAAAAGCCGTTCAACGACAACCAGCTGATGGACCGCGTCGACCAGGCCCTGGCCGCCTCGCGCGCGGCCGCCAGCGCCGCCCAGGTGCAGGCGCGCCTGGCCACCCTGTCGGCGCGCGAACGCGAAGTGCTCGACCTGATCCTGGCCGGGAAGATGAACAAGGTCGTCGCCGACGAGCTGGGCATCAGCATGCGCACGGTGGAAGTGCACCGGGCACATATCTTCGACAAGATGCAGGTCAAGACCGCGGTGGAGCTGGCGGGGTTGTTGAAGTAGCGGGTTTCGCATCCATTGCGGGCGGACGAGGGGCTGTTGCCTGATCCGCTCATGGTGCTTTGAATCCGCGTGGACACAAGTGCCCACCCTACGGTCGGCGCTAGTGGCGAGCGTATGCAAACCCGGGACCAGCCAACGTGTCCTGTAGGGGTAGGGTGGGCACCCCGTGCCCACGCGGATCGAGCGCACCGATACCGGTACACGCAACAGCGCCACGACACCCGCGCTGGGCTTTTAACGAACGCACCCACCGGCCTCTTGCGTTCCCGCCCTCCGCCCCTACCTGTCATTTATCCCGCGCGCCGCCCCTCCCCAACCACCCGCCCAGCCGTCGCAGCTCGCGTCAGCCCAGCCACAACTCTCGGTCGTCCCACGGCGCGCACAGGACGTTCCAGCGCCCTCGCATTTCTGGGATCGCTTGTAAAATCAATTTGAACGCGTAGCCGTCAGCGCCCGGCGACGCCAACTTCTTTAGGGAAAGCAAATGAACGAAAAGACAGTTGCAGACAGGATGTTTTTGCGCAACGCGAAATCGATGCTGGTTATCAATGGCGGGGTTCACCCGACGGTCGTGTCGCAGTTCCCGCAGGAGCTCATGAAGGAAGGCGACGGTCCCTTCGACGTGATCATGATGTTCTGCATGAACCGCAAGGACCTCGAACAATACCTGCCGACGGCCAAGGAGCGCCTCAGCGACAAGGGCTCGCTCTGGATCGCCTACCTGAAGCAGACCGCATCGAAAGCCACCGATATCAATCGCGACTCGATCAACGCGTACCTGAAGGAAAACGGTATCACGGCCGTGGCGATGATTTCGATCGATGGCGACTGGTCGGCGCTGCGCGCGAAACGCATCGAACTATGACTGGTGACGGGCGAGCGCCCACGCGACGTGATCGCGCACCAGCGCGGACGGGTGTCCGGCGCGCGCCTGCAAGGCCGCGATGATCGCAGGATCGCCACGGCGCCCGTTGGCGGCATTGCCCAGGCCCACCGCCAGGTTGCGCAGCCAGCGCTCGTGACCGATGCGCCGGATCGGACTGCCTTCCATCCGGCGGTTGAATTCCTCCTCTTCCCACGCGAACAATTCCAGCATGCCTGCTTCACCGAGCCCGTTGCGCTCGTCGAAATCGGGCAGGCTGGCCCGTTGCGCGAACTTGTTCCACGGACAGGCCAGCTGGCAATCGTCGCAACCATAGATGCGGTTGCCGATCAGGGGCCGTAGTTCGACCGGGATGCTGCCCTTCAGTTCGATGGTGAGGTAGGAGATGCAGCGCCGCGCGTCCAGGCGGCCGGGGCCGAGGATGGCGCCGGTCGGGCAGGCGTCGATGCAGTTGCTGCAACTGCCGCAATGCCCGCTCGCCGCCGCGTCGACCGGTAGCGGCAGATCGACCAGGATTTCGCCGATAAAAAAGGTCGAGCCGGCTTCGCGCGAGAGCAGCAAGGTATGCTTGCCGCGCCAGCCCAGGCCGGCCTTTTCCGCCAGCGGCAACTCCATCACCGGCGCCGAATCCGTAAACACCCGGTAGCCATAGTCGCCGATTTCGCCTTTGATCCGTTCTGCCAGTTGCGCCAGGCGGTTGCGCAAAACCTTGTGGTAGTCGCGGCCGCGCGCATACAGCGACACCACGGCAGCATCCGGGTCGGCCTGGCGTGCCCGTTCGCGGCCGCGCCAATCGTCAGTCCCGGCAGGTGTACCGAGCGGCAAATAATCCATGCGCGCGACGATGGCGCGCACGGTGCCGGGCACCAGCTCGGCGGGCCGGGCGCGCTTCATCCCGTGGCTTGCCATATAATCCATCTCGCCGTGGTGGCCCGCCGCCAGCCAGGCGGACAGCCCCGCCTCGGCGTGCGTGAGGTCGACGTCGGCAATGCGCACGTCGGCAAAGCCGAGCTCGCGCCCCCATGCCTTGATGGCGCGCGTCAATTCGTGCAGGTCGGGAGTAGATGGGGACATTCGGGCAGACGGACAATCGCAGCGCTTCGGCGCCGCCAAACATGACATTTTAATTGATGCAGCACTTTACAGCCTACCTGCCGGAGGAATCGGCCACCGCCGCGTTCGGCGCCGCGCTGGCGCGCGCACTCGTGCCCGGCCTCGTCATCTACCTGCACGGCGACCTCGGCGCTGGCAAGACCGCGCTCACGCGCGCCCTGCTGCACGCCGCCGGCCACCAGGGCACCGTGAAAAGCCCGACCTATACCTTGTCGGAACCGTATCGGGTGCAACTGGACGGCAAGCCGGTCAACGTCATCCACTACGACCTGTATCGCATGGCCAGCCCGGAAGAATTCCTGGATGCGGGCTTTCGCGAAGATTTCGACGGCAACAACATTTGCATCGTCGAGTGGCCGGAAAAGGGAGAGCCGGTGTTGCCGCCGCCCGACGTCCGTGTCTTGCTCACAGTCAGCGGCCTCGGCCGTGATGTAGAATTGCAGGCGTTGTCTGACTTGGGCCTGCTATGTCTCGACCGCCTCTCCTTCGCTCCTCCCGCTTGAATTCCCCTGTCCGCCGTACCGTCCTGAAAGCCGGCGGCACGCTGCTGCTGTCGGTGGTCGCCCCCTTGCCGGCGTATGCCGCCCAGATCCTGGCCGTGCGCGTCTGGCCGGCGGACGACTACACCCGCGTCACGCTGGAAAACGACACCGACCTGAAGGCGGACCACTTCCTGATATCGGATCCGCCGCGGCTGGTGGTCGACATCGACGGCCTGGCGCTGAACGACACATTGCGCAGCCTGGTGGCGAAGATCGAGTCGAACGACCCGTACATCAAGCAGGTGCGCGTCGGCCAGAACCGCCCGAACGTGGTGCGCCTCGTGTTCGACCTGAAGGAAGAAATCAAGCCGCAGGTGTTCACGCTGGCGCCGGTGGCCGAATATAAACACCGCCTGATCTTCGACCTGTATCCGGTGCGCGAAGCCGACCCGATCGCCGCCCTGATCGAAAAGGGAGAGTGGTCGCCGGGCGACGGGAGGCCGACCGCGGTGCCGGCCGAGCCGGTGCCCTCGGCCCAGCCGGTGGCACCGGACCCGATCGCGCGCCTGGAAGCGGAAATCGCGACCATGACCGGCACGCCGCCGGCCCGTCCGGTGCAGCCGGCGCCGACGCCGACCAAACCTGCGCCGAAGCCGGCCCAGCCAGCGTCTCCGGCCAACAACGTGGTGCGGATGGTGACGATTGCCCTCGACCCCGGCCACGGCGGCGAGGACCCGGGCGCGATCGGCCCCAGGGGCACGCGCGAAAAGGACATCGTGCTGGCGGTGGCGAAAAAGCTGAAAAGCCGGCTGGAAGCCCTGCCGAACACCCGCGTGATGCTGACCCGCGACGGCGACTATTTCGTCCCGCTCGGCAAGCGCGTGGAAAAGGCACGCAAGGTCCAGGCCGACCTGTTCGTCTCGATCCATGCGGACGCCTTCATCGAGGCGCGCGCGCGCGGCTCCTCGGTGTTCGTGCTGTCGGAAAAAGGCGCCAGCTCGACCGCAGCACGCTGGCTCGCGAACGACCAGAACAAGGCCGACATGATCGGCGGCGTCAACCTCGCACGCCACGACAGGCAGCTCGCCAGCGTGCTGTTCGACCTGTCGACGACGGCCCAGATCAACGACAGCCTGAAGCTCGGCAAGGCGGTGCTGGGCGAGATCGGCGGCATCAACCGCCTGCACAAGGCGGCCGTGGAACAGGCGGGCTTCGCCGTATTGAAGGCGCCGGACATCCCCTCCATCCTGGTCGAAACCGCCTTCATCTCGAATCCGGAAGAAGAAGCCAAGCTGCGCGACGAGGGCTACCAGGACCAGCTGGCGAACGCCATCACCAGGGGCATCAAGCGCTACTTCTCGGCCAATCCGCCGATGGCGAAGAGCCGCACGACCTGAGATACGGGTAGCGCACGGTATGGCATACTACGCGGCCCACTTCATGACACATGATCAACATGAGCCACATGGACGCCGCCATTTCCACCACGTACGGCCAGCTGCCGGCCCTCCTCCTCACCGCACCCGACGGCGCCCAGGCCGTCGTGACCCTGTACGGTGCCCACCTGGTTTCCTGGCGCGGCGCCGACGGGCGCGAGCGCCTGTTCTGCAGTGCGCAGTCGAGCCTGGACGGCAACCGCGCGATCCGCGGCGGCGTACCGGTGATCTTCCCCCAGTTCGCCGAACGCGGCAGCGGCATGCGCCACGGCTTCGCGCGCGTGAGCACCTGGCGCGTGCTGGACACCGGCAGCGAGGACGGCTGGGCGTTTGCCGTGTTCGCGCTGGCGCCATCGGATCTCGCTCCCGCGCATGCCGCGGCCTGGCCGCACGGCTTCGCGCTGTCGCTGCGTGTGGCGATCCGCGCCAACGAACTGGCCATGGCCTTCGACGTGTACAACACCGGCACGGACGCCTTCCCGTTCGCGGCGGCCCTGCACACCTATTACCTGGTGGACGACATCGCCGGCGTACGCATCGACGGCGTGGCGCCGGAGGATCTGGTCATCACGGACAAGTTCGACCGCGTCTATGAACACGTCGCGCCACGGCTGGCGCTGGTCGACGGCGACGTCGTGCTGACGCTGCGGCAGGAAGGGTTTACCGATGCGGTCGTCTGGAACCCGGGCGCCGAGGATGCGGCCGCGCTGGCGGACATGGCGGACGAGGAATACCGGCGTTTCGTGTGCATCGAGCCGGCATTGCTGAATGGGCCGACGCTGCAGCCGGGCGAGCGCTGGCGCGGGGAATACCACGTCAGCTGATCCTGTCGAAAACGGCGATGCGGGACGTAGGGTGGACGGGAGACCCGTCCACCCTACGTCCTGCTGCGAAGGCCGCAACCAAAACAAAAAGCCGGCAACGCCGGCTTTGTTGTTGATCTAATTCCCGATCAATTCGATTCCTTCACCATCCGCCCTTCGCTTGCCTGGACCGGCCGCGCATTGAGCGGATACAGGCGCGAGAACAGCGCCATCTGCGCCGGCGAGGCCGTCATCGGTTGCTTCATCACCATCCACAGTACATTCTCGGTGCAGGGCGGCGTCGTCAGCGAGCCCATGTAGGTGTAGTACTCGCGCTGGTTCGGCAGCAGTTCCAGCGGATCGATCTCCAGGCCGGGCGCGCCCAGCTGCCCTTTTTCTAAGGGGATGTTGTTCCACACGGTCTGGATTGCCTCGTTGGCCTTGCCGCGTTCGAGCAGCACGGCGACCACCGCCAGCTTGCCGCCCGCGCCCCGGTGCACGAGGTGCACCACCATTTCGGTGCCCTTGCCATTGATGCGCTCTTCCGACGGACGATGGAAGTGGAACTGCACCAGTTCGTAGGTCTCCGGCCCGACGGTCATGAAATTGCCGCTGCCGACGTTCACCTGCACCGTGTGGCCGTTGTCGATCTCGGTAAAGCTCGACGGCCCATAATTGAAATCGATCTCCGCCAGGTCGACCTTCATGCCGTCGCGGATGTCGATCGGCGACTGGCGCTTGCCCGTGCCGCACTGGGACCAGGCAGGATTGATCTTGCCCCAGTTCTCGGGGCCGAACTCGCCCTCGTAGTCCCAGTGGTGGCTGATCTTCGGTGCGGCAGCGATCGCCGCTTCCTTCTTGCGGCGTGCCTCCGCCAGCTTCCTTGCCTTGGCCGCGGCAGCCACGCGTGCGGCCTGCTTGGCGCGCATCTCGGCCAGGCGCTCGGCGATCCTGACCGACAGGTCGACCTGGGCCTCGTCCTCGCTCGGGGCGGAAGCAGCCGCCGCGACCCGGTCGGCGGTGGCCGCGCTGGTTGCGGCCGGTTTCCCGGCCTGCGCTTTCTCTTTCTCGAGGAGCTGCTTGTCGGCCGCGACCGCGATGGCAGCGGCCTTGTCGACGCCCTTGCTGCTGGCCGGCTTGGACAGCTCGGCCGCCAGCCTGGCCGTGTCCGCCGCCTTCCTGGCAGCGTCCGGCGCTGCTTTGGCGGCGGGGGTAGGCGCTTCGTTGGCGCTCGCGTGGAGCACGACGATGCTGCAGGCGAACAGGGCAATCAGCTTACGCATGGGGACAGAAAAAGTGGACACTCCCTGCCTTAACGACCCTTCTGCATGGAAACTTGAGCGTCTGAACGCAAACGCGCCGGATAAAATCCGGCGCGCTGTCGAATCACTAACAGTGTTACGCCCCCGCCATCAGCGGCTGAGTATCCGGCGGCCGAACTTGTACAGGCCGCCGATGGCAAGCGGCCCGAGCGCCAGGCTCACGCCCACCAGCACGATCAAGGTCAGGTGGTTGCGCACGATCGGGCTGTTGCCGAAGAAGTAACCGGCGGTTACCAGGCTGCTCACCCAGAGCACGGCGCCGGTCACGTTGAAGAGCTGGAAGCGCCAGTGCGTCATGTCCGACACGCCGGCCACGAACGGGGCGAAGGTGCGCACGATCGGCACGAAGCGCGCCAGGATGATGGTCTTGCCGCCATGCTTTTCGAAGAAATCGTGGGTACGCTGCAGCGCGTCCTTGTTGATCCACCGGTAATTGTGGGTGAACATGCGCTGGCCGACGGCCTCGCCGATATAGTAATTGAGTGTGTTGCCTGTGACTGCCGCAACGATGAGCAGCGACATCAGCAGCGGATAGCTCATCTGGCCAGTGGCGCAGAAGGCGCCGGCGATGAACAGGAGGGTGTCGCCCGGAAGGATGAAAAATACGACCAGGCCCGTTTCACAGAAGACGATGGCGAACAGGACGATGTAGACATAAATGCCATATTGGGCAAGCAACATGCCCAACGTCTTATCGACATGAAGAATCATGTCGAACAATTGCATCAGATCCATATTTTTCCTAAACGGTAACGCCGAATGATACCACCGGTCAGCTATCCGACGCCTTGGCAAGAATAGGCCATGGCCGGGTTCTTAAGCCGGTGCCAAGTTTTCAAAAAATCAGAAAAGTCCGCGATTAAATTTACCGAACATTAATAATCAATCGTGGAGCGGAGATGAAGGCAGCGACATTCGCAGTACAGGCAGGGATCGTCCTGGCCCTGGCGGCGGGCAGCCTGGGGGCGACGCAGCCGAAGCCGCTGCCGCCGAAGCCAAGCGTGGGCGAGATCGTCAAGGAAGCCAGGGCGGCCGACTGGCGCCCGCTCGACCTCGAGAACACCCTGTACATGGACTTGCCGAACGGGCGCGTGGTGATCGAACTGGCGCCGAGCTTCGCACCGAACCACGCCCGCAACATCAAGGCACTGGCGCGCGAAGGCTATTTCGACGGCCTCGTCATCCTGCGCTCGCAGGACAATTTCGTGGTGCGATGGGGCTACCCGGACGAGAAGAACCCGAAGCCGATCAAGACCGCGAAAGCCAAGCTGCCGGCCGAGTTCACCGTGCCGATGAAGAACGACAAGCATTTCACGCGCATGCAGGACGTGGACGGCTATGCCCGCAAATCGGCCACTCGAACGGCTTCCCCGTCGGGCGCGACCCGAAGAAGGGCGAGACCTGGCTGGCGCACTGCTATGCGATGGTCGGCGTGGGCCGCGACAACGAGTCCGACAGCGGCAGCGGCACCGCCCTGTACGTCGTCACCGGCCAGTCGCCGCGCCACCTCGACCGCAACATCACGGTGGTCGGGCGCGTCATTTCCGGCATGCCGCTGCTGTCGTCCGTGCCGCGCGGTCCGGCGCCGATGGGCTTCTTCGACAAGCCGGAAATGCAGGTTCCGATCAAGGCCTTCCACGTGGCCGCCGACGTGCCGCCGGCCGAGCGCAGCCTGTTCGAGGTGATGCGCAGCGACAGCCCGACCTACCAGAAGGTCGTCGAAGCCCAGCGCAACCGCGGCGGGCCGTGGAACGTGGTCGCGGCGGGTCACGTCGACCTGTGCAATACGCCGATTCCGGTGCGCGAGCAGAAATAAGACAGCAGGCCGGCTCAGGACACCGGGCGAATTCACGGCGCGTATAATCTGGGCATGAACGCGCCCGTCCCTACCCACCGTCCCATCCAGCAACTGAACGACCAGCTCATCTCGCAGATCGCCGCGGGCGAGGTGGTCGAGCGGCCCTCGGCCGTCGTCAAGGAATTGCTGGAAAACGCGCTCGACGCGGGCGCAACCCAGATCACGATCCGCCTCGAGGAAGGCGGCGTCAAGCGTATCGCGATCACCGACAACGGCCGCGGCATCGCGCCCGAGGAAATGCCGCTCGCGCTGGCGCGCCATGCGACCTCGAAGATCGCCTCGCTGACCGACCTGGAAAACGTGGCAACCCTCGGCTTCCGGGGCGAGGCGCTGGCCTCGATCGCTTCGGTCGCGGCGGTGTCGATCACCTCGCGCACGAAAGACGCGCCGCACGCCTGGGAGATCGTCGGCTCGCACCTGGGCACCGTAGCGCCCTCGTCCGGCCCCTGCGGCACCACGATCGACGTGCAGGACCTGTATTTCAATACGCCTGCGCGCCGTAAATTCCTGAAAAGCGAGCAGACCGAATACGGCCACTGCGCCGAAGTCGTGCGCCGCATCGCGCTGGCGCGTCCGGATGTCTCGTTCAGCCTGACCCACAACGGCCGCACCATCGACCACTGGAACGTGTGCGACATGGCGCGCAGGAGCAGCCAGATCCTCGGCAGCGATTTCGCCGAAGCGAGATTGGCCATCGACGAGGCCGCCGGCCCCTTGCGCCTGTACGGCTATGCCGGCCTGCCGACCGCCTCCAAGGCGCGCGCCGACGGCCAGTTCTTCTACGTGAACGGGCGTTTCGTGCGCGACAAGCTGCTGGTGCACGCGGTGCGCGCCGCCTACCAGGACGTGCTGCACGGCGACCGCTTTCCTTCCTACGTGCTGGCGCTCGACCTCGACCCGGCGCTGGTCGACGTCAACGTGCACCCCTCGAAGATCGAAGTGCGTTTCCGCGACAGCCGCGCCGTGCACCAGTTCGTGTTCCACGCGGTGCAGCGGGCGCTGGCGCAGACCTCGGCCACGGCGCACGGCAGCGTGCCGGCGCCGCTGACGGCGGCCGAGATCGCCCCCTCCTCCTCGTCCGAATGGCGCCGCCCGCACGAGCAGACCGGCTTCGGAAGCCAGCTCAGGGAGGCATCCTCGTCGACCTTCTCGCCGTCCCCCTTCCCGCCGGGCAGCCGCTGGGATGCCCCGGCCACGCAGGGCGTGGCGCAGAGCACGGCCGCCTACGGCGCGCTGTTCGCGGGGGAGCGTAGCGACAGCGAACGTCCGGCTGCCGGCGCGCCGGCGGCGCCGATGCCGATGCCGGCGACGTCGGGCGCGCCAACCAACGACGGTTTCCCGCTCGGCTTCGCCCTGGCCCAGCTGCACGGCATTTACATCCTGGCGCAGAACACGAAGGGCCTGGTGCTGGTCGACATGCACGCGGCACACGAGCGCATCCTGTACGAGCAGTTGAAGAACGCGCTCGACGCCCAGGTCGAGGGCCAGGACATGCAGGTGCAGGCAATGCTGATCCCGGTGACCTTCTTCGCCGATGCGATCGAGGTGGCCACCGCCACCGACCACCAGGAGACGCTGAGGGCGCTCGGCTTCGACATCGCCGCGCTGTCGCCGACCACGCTGGCGGTGCGCGCCGTACCCACCCTGCTGAGGAATGCCGACGCCCAGACGCTGGCGCGCGACGTGCTGCGCGACGTGCGCGAATTCGGCGGCTCGCGCGTGCTGATCGAGCGC
>JBBWZO010000023.1:0-12092 GCA_039649125.1 Massilia sp. | reverse complement strand
TCAAGGAGCTGTGGGAGATCGACCCGGCCCTGCACAAGCCGGGCCTGGTGATCCACACCGCCGGCTGGCCGCTCGACAAGGACACCTACGGCGGCTCCTTCCTGTACCACCTGGAGAACAACCAGGTGGCGGTCGGCTTCATCGTCGGCCTGTCCTACCAGAACCCGTATCTCTCGCCCTACGAGGAATTCCAGCGCTATAAGACGCACCCGGAAATCCGCAAGTTCTTCGAAGGCGGCAAGCGCATCTCCTATGGCGCGCGCGCGATTACCGCAGGGGGTTTGCAATCCCTGCCGAAGACCGTCTTCCCGGGCGGCGCCCTGATCGGCTGCGACGCCGGCTTCCTGAACACCAGCCGCATCAAGGGCAGCCACGGCGCGATCAAGACCGGCATGCTGGCCGCCGAAGCCGCCTTCGAGGCGCTCGGCGCCGGCCGCCAGCACGACGAACTGGCCGCCTACCCGGCCGCTTTCGAGCGCTCCTGGCTGCATGAGGAGCTGCACAAGGCGCGCAACTTCAAGCCGTGGATGAGCAAGGGCCTGTATCTAGGCACCTTCATGACCGGGGTCGACCAGATGGTCTTCAGGGGCAAGGCGCCCTGGACGCTGCGCCACAAGCATGCCGACCACGAATGCCTGCGCCCGGCCTCCGAGTTCAAGCCCATCGTCTATCCGAAGCCGGACGGCAAGCTGACTTTTGACCGCCTGTCGTCGGTGTTCATCTCGAACACCAACCACGCCGAAGACCAGCCGGTGCACCTGACGCTGAAGAACGCCAGCATCCCGGTCGACGTCAACCTGGCGAAGTATGCCGGCCCCGAGCAGCGCTACTGTCCGGCGGGCGTGTACGAGTTCGTGAAGACCGACGCCGGCCAGGACCGCCTGCAGATCAACGCCCAGAACTGCGTGCACTGCAAGACCTGCGACATCAAGGACCCGACCCAGAACATCGTGTGGGTCACGCCGGAAGGCGGCGGCGGGCCGAACTATCCGAACATGTAATGCACACGGGCGCCGCTGGCGCCCGTTTTTTTTGCTGGGTGCGAACCCCGAATCCACGCGTACACGACTTTCGACGGTCGAAACGGTCCAGACCACCCCGAGGTGACTGAACTTTGTTGTTTAAGGGCAACTATCGTCTATCCCCTACGATTTCCCATGTGCAATAATTCGAGCATTATCATCTCACCAAGCTCACCGAATGTCACGCTCGCCCCTGTTTCGCCCCGCCCTGCTCGTCACCCTCCTGTCGCTCGCCTTCTCCGCTTCGGCCCAAACCCAGCCGGAGTCCTTCCTGATGACGCGCCTGGCCCAGTTACCGGAATACAGCAGCGGCGGTGACAGCGTGCGCATCTACGGCACGGTCGACCTGGGCGCGATGTACACGAGCACCGACAACGCCAGCGGCCGCTGGCAGCAGCAAAGCGGCGGCGCCTATACCTCGAAGCTGGGTTTCTATGCATCGGAAGACCTGGGCGGCGGCCTGAAAGCCGAAGCGAAGCTGGAAGCGGGCTTCAATGCCGATGCCGGCGCCCAGCAGGCGAGCGCCCTGTTCAATCGCGAATCCTGGGTCGGCCTGCGTTCGTCCACCCTCGGCACCCTGCGTTTCGGTAACCAGATCAACGCGATGCTGCCGCTGTTCGTCGACCCCTTCATGCTGGTGCCGACCAACTCGGTCTATACCTGGGTCGGCGGCGGCGCCATGCAGGGGCCGCGCGGGGTGGGCGCGAATACCGACCTCGGCCCGGGTGCCGGCACTATTCCGGTGCGCGTGCCGAAGTCGATCACCTATGCCACGCCACGCGTGATGGGCCTGGGTGCGCAGGCGATCTACGCGACCAATCCCTATGGTACGACCGGTACGACCGAACCGAAGGCCGGCACGCGCGGCGGTGTCGTGTCATTCACCAACGGGCAGTTTTACGTGGCGGCGAGCCTGACCCAGTCGTGGAGCGCGCCTGTCGTTGCAAGGGCCGGCCAGGCTGCGCAGCCGGTGCGTACCGACATGCCTGCCGTTGGCGGCATCTATGACACCGGCAGGCTGGTGCTGTCGGCCGCCTGGGTGCGCATCGCGCCGCGCCTGGCGCAAAGCGGCGAAGCCGAGCTGACGACGCTGGGAGCGATCCTGCCGCTGGGCCGCCTGTCATACCGCGCCTCGGCGGTCTACCGCGACACCGAAGGCGCGCGCGACGGCGCCGGCCGCCCGGTGGAATCCTCGGCACTGGGCCTGATGCTGGGCGCCGACTACGACCTGTCGCGCCGCACCAGCCTGTATGCGCGCGCCGGATCGGTGCGCAATTTCGGCGCCTCCACCATCATCCTGAACAGCGTGGCGCTGCCCCTGCAGCCGGGTTCCACCATGCCGCAAACGGGCATCGAGACCCGCACCTTCTCGCTCGGGATGTTCCACCACTTCTGACGGGGTGAACGAAACCGGCCGGCGCCCGCCGGCCGGTGCGCCAGAGCCTTCCCCGGCGTGCCTGGAAACGCCCTCAGTACGAATGCCTGCGGGCGCGCGAACCGAAACGGTGGCCGACCACGAGCGTGGTGCTCGCGACCAGGGTAGACAGGCCGATGATCAGCTGGGTCAGCTTGTCGGCGGGCAGCAGCCAGTAGTGGCCCGGCGGCGGTTCGACGCCGGTAGCGGCGACGATCAGCGGCGCGATCCAGGACGCCTCTTCCTCGACGTCGAGCACGACCGCGTCTTCGGCCGTCTGCATGTAGATGTTGCCGCCCTCGGCCAGCGTGAAGCAGATGCCGTAGCCGGTTTCCTGCGGCCCGATCAGCTCGCGCATGGCGAGGTTGTGCTCCTCGATCCAGAGCTCGACGTCCTGCGGCGTCTCGAGGTGGATCCAGGGGCGTGGGCGGAAGCGTGGCTGCTGATCGGGTGGAGCGGTCATCGGGTAGGAATGGAAGCAATAAGGGACGCAATAAGGGCCGTATCGTACGGCATTTCGAGGTGCCCGTGTGCGCGTTCAACGCACGCATGCAGGCCGAAACGCCCGCTCAGCCCTCGACCAGGGTCACGATGCGCGGCCGCACGACGCCCCCTTCGATCACCAGTTCGGCCGCCGAGATCGGCAAACTGAAGCGCCGCCGCCCTGCACTGCCCGGATTAATATAGAGCACGCCTCCACGCTCGCTGCAGCCTGGCCGATGCGAGTGGCCCGAGACGAGCACCCGGATCCCGGCCGCCACCGGATCGATGTCGAGTTCCTTCAGGTCGTGAATGGCATACAGCGCCACGCCGCCGAGGTCCAGGCGCGCGCTGTGGGGGATTGCGCGGGCCCAGGCCTCGCGGTCGTTGTTGCCGCGGACCGTGGTCAACGGCGCGAGTTCGGCCAGCCGGTCGAGGATGCCGGCATTGCCGATGTCGCCGCCATGGACGATGTGGTCGCAGCCGGCGAGGAAGGCGAGCGCTTCCGGGCGCAGCAGGCCGTGGGTATCGGAAATGAGCCCGACGCGCACCGCCGCGCCTGCAGGTCTGGTCGCGGCGTCAATGGCGCTTGGCGCCGGCCATCTTCGCCGTCGTGTAGATCGAGTACAGGGCGGCCAGGCCGACCAGCACGTAGACCAGGCGCGCCGCCGGGCTGCCCGGGCCGAAGATGGTGGCCACCATGTCGACTTCGAACAGGCCGACCATGGCCCAGTTCAGGCCGCCAACGATCAGCAAGGCCATGGCGAGGTAGTCGAGGGCCGACATGGCCGAACCGCGTCCTTCGCGTAGCGCAGTGCGGCGTTCGGGGCCGGTGCGGCGATCCATCGTGGGTGCATTCATCGTTGCCATCGTTTGCTCCTTTGGAAAGATGAGTCGGTATCCCGGCAAGCGCATTGCCGTACCAGCCCTACGACAGCAAAAACCCACGC
Organism: Massilia sp.; assembly: GCA_039649125.1. GTDB lineage: Bacteria > Pseudomonadota > Gammaproteobacteria > Burkholderiales > Burkholderiaceae_D > Telluria. The sequence goes on along the minus strand of JBBWZO010000023.1, from coordinate 8,226 downwards.
AAGTTTGACCTGACGGTCTCACCGCGGATCGTCGCACAGCCCCCGGGCCAGGCGCGTCGTCGAAGACGGCACGCCGGTACGGCGCAGCGATGCAACGCCGCCATGGGAGCCTGTCCGGCGCTGTTACCCTTTCCAGGTACGGTTGAGCCCCGTATCGGCGTGGATCCAGCCGCCCTTCGGACCGGAACGGTAATAATAACCGACTCCGCCCTGGCGCAGGCTTCGCACGAGTCCGCCCAGGACTTCCTCGCTCAGGCCGGCAATCCGGATGTCGGCCGCCTTGCCGGACATGTGCAGCGATTTGCGTGCCGCCGGAATGCCCGCTTCCTGCAGGCGCGCGTTCGAGGCCGGCGTGCGGTAGCCCGACAGGATCTCGAGCGGCTGCAGCAGGCCGTAGCGCGCGATGAAGGCTTGCGTGCCCCACAATAATTCCAGCAGTTTCGGATCGATCGGTGCGGTAGCGCGGCCGTTGACGTCGCGCAGCAGGTGGCACAGCTCCTGGTAGGCGGAATCGATCATCTCGCCGTCTTTCCAGTACAGGACCTTGGCGCGTTCGCCGCTCTGCGGGCGGGTCACCGACAAGGTACGCGGCTTGACCCAGAAGTCGAGGTCAAGCAATTGTGCGTCGAACAGATCGGGTGGCGGGGTCAGGTCGTCCGGCGCGGCTTGCGGCGCTGCCACGGTCTCGCCGATCAATGCAGGCCCAAGTATGCCCAGGGCCGACAGGCGCATGCCTTGATGAAGGAAATCTCTACGGGAAGCCATAAAACACTCATCTTTACGAAGAGCCGTACTATAGCGTAAGGACTTGCCCGGCAGAAGATGTGTCCTGTTGCTTTCTTGTCGCGATTGATCAGTTATTGGCTGCAGTTGCAGAATCGCTTGCGTGCGCCGTCGCTGCCGGCCGGACCGGCTTCGAGGGCCTTCCACAACAGCCTGCACTCGAGCCCGAAACAGGCCTTTTCCAGCCCCGCATTCGTATAGCCGTGGCGCTCGAAGAAGGGCGCGGCGCTTTCCGGGCTGTGCAGGTGGATCTTGCGGATCTCCCAGGCGCGGGCCTGGCCTTCGATCGCGGCGAGCAGCGCGCTCCCGACGCCGCTGCGCAGGGCCTGTGGCTGCACGTAGCACAGCGCCAGCTTGCCGGCCTGGGTCAGCAGGGCCAGCCCCAGCAGCTCGCCATCGCGCTCGGCGACGACGGCGAAATTGGTGTTCGAGGCGAACCAGGCCCTCACGTTCTCCGGCGTCTTGTTGCCGAGCCATGCATCGAGGATACCGGGGCGGCCGCGGTAATCGGGCTCGCAACCTTCTGCGATCGAGCGGCGCAGCAGGCTGCAGGCGGCCGCCGCGTCGTTCGGTGCTGCCTTGCGAATGTCGATACCCATAACCATCTGACCCAGTGCCTCGTTTACCATCACCTGTTGTTGCCTGCTCCACCACCGGCAGCCAGCATGCGGCGCGGTGATGTGCGGACTATACACCGAAAGCTCTACAGCCTGCCTGAGGCATGCATATCCGCGTGCGCCCCGGGGCATGCCCGGTGCGCGTCTAAGCGTCTAAGCATATGACGAAACTATTCTTCCGTTTTGCGCTTAATAAATGGAACATATACACTATGTCCATAGCATACGAAAAGTGAGAAGAACATGCCGAACAAACCATTCCTGCCCCTGCGCCGCTGGCTGCTCGCGCTGGCCGTCGGCGCCGCACTGCCCCTGTCCGCCAGCGCCGCCAATGTCGAGCTGCTGAACGTGTCGTATGACGTAGCGCGCGAATTGTACAAGGACATTAACCCGGCGTTTATCGCCAGCTGGCAAAGAACCGCAGGCGAAACCGTCTCGATCAAGCAGTCGCACGGCGGTTCGAGCAAGCAGGCGCGCGCCGTCGCCGACGGCCTGGAAGCCTCGGTCGTGACGATGAACCAGGCAAACGACATCGACATGCTGGCCGATCGCGGCCTGGTGGTGAAAGACTGGGCCAGGAAGTTCCCGAACAACGCGGCGCCCTACTACTCGACCATGGTTTACCTGGTGCGCAAGGGTAACCCGAAGGGCATCAAGAATTGGGACGACCTGGCCAAGCCGGGCGTGCAGGTCATCATCCCGAACCCGAAGACCGCCGGCAATGGCCGCTATACCTACCTGGCAGCCTGGGGCTCGGTGCTGAAAAAAGGCGGCAACGAAGCGCAGGCGCGCGAACTGGTGCGCCGCATCTTCAAGAACGTGCCGATCCTGGACGCCGGCGGCCGCGCTGCCACCACCACCTTCACCCAGCGCCAGATCGGCGACGCCCTGGTGACTTTTGAGAACGAAGTGAGCATGGTGCGCGCCGAGTTCGGCGACAACTTCGAGGTCGTGTATCCGCAGACCTCGATCCTGGCCGAGTCGCCGGTGGCCGTGGTCGACAAGGTCGTCGATCGCCGTGGCGTGCGCAAGCAGGCAACTGCTTACCTGAACTTCCTGTACTCGCCGCAAGGCCAGGAAATCGGCGCCAAGCACTTCCTGCGCGTGCGCAACGAAGCGGTGATGAAGAAGTACGCCGCCAACTACAAGCCGATCGCGCTGTTCTCGGTCGACGAGCTGTTCGGCGGCTGGCGCGCGGCCCAGAAGCGCCACTTCGACGATGGCGGCGAATTCGACAAGATCTACCAGTCGAAATAAGAACGCGCATTTCCGACAATGCGGTTTGCAGGCGAAGTTTGGCCTGATTTGTCGAAATAAGCAGGCCCTGCCATCGTGCAGGGCCTTTTTTTTCGGTAAATCCGATACACCTGAACTCGATATTTCTTGTGCGCCATAGACAGTCAGAAATGTTGGTGCTATCTTCCATCGTTGAGGTAGTTGCCTTACAGCTAGACGCGTAAACGATGCGCCGCCCCGGCGCCTGTCGCGCGGCGAGCGGCCTTAACCCGACTTCATTCCCCGACACTATGATCAAGAAACTGTTCGCCACGGTCCTGTTGTCGATCTCCTCGGCTGCCGCATTCGCGGTGCCGTTCGGATCGCAATCGGTGCTGGTGGTGGAAGATGACACCGGCAAGGTTTTGCTGGAAAAGAATGCAAGCGCGGTCGTGCCGATCGCTTCGCTCACCAAGCTGATGACCGCGATGGTCATCCTGGATGCGAAGCAGGACATGAACGAGCTGATCGAGATCGACCGCAGCGACGTCGACACGCTCAAGCACAGCAGCTCGCGCGTGCCGGTGGGCGCGAGCATCCCGCGCAGCGACGTGCTGCAGCTGGCGCTGATGTCTTCCGACAACCGCGCCGCCGCGTCGCTGGCACGCACCTACCCCGGTGGCCACGCGGCCTTCAAGGAAGCCGTGCGCCGCAAGGCCGCCGCCCTCGGCATGCGCCAGACCCATATCGAAGAGCCGACCGGCCTGTCGCCGAATAACCGCTCGACCGCGGGCGACCTGATCAAGATGGCCAACGCGGCCGCAGACTATCCGGAAATCGCCGCACGCAGCACCGACGCCAGGAACATCATCAACATCAACGGCCGCGGCGTCGAATACCGCAACACCAACCGCCTGGTCGGCGCCAAGGGCTGGGACATCGGCCTGTCGAAGACCGGCTACACGCGCGAAGCGGGCCGCTGCCTGATCATGAGCATCAAGGTGGCCGGCAAGAACGCGACCATGGTGCTGCTGAACGCCAGCGCGTCGTCGGCGCGCATCCTCGACGCCCTCAACATCCGCCGCTACATTACCGGCGAGGAACCGACGGTGGCGAGCGTGACGCGCTCGGCCAAGGTGAAGGCCAGCAGCCGCGCCCCGCGCATCAAGGCGAGCGGCAGCCGCCTGAAGCTGAAGGCCAAGGCCCCGTCGCGCACCAAGGCGAAGGTGGTGGCGAAGAAGAAAAAGGTGACGGTGAAGCGTACTCGCCGCAATTGACACAGCCGTGGGCAGCGGCCGCATGACGGCCTTGTACCGGACGACAAAAGGACCACCCCGGGACCACCCCGGCGGTGGTCTTTTTTTGCCTGGCGCACCAGCCAGGTTGCCGCTCAGGCGTCGTGGCCGTCGCGAACAGGCGGTGCGCCGCCGGGATCGAGGAAGCCGTGCACCAGCGCGACGACTTCCTCCGGCCGCTCGCGGTGCGGCACATGATGCGTGTCCGCCATCAGCGCCAGCCGCGCCGGCCCGGCGCAGGAACGTGCGATCATCTCCGGATGGCGGGCCGAGCCGTATTCGTCCAGGGTCCCATGGATGACCAGCGCCGGCGCCCGCACCTGCGGCAGCGCATCCCCGAGCGACCACGACGCGAAGCCGGGCGCGAGCCAGGTTTCCGTCCAGGCATCGAGCACCCATCTGGCCTTGCTCCCATGGTATTTCTCGAGCCGGCTGATTTGCCCCGCATCCGCGAACTGCGCTTTTGCCGCCTGGAGGCCGTCGATGGTCCGGTCTTCCACGAAGGCCTGTGCCGACTCCGTGATCAAGGCCTCGCAATCGTCCGGAAAGCGGACGGCACAGTGGACAGCCATGCCCCCTCCCACGCTGTGGCCGAACAGAACGAACTTCCGAAAGCCAAGCTGCGCCCGCACGGCCGCGAAACCGCTGTGCGCCTCATCGGACACGAAGGTCGGCGCCAGCCTGTCGCTGCGCGGATCCGACCGGCCGTAGCCCGGACGGTCATAAGCGATGACGGAGCGGCCGGTCGCCACGGCCAGCCGCTCCGGGAAGTCGCGCCACAAGGCAACACAGCCGAGGGAATCGTGTAGCAGCACGATCGGCGCGGGCTTGCCGTCAAGGGCGGCGGCATCGGCCCAGGTGCGCGCGAAGATGCGCCCGCGCGGATGGGCAAGCCAGTGGTCCGTCACGACGACGCGGGGAGAAACGGCTTCTTGCATGGAACTCATCATCTGGACGTCACATCTCTTGAACTGTCAACCCGAAGGCCCTGCCGTCGTCACAACAGGCCGAGCGCCTGCAGCCCGGCTTTGCCCAGCGGCACCCGCTTGGCGCCGGCCGCATCGTCGGTGATCTCGAGATTCAGGGCAAAGGTGTACAGTTTGCCGTCTTTCCGCACCCAGCCCACCCACCAGCCGATCTGCGGCTCGTTCGGCGGCACGCCCCAGCCGGTCTTGGCGTAGAGTTCGGCGCTGCCGTCCTGGCGCAGGATCTCGCGCACGGCCGCCATCGCCGGCTTCGGCAACGGCAACTGGTCCTGCGCCAGTTTATCCAGGAAGACGGTCTGCTCGACCGCACTGAGCCTGAGCGGACCGTCGAGCCAGAAGGCATCGACCACGGTGCCGGGATCGGCGTTGCCGTAGTCGAGCCGGCGCAGGGCGTCGCGCATGCGCTCGATGCCGATGCGGCGCGCCATGCCCTGGTAGACCGGCACGTTGGACACCCGGATCGCTTCGCGCAGCGGCATGTCCCGCTCCCACTGCGGGAGGCGGGCCGGCTTGCCGCCATACGGCAGCACCTGGTCGACGCTCGCCACCACGCCGGTGGCCAGGCCGATCAGGCTGTTGGGGATCTTGAAGGTGGAAGCGGGTACATAGCGCACCCGGGCGCGTTCGGGGTCATGGACCGTGTAGGTATCGGCAGCGACGTCATGGACGACGAAGGTACCGGTCACACCCTCGCGCTTGAACAGCTCGGCCAGTTGCGGGCTGTCGCGCCATTCGGCGCCCTGCGCCAGCATGCAGACAGGCAATAACAGCAATGCTAGGTGACGGCGCATCCGGGAGTCCAAAGTGTTGTCGGATGACTATTTTATCACTGCCGATCCACCGGGTTCGCGGTTGCGGCGAATGGCCGGAAACAAAAACCCCCGCAAGGGCCAGGCGGAAATGATGAGATCGGGTATCACCGCAGTACATATCTGGGCAGCACGGCCGTCAGTGTTCGCCTTCAGGCGGTGAGCGGCTTCACAAAGCGCTTGCGCACCTCGCCGTACCCCTATGGCGCCGGGCCGCATCAGCGCTCGATCAGGTGGCGCAGCCCGCTGGTGCGGTGCGTGCGCCGTGCCACCGCCTCGGCCAGCACCGGGCCGGTGGGCGACACCAGCGTGAAGCGGTCGCTGGCGCGCGTGATGCCGGTGTAGACCAGTTCGCGCGTGAGGATGGCGTTGCGGTCTTCCGGCAGCACGAGCACCGTGTGGCTGAACTCCGAACCCTGCGATTTATGGACCGTCATCGCGAACGCCGTCTCGACGTTGCGCAGGCGCGTGGCCAGCACGCTGCGCACCTTCTCGCCTTCGAGGAAGTACACGCGCAGGGAGCCGGGACGGGCCGGGTCGAGCAGCGTCAGCCCGATGTCGCCGTTGAAAACGCCCGTGCCGTAATCGTTGCGGGTCACCATGACCGGGCGCCCCGCATACCATTCGCCGCCGCGGCGCAGCAGGCCGGCCGACTCTAGGCTGCCCTCGATGGCGGTGTTCAGGCCGCTCACGCCCCACTCGCCCTCGCGTACCGCGCACAGGATGCGGAAAGCCTCGAAGCGCTGCAATACGCGGCGCACCCAGTCGTCGTGCGCCGCCGGATCGGTAGCGGACGGCCCGGCGCGCAGCAGTTCCAGGTAGGGCTGATAGCCCATCAGGCCCAGTTCCACCACCTCGTGCTGGCGCGCGTTCTCGATCCAGCGCAGGGCGCCATCTCGCAGTACGGCTTCCCTGCGCAGCACCGCTTCGGCAGCCGCCGCGACGCCGGCATTCACGGCCAGCGCCAGCTGGCCGATCGGCCCGCCGAAGCGGCGGCTGTGGCGCAGCATCACGGTCTGCTGGGCCAGCGCACCGCCGCCGCCGAGAAATTCCGGCGGCAGCTCTTCGCCGCTGGCGGCCAGCACGTACTGCGCCGTCTCGCGGCTGTAGCCGCCGGCCTGGGCGTCGTGGCACAGGTCCCCGAGCACCGCGCCCGCCTCCACCGAAGCCAGCTGATCCTTGTCGCCCAGCAGGATCAGCGTGGCGCCCGGCGGCAGCGCGTCGAGCAGGCAGGCCATCATTTCGAGGTGCACCATCGAGGCCTCGTCCACGATCAGGACGTCGATGTCGAGCGGGTTGCCGGCATGGTGGGCAAAGGCGCGGCTGTCCGGGCGCGCGCCCAGCAGGCTGTGCAGGGTGCGCGCGGCGCCCATGCGCTCGGTCAGCTCGCGCAGCGGCAGCTTGTCGCCGACGCGCGCCGCGAGGTCGGTGAGGGCCTTGTCGATCGACTGCTTCAGGCGCGCCGCCGCCTTGCCGGTCGGCGCGGCCAGCGCGATGCGCTGCTGGGCGGCAGCGGGCGCGGTCGCGAACAGCAGCGCCAGCAGGCGCGCCACCGTGTACGTCTTGCCGGTGCCCGGACCGCCGGTGATGATCGCCACCGAACCGCGCAGCGCCACCGCGCAGGCCAGCTTCTGCCAGTCCGGCTTCTCGGACGCGCGCTGGGACGCGAACAGCAGCTCGAGCCACTCGCGCACGGCTGCCAGTTCGACGGGGCGCGCAGTGGCGGCGCGCGCGCGGATGCTGCCTGCTACCAGCGTCTCGTCGCGCCAGTAGCGGCGCAGGTAGAGGCGTTCGCCGTCGAACACGAGCGGCTCGCCATAGTCGAATTCGCCGACCTTCCAGACCTCTTCGCAGGCGTTGAACTGGGCCGCCCAGGCTTTCGCGCTCTTCGGAAGCGGCGCCACGCTGGCGGCCAGGCCCTGCCATTGCTCGGGACTCCAGCCGAGCAGCGTGGCCGGGTCGCCGGCCAGGTCGACCACCTGCAGGCAGCTGTGGCCATTGCCCTCCAACTCGGACAGCAGCGTGGCCGCCAGCAGCACCGGCGGCGCGACCGGGCCGAGCGAGGCGACGAAGCGCGCAAAGGCGCCGGACAGGCGGCGCAGTTCGCCGGCCTCGGTCAGGCGGTCGATTTCCTCCCACAGTGCGGCGGGCGCAGTCGCCTGCACCTGCGCCTTCGTCAATGTCAATTCCTCATCGCGTTTCTTGTGCCTCATGCTTCATCCATGCTTGAGCAGTTGGTCCAGGCCGTCGAGCAGTTCGATGTCGGGCTCGAGCAGGCAGCAGCCGCGGGTCGTGCTGTTGGCGATCCCGCGCAGGAACAGGAACACGGCGCCGCCGAGCTGGCGCGCCGGCTCGTAGTCGTCGCCGAGGCGGCTTTTCAACAGGCGGTGCAGGGCCAGCATGTAGATGGCGCCCTGGATGTCGTAGCGGTGGCCGGCCATGCCTTCTTCCATCGCGCGTCGCGTGTAGGCGGCGTCGTTCGGACCCAGCGCGTTCGACTTGTAGTCGAGCACCCAGTATT
>JBBWZO010000003.1:0-6915 GCA_039649125.1 Massilia sp. | reverse complement strand
CGATGGTGCCGTTCAGGTCGGCGGTCGGGACCACACGGTGGTAAGGGAACAGGTGCTCGACGCCGAACCATTTGAAGGCTTCGGCGAACATGTCGACCGGCAGGAAGTCCAGCGAGTTCATCAGGGCGACCCAGACGAACACGGTCAGTGCCAGCGGCGCGATGAAGCTGCGGTCGCCGTGCACGATCGACTTCGACTGGTTCTCGACCATCTCGACCAGCATCTCGACGGCGGCCTGGAAGCGGCCCGGCACGCCTGCGGTCGCCTTGCGCGCCGCCATCCACAAGATCAGGCAGCCGACCACGCCCATCGCGACCGACCAGAAGATGGTGTCGTAATGGATGACGGAGAAGTCGACCGGACCCTGCTGGTATTGGTTCGACAGGTGGCCCAGGTGGTGCCGGATGTACTCTGATGCGGTGGGCGCGTGTGCTGCGCCTTCTACGGTGGTCGTCGCCATTTTCAGTGCCTAAATAATAAGAATATGTAACTTTTCAGCGCCACGATGAACCCGGCGAGTAGCGCCAGCCAGTTCAGGTCACGGTACAGCCACGCAGTTGCCGCCAGCAGGGCAAGCGTTAAAGCAATCTTTATAAATTCCCAGATGAAGAACGAAATGGGGTTCGCCCCACCCGCCTTCGTTGATGCGAACAGGCGCAGTGCCATGATGCCGTTAGGCACGACGCAACACAGTCCGCCGAGTACCGCCGAAAACATCGCAGGCCATCCCCCCAGCAGTGCGGCGAAGACGCCAGCGACGACTGTTGCGATCAATTGCAGGGATACCAGGCGCAACATTTTTATTCTTTCGCCTTGGCCGTTAGAACCGAGTTACGGTGTGGTAATTACATGAATCAGCGGGATTATAAGTTCCTTCATGCTTTTGAGTCAAACGATTCCAGTTGTGCAGGAGTATGCAGCGCGGCTGAAAATGTCACATAAATCTTGGCAGAACGCTCATTTTCGGCGCAGTTCCGGGTGCACATACAGATGGGAAGCGGATGCGACAACGCCGGCGCAATGCCGGCGTTCGCTCTACCGTAGAGGGTAGGAAGGGCGTTGGAGGTGTCCGGCCAGCATGCTGCGCGCGGACCAGGGCCGAACCGGAGCATGCCGGCCGCTACCGTAGTTTTACTGTAGCCTGTCCGGCGAAGGTCGGGGCACCGGTGCGGCTGCCTCAGGCGCGCAGGCGTGCGAGTACCCCTTCCAGGATGTCGAGGTCGGCGAAATCGATGATCATCTGGCCGCGGCCCTTCGGTCCCATCTTGAACATGACCGGCGTGGCGAGCCGGTCCGACAGTTCTTCTTCCAGGCGCACGATGTCTCCCGACTTGTCTTTCTGGCGCGCAGCCTGGGCGGGTGCGGCCTGCTCTTCCAGCGCGCGGGCCACCAGCTTTTCGGTTTCGCGTACCGACAGGCGTCTCGCCACGACCTGGTTCGCCAGGGCGATCTGGCTGGCCCCGTCGACCGACAGCAGCGCGCGCGCGTGACCCATGTCGATGTCGCCGGCCATCAGCATGGTCTGCACCGGCTGCGCCAGGTTCACCAGCCGCAGCAGGTTCGACACGGCCGAGCGCGAGCGGCCCACGGCGTTGGCCGCCTGCTCGTGCGTAAAATCGAAATCCGAGATCAGGCGCGCGATACCCTGCGCCTCTTCCAGCGGATTGAGGTCTTCGCGCTGGATGTTCTCGATCAGCGCCATGGCGGCGGCGGCCTGGTCGTCGACCTCGCGCACCAGCACCGGGATGTCGTCGAGCCCGGCGATCTGGGCGGCGCGGAAGCGGCGCTCGCCGGCGATGATCTCGTAGCGGCCGCCATCGACCGGACGCACCAGCACCGGCTGCATCACGCCCTGGGTTTTAATGGACGCGGCCAGCTCGTTCAGGGCGCCCTCGTCCATGCGGGTGCGCGGCTGGTACTTGCCGGCTTGCAACTGGGAAATGGGGAGCGAGGACGGGGCCCCTGCCTGAGGGGGCGCGCTGTCGAGGTCCCCTCCCAACAATGCATCGAGTCCGCGGCCGAGGCCCTTGAGTTTTTTCGTCGCCATGTGGATAACTCTCTGTGATTACATTGTCTTGATGCGCTCGACCATTTCGGCGCCGAACGCGATATACGCCTGCGCCCCTTTCGACGACGGATCGAAGGTCACGCCGGGAATCCCGTAGGACGGCGCTTCGGCCAGGCGCACGTTGCGCGGGATGATCGTTTTAAACACCTTGCCGCCGAAGTGCTGCTCGAGCTGCTTCGAGACCTGCTGCGACAAGGTCATGCGCGGGTCGAACATCACGCGCAACAGGCCGATGATCTTCAGGTCGGTGTTCAGGTTCGCATGCACCTTCTTGATCGTGTTGACCAGGTCCGACAGGCCTTCCAGCGCGTAATACTCGCACTGCATCGGGATGATCACGCCATGCGCGGCGCACAGGCCATTCAGGGTCAGCATCGAGAGCGCCGGCGGGCAGTCGACCAGGATGAAATCGTAGTCGGCGTCGACCTTGGCCAGGGCATTCTTCAGGCGCCGCTCGCGGTTCTCGAGTTCGACCATCTCGACTTCGGCGCCGGCCAGCTCGCGGTTGGCGGGCAGCACGTCAAAGCGCCCTGCTTCCGAACGCACGCGCGCTTCACTCACTTCCGCCTCGCCCAGCAGCACCTGGTAGGTGGACGCGTTCAGGGAAGCCTTGTTGATGCCGGCGCCCATCGTCGCATTGCCCTGCGGGTCGAGGTCGACCAGCAGCACGCGCTGCTCCAGCTTGGCCAGGCCTGCCGACAGGTTGACACTGGTGGTCGTCTTGCCGACGCCGCCCTTTTGGTTTGCAACGCAAAATATTTTTGCCATCTATTCTTATCCGGACACGACGCACTGATTCATACAGTTAACATGATATAAACTGTACAAACAGTTTAGTCGGTTTAAACTGTATAAACGATTTATATTGTTTGCAGGGTTGCGCTGGACTGGCGCCGGAATCGCGCCGGCTTTGAATCTGGGTTTCATTCCCGAATCCGTGCCGGCGAATTCATGCTGCCGAATCCATGTCTGCTTTCATTGCGCCCTGGCGATGAAAACCAGGTGGCGTTCGGCCTCCAGTTTCGCCACCTTTAAAGGGCGCAGTTCCTGCACTTTCCACGCCAAGGGGAGCCGCTCCTGCTCCTCGGCCGGCGCCACCCCTTTCAGGGCGATGAATTTGCCACCCTCGGCCAGCAGATGCCCGGACCAGTTGACGAAATCGGACAGGTCGGCGAACGCGCGCGAGGTGATCACGTCGAACGGTCCGGCGTTTAAATCCTGCACCTTCATCGTGTAGACCGTGACGTTACTCAGTCCCAGTTCCGCCTTCACCTGCGTGAGGAAGGCGGTTTTCTTGTGCACGGTGTCGATCAGCGACACTTTCATGTCGGGCCGGGCAATGGCCAGCACGATGCCGGGCAAACCGCCCCCTGCCCCGACGTCGAGCACGTTCTGCGCGCCCTCGAAGGCCGGCACCGCCGCCAGCGAATCGAGCAGGTGGTGGGTCACCATCTGCATCGGGTCGCGCAGCGAGGTCAGGTTGTAGACGCTGTTCCACTTGGCCATCAGCGTCAGGTAATCCATCAACTGCTCGCGCTGCGCCGCCCACAGCGGCAAATCCATGGCGTCGATGCCGTCGTTCAGCACCTGCATCAGCTTTTCGCGGTCAAAACCCCTCACTGTGCCGCCTCCTCGCTGCTCGTTGCGGGCGCCGTAGTAAACCCCTTGGCGCCGCGCTTTTTCAGGTGGACCAGCAACAGGGAAATGGCCGCAGGGGTGACGCCGGAGATGCGCGACGCCTGGCCCAGGGTTTCCGGACGCTGCTTATGCAACTTCTGGCGCACCTCGATCGACAGGGCGGCAATCTCCAGATAGTCCAGGTTTTCCGGCAGTTTCAGGTTTTCGTAGTGGTCGTGACGCTCCACTTCGCGCGCCTGGCGGTCGATATAACCGGCGTACTTCAGCTGGATTTCGACCTGTTCCTTGACGGCCGGGTCTTCCACGCCGGGGCCGGCCAGCGGCTGGCCTTCAACACCGGTCATGGTCATCAACGTGTCGTAGCCGACGCCGGGACGGCGCAGCAGGTCGGCCAGGTTGTACTCGCGCTCGAGCGCCTGGCCCACCACGCGTTCCGACTCGGCGGCGGCCAGGATGCGCGGGTTGACCCAAGTCGAGCGCAGGCGCTCCAGCTCCCGCGCCACCGATTCGCGCTTGCTTTCAAAGGCTGCCCACTGGGCGTCGCCGACGACGCCCAGCTTGCGGCCGATTTCGGTCAGGCGCATGTCGGCATTGTCCTCGCGCAGCGACAGCCGGTACTCGGCGCGGCTGGTGAACATCCGGTAGGGTTCGGCCACGCCCTGGGTCGTCAGGTCGTCGACCAGCACGCCAAGATAGGCTTCCGAGCGGCCCGGGGTCCAGGCTGCTTCACCCCTAGTCTGCAGCGCGGCGTTCATGCCGGCCAATAAGCCCTGGGCCGCCGCTTCCTCGTAGCCGGTGGTGCCGTTGATCTGGCCGGCGAAGAACAGGCCGCGGATCGCCCTGGTTTCGAGCGAGGATTTCAGGCCGCGCGGGTCGTAATAATCGTATTCGATGGCGTAGCCGGGACGCAGGATAAACGCGTTTTCCATGCCTTTCATCGAGCGCACCAGATTCAATTGCACGTCGAACGGCAGGCTGGTCGAGATGCCGTTCGGGTAGATTTCGTGCGTCGTCAGGCCTTCCGGCTCGAGGAAGATCTGGTGCGATTCCTTCGAGGCGAAGCGGTGGATCTTGTCCTCGATTGACGGGCAGTAGCGCGGGCCGACCCCTTCGATCACGCCGGTGTACATCGGGCTGCGGTCGAGGCCGTTTCGGATGATGTCGTGGGTCTGGGCATTCGTATGCGTGACCCAGCACGGCACCTGCCGCGGGTGCATGGCAGCCGTGCCCATGGTCGAGAACACGGGGACCGGATCGAGGTCGCCCGGCTGTTCGGCGAGCACGGAATAATCGATGCTGCGCCCGTCGATGCGCGGCGGCGTCCCCGTTTTGAGGCGGCCCTGCGGCAGCTTGAGTTCTTTCAAGCGCGCCGACAAGGAGATCGCGGCCGGATCGCCGGCGCGGCCGGCCGTGTAATTCTGCAGGCCGACGTGGATCTTCACGTCGAGGAAAGTACCGGCCGTGAGCACCACCGCGCGCGCGCGGAACTGCAGTCCGATCTGGGTGACGGCGCCGACGACGCGGTCGCCTTCCACCATCAGGTCGTCGACCGCCTGCTGGAACAGCCACAAGTTTGGCTGGTTTTCGAGTCGCGCGCGAATCGCCGCCTTGTACAGGATGCGGTCGGCCTGGGCCCGGGTAGCGCGCACGGCCGGGCCTTTCGACGAGTTCAGGATCCGGAACTGGATGCCGGCTTCATCGGTGGCGATCGCCATCGCGCCGCCGAGGGCGTCGACTTCTTTCACCAGGTGGCCCTTGCCGATGCCGCCGATCGACGGATTGCAGGACATCTGGCCCAGGGTTTCGATGTTGTGGGTGAGGAGCAGGGTCTTCTGCCCCATGCGTGCGGACGCGAGTGCAGCCTCGGTACCGGCGTGGCCGCCGCCGACGACGATCACGTCGAATTCAGTTGGAAATAGCATGATGGAGGTGTCAGGCGAGGAGTCTAATTCGCGATTATAGAATCATTTGCGTTCCCAAACTCAGCGCGGCCAAAAAACATGGGCGATTTTGTTTCACGTGGAACACAGTCGGAATGCCGCTGAGTTGTGTTTCACGTGGAACAATGAAGACGAGGAACGAAAAAAAAGCCGGGACAGCGCAAGGCTTCCCGGCTTTGTTCCACGTGAAACACCCTTCACTACACCTTTAACTGGCCAGCCGCACGACCGCATCGAAGGCCGTCTTGACGATCAAGGTCGACACCACGACCAAGAACAATTTGCGCACGAAGGCACTGCCATGCTTGATTGCCAGCTTGGTGCCGACCAGCGAGCCGCCGACCTGGCACACCGCCATCAGCAGACCCAGCTGCCACAGCAGGTGGCCGCTGTAGCCGAACCACAGCAGCGCCGACAGGTTGCAGGCGACGTTGACGACCTTCGCCGCCGCCGAGGCGCTAAGGAAATCGAAACCGAAGAACCGCACGAACAAGAAAATCAAAAAGCTGCCGGTACCGGGACCGAAGAAGCCGTCATAAAAGCCGATCGCGGCGCCGATGCCGATCGCCCACCATCGCTCCGCCGAGCCACTGTGCACCGGCGCGTGCACCGCGCCCAGGCCCTTCTTGCGGAAGGTGTACACGGCAACCGCCAGCAAAATGAAAGGCAAGAGGCTACGCACGAAATCGCCCGGCACCCGCGTCACCGTCCAGGCGCCGACGAACGACAAGGCAAAGGCCGCCAGCGCCGCCGGCGCCGCCGCACTCCAGGCCACGCGCACGCGCCGTGAATAGTTAAACGCCGCCGCACCGGTGCCACAAATACTGGCCAGTTTATTCGTGCCGAGCAGGGTCGCCGGCGCTTCCTTCGGCAGGAAGGAGAAAATGGCGGGCACCTGGATCAGGCCGCCGCCACCGACCACGGCATCCACCAGGCCGGCGAGAAAGGCCGCGCCGCCGAGCCAAACGAAGTCAATCATCCAGCGCTTTCGAACTGTTTAGGAGGAGAAATTGTACGGCAACCAGGCAGGGGACCGCCGCTCCGGCGTTCCGTTTCTGGTGTAATCTATTTGCTCCATCACTCGGGATCGACCATGAGCGCCTTTGCCTTCAACACCGTTGCCAGCATCGTTTCGGAACCGGGCGCCGCCGCCCGCCTCGGGCAGATCGTCGCCGAACGTTTACCGGACAAGCGCCGCGCCCTGATCGTGACCGACGCCGGCTTCCTGCGCACCGGCCTGCTCGAGCCGGCGCGCGTCAGCCTGGAGGC
>JBBWZO010000081.1:0-7160 GCA_039649125.1 Massilia sp. | reverse complement strand
TCCATGCCCCACTCGCTGATGTAGCCGTGGCCGCCGTAGACCTGCATCGCTTCCGAGGTGGCGATCCAGCCGTTATCGGTAATAAAAGCTTTCACGATCGGGGTCAGCAGCGCGACTTCGCCGGCGGCTTCTTTCCGGACATCTTCGTCCGGATGATTCAGTTCGCGGTCGATCTGCAGCGCGACGTAGGAGGTCAGCGCGCGCGCGCCTTCGGCGTAGGCCTTGGCAGTTAACAACATGCGGCGCACGTCCGGGTGCACGATGATCGGGTCGGCCGGCTTGTCCGGTGCCTTCGGGCCCGACAGCGAACGCATCTGGATGCGGTCTTTTGCGTACACCAGCGCGTTCTGGTAAGCCACTTCGGTCAGGCCGAGCGACTGCATGCCCACGCCCAGGCGGGCGGCGTTCATGAACACGAACATTGCCTGCAGGCCTTTATTCGGCTGGCCGATCAGGGTGCCGACGGCGCCGTCCAGGTTCATCTGGCAGGTGGCGTTGCCGTGGATGCCCATCTTTTCTTCGATGGCGCCGCAGAAAATCGGGTTGCGCGCGCCGATCGAACCATCCGCGTTCGGCAGGAATTTTGGAACCAGGAACAGCGAGATCCCTTTCGAGCCTTCCGGTGCGTCCGGCAGGCGCGCCAGCACCAGGTGGACGATGTTTTCGGCCACGTCGTGCTCGCCGGCCGAGATGAAGATCTTCGAGCCGGTGATTTTATAGGTGCCGTCGCCCTGCGGCTCGGCCTTCGAGCGCAGCAGGCCGAGGTCGGTGCCGCAGTGCGCTTCGGTCAGGCACATGGTGCCGGTCCACTCGCCCGAGACCAGCTTCGGCAGGTAGAACTTCTTCTGCTCTTCGGTGCCGTGTTCCTTCAGGCACTCGTAGGCGCCGTGCGACAGGCCCGGGTACATGGTCCAGGCCTGGTTGGCCGAGTTCAGCATTTCGTAG
Source organism: Massilia sp. (assembly GCA_039649125.1). Classification (GTDB taxonomy): domain Bacteria; phylum Pseudomonadota; class Gammaproteobacteria; order Burkholderiales; family Burkholderiaceae_D; genus Telluria. Next base: position 6,215 of record JBBWZO010000081.1, on the reverse strand, counting down.
AAAGAATTGTTCAGCGAGACCGGCAGGCCCTGGCCGCCATATTCCGGATCGCAGGCCAGCGCCGCCCAGCCGCCTTCGACGTACTGCTTGTAGGCTTCCTTGAAACCTTTCGGGGTCGTCACGGTTTTGGTTTCCGCGTCGAAATGGCAGCCTTCACGGTCGCCCGAGTGGTTCAGCGGGAACAGTACTTCCTGCGTGAATTTCGCGCCTTCTTCCAGCACCTGGTTGATGATGTCGGCGTCGATCTCCTGGTACGCCGGCAAGTTCTTGAACTCTTCGGTGACGTTGAGGAATTCGTGCAGAACGAACTGCATATCCCGAATTGGCGCGACGTACTGACCCATGGTTTTCTCCTGACGAAGGTAAGATATTTTTGAAACTGAGTTGGAACTAATGTGTTACGACCGGCAAGCGCTCAGCCTGCCTGCGTTGCTTTAGTGGGATTACGGTAGTTCTCGATCAGCCGCGCAAAACCGCGGTTGGCGCGTTCGGCGGCGCCGGGAATCCGCAGGAAACGTGCGTCGTGGTGCAGGGCCAGGACCAGCCCATAGCACTCGTACACCAGTTGCTGGGGGTCGGTGTCGGCCTTCAGGTCGCCGTAGTCGATGGCTTGCTGTACGCAGCGCAACAAGGCACCCTGCCAGGCCCGCACCATCGCCACCAGCGATTCGCGGATCGGGCCGGGACGGTCATCGTACTCCACCGCGCCACTGATATAAATGCAACCCGAGGCGATCTCGACCGACACCCGCTTGAGCCAGCGCGTGAACATCGATTCCAGGCGCGGCAAACCGCGTGGCTCCTTCACGCTGGGATAAAAAACTTCCTGCTCGAAACGGTGGTGGTACAGCTTGAGCACTTCCATCTGCAGGTCTTCGCGCGAACCGAAGTGCGCGAATACGCCCGACTTGCTCATGCTCATGCGATCGGCCAGCAAGCCGATGGTCAGGCCTTCCAGGCCATTGCGGCTGGCCAGCTCGAGCGCGACGTCGAGGATCGCCGCCCGCGTCTGCTCGCCCTTGCGCATGAATTTGGCTGAAGTGTTGATGACTGTCCCCTGCGTGAATCGAAAATCCGAACGCTCGTACTATTATCTATCGGCCGTGGAATGTCAAACGGGAACTTAGAGGTGGGGTTCTAGTAGGGGTGATTGAGGACAGTGGCCTCAATCACGGGGGCACCAGGCACCGCTCTGGAGGCCCCCCGCGGAACGGTGAGCAGTGTTGGCCCGGCTTGGCAAGCCATGAGATTAACGCACAAGCAAGGGGCGACACCGTCAACGAGTGTTCTTTCGGACACTTTGCTGCTGCGCGACTACCTGCCTTGGACGCAACGCCGCCGATGACATCACGTTCCGCATGGGCAGGGACTGCCCACCCTACGACAAGCGGCGCCGCTGGTGGATCATCCACCCGCCCGCGTAATCGCCCGCCGATCCCGCTTCGTCGGCCGCCCCTTGATACTGCTGCCCGGCTCCGGAAACAGCCGCCTTGCCTCCGCATCGCGCTCGCGCCGCGTGATGCTCTCCTGCGTCTCGCGGTACAGCTCGCGCGCCACCGGCGCCGGGCCGCGCTTGTCCGACAGTCCGAGCACCACGACTTCCCAGCGGTCGGAGCCATTGTCGATGGCAATTTTCTCGTTCACCTTGACGTTGCGCGCCGGCTTCACCGGTTCGCCGCCGATGCGTACCCGGCCGCGGTCGACCGCTTCTGCCGCGATCGAGCGCGTCTTGAAAAAGCGTGCAGCCCACAGCCACTTGTCGATGCGTACGTTGTTGTCTTCCATACCTGTCCTTCGTGATGTTCCTACGCGTATCCGACTGCAAAGATACGCATCGTCAGTCGATAGAGAAGGTACGCCATTTCATAGGAAGCACGGCGCACCCATCCCATGCCCTCGAATTCCTCGAGGCGCACGGCAACACCATCGGCGATGCCTTTCTTTATATGGGTACGGACTGCCCGCGCAAAAGCCGCGTTCTTCACGACGATGTTCGCCTCCTGGTTCAGGAACAGCGACAGGCCGTCGCAATTGCTCGAACCGACGGTGGCCCAGTCGTCGTCGACGACGGCGATCTTCGCGTGCAATTGCGTCTTGCGGTACTCGACGACCTGGATGCCGGCCGCCAGCAGCTTCGGGTAGAAGGAGCGCGCCACGGCATCCTGCATGCGGAACTCGCCGACGCCGATCAGGAGCGTTACCTCGACCCCGCGGCGCGCGGCCTGGGCCAGGGCGTCGCGGAACTTGCGTCCCGGTGCGAAATACGGATTGGCCAGCAGCACGCTTTTTTTGGCCTGGCCGATCGCCTGCAGGTAGGCGCGCTGGATCGTGCGCCGGTTGCGCAGGTTGTCGCGCACGACGAAGCCGGCGCGCATCGGCCGCGCGCCTTCGATGGGCGGCTGGCGCCATGTTTCGCGGCGTATCGTGCGGAACAGCTCCATGCGGTGGATCAGCTTCAGGCGGCCGGCGCGCATCCATTGCGCCTGGGCTTCGAAGTGGATCTGCGCCACCAGCGGACCGCGCACGCGCACTGCGAAATCCCAGCGCGGCGCCGGCAGCATGCGTTCGGGATCGTAGTCGCACAGCATGTCGTCGTTGATATTGATGCCGCCGACGAAGGCGGATTCACCGTCGACGACGGTGATCTTGCGGTGGGTGCGTGCGATGCCGCGCCGGAACCAGGGGTTGAAGACCCGGTACTGCACGCCGGCGGCCGCAAACGCCTCGGCACGGCGGCAGCAGACGCGGTGACCGGTGCCGAACCAGTCCACCAGTACCCTCACCTTGACGCCACGGCGGGCGGCGCGGATCAGTGCAGCCTCGACGCTGCGCGCCACCGTGTCTTCGGCGAAGATATAGGTTTCGAATAGAACCTCATGGCGCGCGGCATCGATCGCCTCGATCATCGCCGGGAACAACTGCAGGCCGGTTTCCAGCAAGGTAACGTCGTTGTTCGCGACGTAGCTGACGCTGCGCATGCGCTGTCCCAACTACGCCAGCTGCAGTTCGGCAACGATGGGCGCGTGGTCGGACAGCTTGGCCCACATCGGGCCGGCCATCACCTGGGCATTGTCGACCTTAAAGCCGCGCACATAGATGCGGTCGAGCCGGAACCAGGGCAGCGCGGCCGGAAAGGTGCGGGCCGGCGCCAGGCGCGGCTGGCGGCCGGCCCAGCTGCGCACCATGTCGCCCAGTGGCGAGCGTGGACCAAGCTCGTCGAACACCTCGGTCACGCCGAGCGCGTTGCGCAGGCGGTCGCTGAGTGTGTTGCGCCAGTCGTTGAAATCGCCGGCGATGATCACCGGTTCATTGTCCGGCGCCGATTTCTGCACCGCTTCGATCAATTGCACCGCCTGGCGCCCGCGTCCGCCTTCGAACAGGCCCAGGTGGACGACATAGCAGTGGACCTTGCCGGCCGGCGTTACGAGCACACAATGCAGGATGCCGCGCTGCTCGTAGGCGTGGTCGGATACGTCGTGGTTGTGGCTGTTTTCGATCAGAAAACTGCTCAGTAGTGCGTTGCCATGGTGGCCGTGGTCGTAGACGGCGTTCATGCCATAGGCGGAATGGTGCGAATCGCCGGCGAAGTATTCGTACTGGGCCGCTTCAGGCCAGTGGCGGTGACTGTGCGCATGCTCGCCATAACGCACCTGATGGCGGTCGTGCCGTCCCTGCACTTCCTGCAGGAACACGATGTCGGCGTGGAATTCGGAAATCGCCTTTTTCAGCGCCAGCACCCGCGGGGTACTGCGCAACGACGAGACGCCCTTGTGGATATTGTAGGTTGCAACACGAATCTTCATGGGAATATTCTACCCCCATCAGTCCGTGTTCTTTTTTACAAGCTTCCCAATCGTGCGAACACGGGGACTGGCCTCTGCGTACCGTTACCCCGTGCGCAACTCATTCAAACGCGGGTGCTGCTTCCCAATGCTGGCGCAGCGCGGCGTTACGAGGGGCCGCCAGGTGCTCCGCCTCGGACAGCGGCACCGAAATGAGGCGCGGACCGCTCAGGCGCAGGCCGCATTGCAGGTCGATGTAAAAGCACTCATCGTCCACGCTGACTGCCTTCACCTTCTCGTTCTTCGGTTCGAATTGTTCCATTGCGTTCTCCCAGAATCCGTTAGTTGGTCTTTGTTGCAGTTCAAAAACTCGCTGATGCGAAGGAGGACGATATGCGACACCTTTCCGATTGTCAAACGCCGAATCTATTGTGCGCTGGCTAACATAGCAAATTTCCTACCGTAAATTTTCCATAGGAAACACGTTTCAAAATGATGGAATGAAAGTTTCCGTAGATAATTTTTTTAAGTTCCCCGCATATTTGTATCAATTTGTATGCACTTTAGCCGAGATTCCCCAACAATCCAACGATCTTTCGATGCGTCAATAGAAACTTATAGTTTCAAATAAACATCATTTTTAATTCGTCTAGGAAATTTTTTGTACGATTTTTGGCAAGGCGCTTGTAGGACTTTAAGAGATGGGTGTTGTTTTTTTGCATAAAAATAAAAACTTCTTGACTTCCAATCGATTGCGCAAGCCTGCTTTCGCGCCAACTTGAAGGGCACGGCAAGACGCCCTACTCCATGTGCTTTCCCAAAATCGTTCCCAATAATGCGGCTTCGAGCGCAGCAACCCGGGCGCTGCCGCGCTGCCGCGGCCGCGCCGATTCGACCCGAAGATCCTGCGCAATCCATCCGTCTTCGATCACCAGCACCCGGTCCGCCAATGCCAATGCTTCCTGCACATTGTGCGTGACGAGGGGCGGCACTGAAGCGCTGGCGCTGCCAGAACGATTCGATCAGTTGCTGCATGCCGAGGCGGGTCAGCGCGTCGAGTGCGCCCAGCGGTTCGTCAAGCAGGAGAATGGCCGGCGCGTGCATCAGCGCACTGCGGTTGGAAGATGCGTGTGGGAAGTGGGATGCCGCGGGGCGTACGGCCACGCCGGCGCTATGCATTGGTGCGAGCAGCGTGGGCTCGAGAGCCCACGCTACGAAAACCACACGCCTGCAGTAACCGGATGCGAATCAGCAGCCGCGCATTTGCGCCTGGGTGACGTTGCTGCCCGGCGCGACGCTTTGGGTCAGCCAGACGTTGCCGCCGATGGTCGAGCCGGCGCCGACGGTGATGCGGCCGAGGATGGTGGCGCCGGCATAGATGACGACGTCGTCCTCGACGATCGGATGGCGCGGCGCGCCTTTCACCAGCGCCCCGTTCTCGTCGGTCGGGAAACGCCGTGCGCCCAGCGTGACGGCCTGGTACAGGCGCACGTGGCGGCCGATGATCGCCGTTTCGCCGATCACCACGCCGGTGCCATGGTCGATGAAGAAGCTGGGGCCGATCTGCGCGGCCGGGTGGATGTCGATGCCGGTCAGCGTATGGGCGATGTCGGCGCCGAGCCGCGCCAGGAAGGGCGCGCCGAGGCGGTGCAGGCGGTGCGCCAGGCGGTGGTACAGCACGGCGATCGTGCCGGGATAGCAAAGCATGATCTCGGCCACGGAGCTGGCGGCCGGATCGCCCGCCAGTGCCGCCTGCACGTCCGACACCAGCAAGCCGCGGATCTCGGGCAGGCTGGCGGCAAACTCGCGCGTGACGAGGCGTGCGCGTTCGGCCAGCTCGGGCTCGGCGATGTTCTCCAGCTCCGGATTGAAGCGCAGCGCCCGCCGCACCTGCTCGACCAGGCGATCGAGGGCGACGTTCAGGGTGTCGCCAACAAAATAATCGATGCTCTCGTCGTTCAGGTCCGGGCGGCCGTAGTGCGTCGGAAACAGCGCCGCACAGACGCCTTCGATCACCTGGCGCAGCACTTCGCGCGAAGGCAGCTCGCGTACGCGTCCCTGGTGACGGATGTTGTGGGTCGATTCGCGCGAGGTGCGCAGCGCGTCGATGATGGGGCCGAGGTGCCAATGGCTGGAGCCGGCCTGCTCCGTGTCGTAGTTGTCCATCTGATCAGACTACTCCAAGCTCCCCGGAAAGCGAACGATTTTAATCACGGTTCGTTATGCGGCGGCCTCTCGCCACCGTCTGTTCCCAGGAGAAAAAATGCAACTTGCTAACCAGCGCAATGTCCAGAAGCGCCTGACCGTGTCTACCGTTGCGGCGGTGACGAGCCCATACGGGTGACCGGGCGCGAAAACGAAACGCTGCGCCTGGACTGCCAGCGCTGATCACGGCCAGAAGTACCGGTTCGAGCGCGCGGCGGACAGGCGCAG
>JBBWZO010000073.1:0-28840 GCA_039649125.1 Massilia sp. | reverse complement strand
CGGGGTGGCGCGCAGGCCGACGCCGCCGCACGAGAAATCGTACAGCGGCAGTTCGAAGTGCTTGACCTGACGCGTGCCAAGACGGAGCTGTCGGCCACCCGCGCCGAGGCGATCGGTCTGCAGCGCCAGCGCACGACGGCCGAACATGCGCTCGCCGTACTGCTGGGCCGTCCGGCCGCGCGCTTCACGGCCACGACCAGCCCCCTGCAGGAGAGCGTGGCGCTGCCCGCGATTCCTGCCGGGCTGCCATCGACCCTGCTCGAGCGCCGGCCCGACATCGCCGCCGCCCAGCGCGCAATGGAAGCGGCGAATGCCCGCATCGGTGTGGCGCGCGCGGCCATGTTCCCGGCCCTGAACATCGACGCGGCGGGCGGCGGCACCATGGCGGAGGTGTTTAGCTGGAGCAGCCGTTCCTGGGTGCTTGGGGCGCTGCTGTCGCGGCCGCTCGAGCTACCTCGACCTGCTCGACGCCCAGCGCAACCTGGCGGCCGTCGAGCGCAGCGCGGTCCAGCTGCGCGGCAACCAGGCGCTGGCCAGCGTCGCCCTGATCCGGGCGCCGGGCGGCGGCTGGGATGCGCAGGTTGCACCGGCGACACTGGCCGCACGCTGACATCCGCTCAGTAGCACATTGTGTACCCCTTGCGGCGGACCTGATGCGGTCCGCCGCTTTTTTATGTGCGGCCCGAGTTGGCCGGGCAGGGCTACAATCGCGGCATGACGACTCCGGCACCCATCGAATCGAACCTGCTCACTGGCCTGGCGCCGGTTCTGGACACCAATGTCCGGATCCTCATCCTCGGCAGTTTTCCGGGTGCCCAGTCGCTCGCCTCCGCCCAGTACTACGCGCATCCGCGCAATGCGTTCTGGCCGCTGTTGTCGAAGCTGACCGGCGAAGACCTGGTGGCGCTGCCCTACGCGCAACGCCTGGAGCGCCTGCTGACCCATGACATCGGCCTGTGGGACGTGCTGGGCGCCTGCGAGCGCGAGGGCAGCCTCGACTCTGCCATCCGCAAACCCGCGGCGAACGATTTCGACCGCCTGCGCACGCTGTGCCCCCAGCTGGAGACCGTCGGTTTCAATGGCCAGACCTCGGGCAAATTCGCGCCCCGGTTCGCCGCGCAGGGATACCGCACGGTGGTGTTGCCGTCGTCTTCTCCGGCGCACATGGCGATGACGTTCGAGCAGAAGCTGCTGGTGTGGCGCCGGCTGGTGCAGGACGAAGACGAGGGAGGCTGTTCGCGCGATGCGGCACAGGGCAACCTGTTCGGCTGACGCCGATGCTCTGCCATACGCGCTTTTTCGAACCGTGTTACACTGGTCCCAGTCGTCGAGGTCATGAGGCCTGGATGACATCCCGCCAGCGCCCGCAACGCGATATGTGTAATGTCGCCAGCGACCAGCCGAGCGGGATGGTATTACCGGATACGTCGGCCGACTTACACCGATGGGGGCACCACGCAGATAGCATGGGCGCCCAGGGCTCCGCACCTTGCAGATAGCACCGGCTGGAGCAGCGAACCGAGTATCACCGGCAACACTTTGAAACGAAGCCCGCAGCGAGCGGGCTTTTTTTTCTTTCCCCGCGCAGGTCGGCGTCCGGCTGCAGTCCCGGATCGAAGCCGCCGCCGTTCACCTCTCCGCCTCCATGGCGGCCCATTCACCCTTACTCCGGTCCAGTCCCCGCGGGCGCTGGCAGCCGGCAGCATCGTCGCAGCGCGCAACCTCGTCGTTTCGCGCCAGCTCGCCGCATCCACTCTCAAAGGAAGAACAACATGGCAAAAGAAGAACTCATCGAAATGAATGGCCTCGTCACCGAGATCCTGCCGGAACTGCGTTTCCGCGTCGACCTCGACAACGGCCACAAGCTCGTCGCCTACACCTCGGGCCGGATGAAGAAGAACCACATCCGCATCCTGGCCGGCGACAGGGTGACGCTGGAACTGTCTCCCTACGACCTGAACAAGGCGCGTATCGTGTTCCGTCACATCGAGCAGCGCGGCGCGCCGGCGCCTCGCACCGGTTTCCAGCGCCGCCGTTAAGCGGTAGCCGCTGAGCGGGCGGCCAGGAAACCTGGTTCAGCGCGGGCGCGGCACTCCCGCCGCGCCCAGCGCCCGCAAATTCTCCAGCTTCGCCACATAGCGTTCGCGCGTGTCAGCCCGGGTGCTGTGCTCGCGCGCCAGCGCCAGGTGCTTCACCGCTCTGTCCAGTTCTCCCAGGCGCAGGTGCGCCGCCCCCAGCCAGAAATGAAACTCGTCGTTGTCCGGCGCGCGTGCCACTTCGCGTGCGAACAGGGCGCGGGCGCGGGCGACATCGTTCGCGCGCCAGGCAGCCATCCCCTGGTTGAAATAATGATACGGCGGCGCCGGATACAGGCGCGCGATGCGCTGCGCGAGCAGCTCCGACTCCTCGGCCTTGCCGTTGGCAGCCAGCAGCGGCGCCAGGTTCTGCATCACGATCAGGCTGTCGGGCTCGCGCTCGAGCGCGGCGCGGTAGACGCGTTCGGCCAGCAGCGGGCGCCCGCTGCGCTGGTAGATGACGCCCAGCGTGTTGTAGGCGACCAGGCTGGTGGGCCGGCCGAGCAGGGCCGCGCGCGCCCACCAATAGGCCTCGGCGTGGCGTCCCGCCACCAGTTCTTCGGCCGCGCGGTTGTTCATGTACAGCGCGACGATGTCTTCCTCTTCCAGTTCGCGCGTGCGCAAGCGGCTCGCATCGCGCGGCGGCAGGAAGTCGATCGTCAGTTCGTCCTCGGCGTTGAAGAGGCGCTGCTGCGTCGCCGCCGGCGCCAGGCTGATGTTCACGTGCGCGCTGACGAGGTAGAGCGAATTGGCGCGGCTCCAGGTCTGCCCGGCGTCGACGCTCTGGAAGCGCACCCGCATGCCCAGTTCGCGCGCGAAGGCGGCGGTCATGATCACCAGCGACAGGCAGTTGCCGGAGCGCCTGGCATAGGTTTGCGCGGCCGTCTGGGTGACCGTGGCGTCGTAGTCGAGTTGCAGGTCGCTCTTGTCGTACAGGGCGCTCACCAGGGCGCGCGCGCCGCCGTTGCCGCGCAGCCTGGCCTGGAAAGCGCGGCTGTGCAGGTGGGCCTTCATGGCGGGACTGAGGGCGAACAGGTCGGCCGCGTTCGGCGGCGCGGCGGGGGCGGGGAAGGCGGCGTCGTCGAGCAGCCGCGCCAGCAAGGGCGCCGGCGCAGGGGCGCTGGCGCACCCGGACAAGAATACGCACAGCAGCAGGAACCAGGTTCGCATCACGCCCTCCATTACCGTGATCTGCGTCCAGTATCGGCCGCTTGCGGGGCGCTGTCAAAACATGGATGGGGCGTGCGGCGGGCGTGCGCCTGCCGCCTCTGTCCGTCAATGATCGTCGTGCAAGGCTTCTTCGAGTTCGTCCAGCAGCTCGGCCGTTTCGTCCTCGTCGAGCGACAGGTAGGCCTGCGCGCGTTCGCCGCCCTTGTCCCATTCCGGGGAGCCGGCATGGCCCTGGTAGCGGCAGATCGCCCGTTCGGCCAGCAGGGACAGCGCCACCAGCGAGCGCACCGCGTCGTCGGTATGCTCGTCGTCGAGGACGGCGTAGTCGTGGTGGTGCAGGATGGCCCAGGCAACCTCGCTCGACAAGCCCCAGTTGCGTGCCAGCAGGGTGCCGACAGCCGCATGATTGGTGTGGTGGCGCTCGTCCTCGACGGCCGTGAAGGCACGCCGCGACTCGGCGCCGGCGTCGAGGAAGGTCGTTTCGTAGCCGGGGAAGCGTTTCACGAGGAGCGGCATGCCGGTATCGCAGAACAGCCCGAAGGTATGGGCGATGTCGGGCGCGCCGATGCGCAGGCGGCGCGACAGGAACACCATGGCGTGCGAGCGCTTGGTCGACACGTCCCAGAAGTTGGCCAGCGCCGGACCCTCGGCCGGAATGGCCTGGCGCGCCAGCAGGCCCGTCATCAGTGCCGCGACCTGGTTGATGCCGAGGAACAGGATGGCCTGCTCGATCGACTTCGCGCGGCGCCCGCCGAACAGCGAGGAGTTGGCCAGCTTGAGCAGCGCGCCGGCCATGCCGACGTCACGCGCGACGATGCGCCCGATGCGTTCCGGAGCAGGGTCGGGCGAGGCCAGTTCGGCCTGCAGGTCGGCCAGCAGGCTGGGGCGGGGCGGGATGCGGATCGATTTGATGAGTTCGTCGACAGGATCAGCAGACGCAGCCACGGCGCGTCCAGGCACTGCTTTAGCGGCAGCTGTACTCATGGGGAGGTAATGCCTAGGAGGAAATAAAAAGCCGAAGAGCATCACTATAAACCAAGCCGCATTTCCTTGCAGTAACACGTTGCGTTGTGTGGCAAAACGGACAGAACGGTGTTGCGAACATGCCTAGAATGCCCCCCATGAACCCACCGACTCTTGCAGGAATCGATTTCAATGCGCCGTCCGAGATCGTTGCGCGCCAGCTGATCGGCGTGCTGGTGCTGGTCGACGGCGTCGGCGGGCGCATCGTCGAAACCGAGGCCTATGACCGTGAAGACCCGGCCTCGCACGCCTATTCCGGACCGACCGAGCGTAACTCTGCCATGTTCGGGCCGCCGGCACACGCCTACGTCTATCGCTCCTACGGCATCCACTGGTGCCTGAACTTCGTCTGCCGCGAGGAGGGGCACGGCGCCGGGGTCCTGATCCGGGCGCTCGAGCCGCTCGCGGGGCTGGACGTGATGCGCGCGCGGCGCGATGCCCAGGACCCGGTGCAGCTGTGTTCCGGACCCGGCAAGCTGTGCCAGGCGCTGGAGGTGACGCGCGCCTTCAACGGCCGTTCGCTGGCGCTGCCGCCGTTTCACCTGGAGGCGGCGCCGGCCGGGCTGGAGATCGTGGCCGGGCCGCGCATCGGCATTTCGAAGGCGATGGACGTGCCCTGGCGTTTCGGCCTGGCCGGCTCGCGTTTCGTCAGCCGTCCGTTCCGCTGACGCGGCTGGCACGTCCGCGCCGGGCGCTGTCGCCGCCAAGGCGGGAGGTCAGCTGCGGGGTGCGCCCGCGCATCGGGCTGCCCCGCATCGGGCTATCAGACCCCCGGCGCTCCAGCGGGTCGTGGAAGTCGCCCGTCTCGTCCGCGGCCTGGATGCCGGCCTGGGATTCGGCGAGCGGCTCGACGCCCTCGATCTTGAAGACCGACACGGCCCGCGCCAGGTTCACGGTCTGCTCGTGCAGGCTCTCGGCCGCGGCCGCCGCCTCCTCGACCAGCGCCGCGTTCTGCTGGGTCATGTCGTCCATCTGGCCGACTGCGCGGTTGACTTCGGCGATGCCTTCGGCCTGTTCGGTGCTGGCCACGCTGATGCGTTCGATGATGTCGTTCACCTGCTGCACCGAGGCGACGATGTGGCCCATGCTGCTGCCGGCTTCGTTGACGGAGGCGGCGCCGCCGTCGATGATCGTAACCGAGTCGGCGATCAAGGCCTTGATTTCCTTGGCGGCGGCGGCCGAACGCTGGGCCAGCGTGCGCACCTCCGAGGCCACCACGGCAAAGCCGCGCCCCTGTTCGCCGGCGCGCGCCGCTTCCACCGCGGCGTTCAGCGCCAGGATATTCGTCTGGAACGAGATGCCGTCGATGACGCCGATGATTTCGACGATCTTGCGCGAGCTGGCGCGGATCGACTCCATCGTCGTCACCGCGCGATCGACGGCCTGGCCCCCGTGGGCGGCCAGGCGCGCCGCTTCCGCGGCCAGGTCGGTCGCCAGGCGCGCATTGTTCGCGTTGTCCTTCACGGCCACCGTCAGCGTTTCCATCGCGCTGGCGGTCTGCTCGAGCGAACCGGCCTGCATCTCGGTGCGGGTCGACAGGTCGAGGTTGCCGGTGGCGATCTCCTTCGAGGCGGTGTCGATCGAGCGCACCGAGGTCAGGATCGCGTGCAGCGTCGTGTTCAGGGTTGCGATCGTGTGGTCGAGCGCGCGCGAGGTGTCGGCAATCTCGTCGCGGCCGTCGCTGGCGGTGGCCGCCGCCAGGCGTCCTTCGGCCAGTTCTCCCACCACGTTCGAGATGGCGCGGATGTCGGCCAGCATCGCGCGCCGCACCAGCATCGTCACCGCCAGCGACAGCGCGATCGACAGCACCACCAGCACCGCCATCGACATGCCCAGCGTGCGGAATTCATCGCCGGCGGCAGCATAGGCTTCTTCGCTCAGGCGCGTCTCCAGCGCCGCCAGTTGGGCCAGCTGGGTGTTGAGGACGTTGAATTCCTTTTCCGCCTTCTGCATCGAGTTGGTGCCGAGCGACTGGTCGACCTGCGCCATCTCGATGGTTTCGCGCACCGCCTTGCGGTAGGCCGCCAGCGCCGTGCTGGAAGCATCGATCAGCTTGCGCTCGGCCGGGTTTGCCACTTCCGCCAGCGCGGCCAGGCGTGCGCTGATGGCGGCGTGTTTCTTGTTGATGTCGCCGATCAGGGCGTCCAGCCGGTTCTTGGCGAAGCTGCCGCTGACCCAGGCCAGCAGCTGGTAGATGTTCGCATGCGCGTATTTCGCGTCGCCGGCGACATCGGCCGCCTCCTGCAGCCGTGCCGCGCGTACCTGCACCATGTGCTCGAGCGAGGCATGCTGGCGCACCATGCCGTAATAAGCGGCGCCGGAGAGCAGCGTCAGCAGCACCAGCACCAATCCCGGCGCCAGCAGCAGCTTCGGGCCAATCCGTAGTTTTTTCAGCATGCTCTTCCCCTTCCGTACCAAAGAAAAAGGCGGCCGAAGCCGCCCCAGGTAAAACCGCGCTTACCTCTTGTAGATGCCCGCTTCCAGCACGACGCCATCGACCAGCTGGATATAGGTGGTCTTCTGCTCGACCTTGCCGGTGGCCGGGTCCTTGTACTGGTAGTCGACCCAGCCCTTGCCTTTGGCGGCAGCGAGCTCGATGATCTCGCGGCGGTACTTCCTGCCATTCGCATCCGGCACATCGGTCAGGTCTAGGCCGACCATCGACGGGTTGTACGGGTGTGCCAGCAGGATGCCAGTCTTGACATCGCGCAGGTCGACATGCAGCACGCCTCGGGCGAACGCCGGATCCCTGGCGTTCAGGCGTTTCATCATTTCGCTTTTGCCCTTGGCCTTGATCAGGGCAGCGCCGCGCTCGACCATCGCGATCGCGTCTTTTTCGGTGGGTTCGCCGGCCAGTGCATTGCAGCAGGCAAGTCCGAGGCACAGGGCGGTGGCATTGGTGAGCAACTTCATGAGAGGCAATCCTTTCAATAAGACATGCCGCACAGGCCATGTTGGGGTGGCTTGCTCCTGACGGCTTATTTCTTGTAGATGCCCGCGACCAGAACGATGTCGTTGACCCGCATCAGGTAGCTGGTTTTGGCCTCGATCTTGCCGTTGTCCGGGTTCTTGTACATGTAATCCACCCAGCCTTTGCCGTCCTTCTTGGCGATTTCCATGATGTCGCGGCGGTACATCTTGCCGTTGACATCCGGGACGTCGTTGAGGTCCTTGCCGACGATCGACTGGTTGTAGGGGTGGGCGATGTTCACGCCGACCGGGAAGTCGCGCACATAGATATACATCGAACCCTGAACGAACTCTGGATCCTTGGCAGTAATTTTCTTCAACAGGGCCTCTTTGCCGTTCGCCTTGGCAAAGGCTGCACCGCGCTCGACCATGGTGATTGCATCCTTGGCGGTGGGCTCGGAAGCGGTGGCGCTTGCCATGGCAAGGCCGAGCAGGGCGGCGGTCAGTACTCGTTTCATGTCATCTCCAAGTTTCATGGTTGATTTGCGGCAGCAGTTCTTTTGCCTGCGCATGCGTAATTTACCCTTTCCTATAGGCATTCAATTGCGGGAAAGCAAACTTGTCCCACCTAGGCAAAGCGGTGTCACACCTCACGAACGAGACGAAATTAATTTCTAAAAGGTAACTTTTTACATGGTCGATTTGTTGATTCTCTGCAACTCGTTGCGCATGTGCAAGCTCTAATATTGTTCCAAAGAGAAACAATAGTTTCTTTTTAACATTGCTCCCCCTCTTGGAGAATGCCGTGATTACCGAACCAACGCCGTCCAAGTTCAGGCCCTATACCCGCCAGACGATATTGCTGGCCCGCCAGTGGCAGTGGATGAGTGCTGACCAGCAGGAAGCTGTGCAGGTGCTGTCGCATGTGATGCCGTTCCGGACGAACCGGTTCGTCCTTGAGCAGCTGATCGACTGGCATAACATTCCCGACGATCCGATTTTCCGGCTGACCTTCCCCCAGCGCGACATGCTGCCGGCCGAGGAGTACGCACAATTACGGGAACTGGTGCTGTTCAAGAAAAACGCGGCAGCCATTGCCGACATGGCGCGCCGGATCCAGATGCGCATGAATCCGCGCTGGGCTGGCCAGGATACGCACAGCGTGCCGGTATTGGACCGCGTGTTGCAGCGGGGCCTGCAGCACAAGTATGAAGACACCGTGCAATTCTTCCCCAGCGGCGCACGGACCTGCCATGCCCATTGCGCTTCCTGCGGGCGTCCACCCCAGTTCGCCACCATGGACACGATGAAGCTCGATGCGCGCGCCGCGGCCGGGCTGGTCACCTATCTTCGCGCCCACCCGGAGGTGAGCGACGTCCTGGTCACTGGCGGCGACCCGCTGGTCTTCGCGGGGTTCGACCCCGACGCGACCGGGCTCCACCAGTTGGTGCCGGCCTTCGGCCGCAAACACTTCTTCTTCGAGATCGCCGACGCGGATGCCAGCGCGCACGACAGTGTGATCCCGATCGGCCAGTCCGCCCGGGGCAGTTCGCCTGAGCGCCGTGCCATCCCTGAACCGGCCTGACCGATCATGCGCGCCCTTGTCGACAGCGACGCGGAGCCGAACCGGCTTTCCGGCGTCGCAATATTTTTTTACGTGTTCCTGCCGTTCGCGTTCGGGCACTACTTGTCGCTGCTGCTACGCAACGTGAACTCGCTGCTGGCGCGCGACCTGGTCGCTTCGCTGTCGCTCAGCCCGGGCCAGCTTGGATTGCTCACCAGCGTCTTTTTCCTGTCCTATGCCCTGGTGCAGCTGCCGGTCGGGATGGCGCTCGATCGCTATGGTCCACGCAAAGTGCAACTGGTGCTGATGCTGGTAGCCGCAACGGGCACGCTGCTGTTCGCGAAAGGGGAAAGCTTTGCCCAACTGGTCTTTGCGCGTGCCCTGATCGGACTCGGTCTGGGCGCCTGCTTCATGTCGGCCGTGAAGGTGATCTCGACCTGGATCGCGCCGGGCAAGGTGCCTTCGGTGCATGGCTACCTGCTCGCCGTCGGCGGGCTCGGTTCGGCCTCGGCCACCATGCCGGTGCGCATGGTCCTGGAACACACGGACTGGCGCGGCCTGTTTGTTGCGCTCGCCGCGCTGACGGCGTGTGCCGGCATATTGATCTGGCTGGTGGCCCCGCGTGAAGCGCCGGTGCGCCCCACCAGGATGCCGACCGTGCAGTCGGTGCTCGACATCTACCGCGAGCCCGCGTTTCGCAAGACCACCTCCCTGATCCTGATCCCCCACACGATTTTCTTCGGCATCCAGGGCCTGTGGATCGGGCGTTGGCTGACCGATGTGGCACGCTTTTCCGACGCCGCCGTGGCCTACTTGCTGTACATGAGCATGGCTGCGGTGATCTTCGGTGCGGTCGCCGTGGGCATCGGGACTGAAAGGGCGGCGCGGCGCGGCATCAAGCCACTCGACCTGGCTGGGGTCGGGGTGGCCGCTTTCGTTGGGGTGCAATGCATGATCGTGTTGAACTATGCACCCAGTTACCAGTTGCTCGCGGTGCTGTTTACGCTGGTGGGCACCATCACCGGCATGGAATATGCCATCGTCGCCCAGACCGTGCCGCGCGAGTTGACCGGGCGCGCCTCTACTTGCCTGAACCTCCTGATTTTTGTCGGCGCCTTCCTGGTGCAGGCGGGATTTGGCCTGGTGGTCGGTCTCTGGCAGCCCGACGCCGCCGGCCGCTACCCGGCGGTGGCTTACCAGGCGGCGTTCGGGCTGCTGGTGCTGCTGCAGTTGCCGGGCCTGTTGGGATGGGCGCGCCAGCGGGTGGGACCGGCGTCGGCGCGGAGGGAGGTCGATGTCGAGGAGGTGCAGACCGTCGCATGAACGGTGCATGGCGATTGCGTGGAATAGAACGCGACGGTATTGTCTTTTTCGTTAGAATCGTCAAATCGTCGGTTCGATTTCCGTCCCAGGAGGATCACCATGCGCCCCCAGTCCTCAAAAGCCTTACCTTCAGCCCTGGCTGCAGCCCTCCTGCTCACTCTTGGCGCCTGCGGCGGCAGGTCGACCCTTCCCGTCGGCGCCGGCGTCGGTCCCACGCCGACGCTGCCGGCGCCGAACAAGAGCCTGATCCCGACGGTGGACATTGCGCCGGCCAAGGGCTGGCCGCAGGGCGGTAAGCCCTTGGCGGCCCAGGGCCTGCAGGTCGATGCCCTGGCCAGCGGCCTGGACCACCCGCGCTGGCTGCACGTGCTGCCCAACGGCGACGTGCTGGTGGCCGAATCGAACAAGCCGCAGACGCCCGAGACCAAAAGGTCGGGCATCCGCGCCTGGATCATGAAGAAGGTCCAGGAACGGGCGGGGGCGGGGGTGCCGAGCGCCGACCGCATCACGCTGCTGCGCGACCTTGATGGCGACGGCGTGGCCGAAACGCGGACGGCCTTCCTCAAGGGCCTGCATTCGCCGTTCGGCATGGCGCTGGTGGGCGAGACCCTGTACGTGGCGAACGCCGACGGCATCGTGCGCTTCCCGTACAAGGCCGGCGCCCTCGAGATCACCGAGGCGGCGCAGAAGGTGGCGCCGCTGCCGGCCGGGCTGAACCACCACTGGACCAAGAACATCATCGCCAGCCGCGATGGTGGCAAGCTCTACGCCACGGTCGGCTCGAACAGCAATGTCGGCGAAAACGGCATGGAGAATGAAGTCAACCGCGCCGCCATCCTCGAAGTCGACATCAGGAGCGGCGCAACGCGCCTGTTCGCCTCGGGCCTGCGCAACCCGAACGGCATGGCCTGGGAGCCGCAGACGGGCGTGCTGTGGACGGTCGTGAACGAACGCGACGAGATCGGCAGCGACCTCGTGCCCGACTATCTGACCTCGGTGAAGGAGGGCGGCTTCTACGGCTGGCCGTACAGTTACTATGGCCAGCACGTCGACGAGCGGGCCAAGCCGCCGCGCCCGGACCTGGTGGCGAAAGCCATCGTCCCCGATTATGCGCTGGGCGCCCACGTCGCCGCCCTCGGCCTGAGCTTCGCCGACGGCGCGAAGCTCGGTCCGCAGTTTGCCAACGGCGCCTTCATCGGCCAGCACGGTTCCTGGAACCGCAAGCCGCTGTCCGGCTACGACGTGGTGTTCGTCCCGTTCGCGAACGGCAAGCCGAACGGCAAACCGGTCGAGGTGCTGACCGGTTTCGTCGACCAGGACGAAAACGCCCTCGGTCGCCCGGTGGGCGTGGCGATCGACAAGGCGGGCGCGCTGCTGGTGGCCGACGATGTCGGCAACGTCGTCTGGCGCGTGCGGGCGGGGCAATAAGCCCGAAAGACTCGGCGACGTAGGGTGGACAGCTCCACCCGGGCATGTGAATATCTGCGGACGTGGCGCCGTCCACGCGTCACCCGGCCGTCGAACCATCGCGATCGGCCCAGCGGTGGTTGAACGCGTGGACGGCACATGCGTTACGGGCATGCGCCGTATTCGGTAGAGCCGTCCACCCTACGTGTTACGCGCAGCTATCGACAAACCACAGCGGCACCGAGGTCCACGCGATCCCGACAAACGCCAGCAGCGCCGACCCGGCCGCCGCCCAGTCCAGCAGGGCCGTCTGCTCGTCGCCGCCTTCCAGCGTGCCGCGTGCACGCCAGGCCAGGGCGCCGCACGCCGCCAGCGCCGCGAGCGTCATCAGGACCAGCGGCAGCCGGTGCGGATTGCCCGGCGCGAAGCCGGCCGGGCTGCATTGAAACGCCACCAGCACGTAGCACGCGCCGAAGTGCGCCGCCCACACCAGCAGCGGCAGGGTCCCTCGCAGCAGTTTTCGCAGGAAGCGTTCGCGCCTCAGCAACTCCATGATTTACTCCATCAGCAGGGGCACGACGTGCACCGCGAGCGCGCCGATGATGCCCTGCAGCGTCGTGTAATGCCACATCAGGGCGGTGTTGTCGAAGGTGGCGCGGCTCCTGTCCGTCAGGCGCCCCGACCAGGCGCGCGCGGCCAGGTACACGCCGGCCAGCGCGAGCACCACCACGTGGAAACCCTGGTAGGCGACGATGGCGGCGATCGTCGCGCTCCAGGCCTGCGAGGTCGGCGCCAGGCCCGCCAGATTGTAGCCGTGCAGGTCGACCAGGAAGCCCGCCGCGGTGCAGCCCAGGGCCGCCAGCACCAGCCAGGGCAGCCAACGCTTGCCAATGCCGCGCCCGGCCAGCAGCATCAGGCTGGAACCTGCCGCCAGCAGGGCACCGGACAGCATCGGCCACATCCGGTCGGGCAGGGTGGCCGAGGGCGGCGGGCACACTTCCAGGCGCATCGAGATGTGGATGTAGGAAAAGACGAGCGAAGCGAAGATGGTCGCATCCACCACCAGCATGATGATGGTCGCCCACCACGACTGGGACGTCCTGCCGCGTCCGCCCACGGGCAGCGTCAGCGTGTCCGAGACCTTCGCCGAGGCGATCGGCGGCACGCGGTCCAGGCCCCACAGCCAGACGATGGTGGACACGACGGCGATGATGCCGCAGGTCCAGGCAACGACCATCATCTTGACCGTCAACAGCAGGAAGAAGCCGGCGGTGCCGGCCGCCGCGACGAAGGGCAGCCAGCTGTCGCCCGGCAGGATCATCAGGAACATCGGCTTGCCGGCGACCGGGCTGGTGGCGATCGTCTCGCGCTTGCCGCTGGCCGTGCCGGGCAGGTAGTGCTGGCCGGCTTCGACCTGCTCGGACAGGCCCGGCTGGTCCCACAGCGGGTCGGCCGAATGCACCTCGGGAATGCTGCGCGTGGCATACGACTCCGACGGCAGCCACTCGAGGGTCGCGGCATTCCACGGGTTGCCGACCGGCTTTTCCGGGCGGCGCAGGGTGCGCACCGTGTCGACAGCGAACAGCAGCACGCCGCTGGCGAACACGAAGGCGCCCACCGTGGACACCATGTTCAGCGCATCCCAACCCATTTCCGCCTGGTAGGTGTAGACCCGGCGCGGCATGCCGAGCAGGCCGGTGATGTGCATCGGGAAGAAGGCAATATTAAAGCCGCCGAACATCAGCCAGAATACCCATTTGCCGACCCGCTCGGACAGGCGCTGGCCCTTGATCAGCGGCAGCCAGTAGTACAGGCCGGCGAACACCGGGAACACCATGCCGCCGACCAGCACGTAATGCAGGTGGGCGACGATGAAGTAGGTGTCGTGCGCCTGCCAGTCGAAGGGCAGCACCGCCACCATCACGCCCGTCAGGCCGCCGAGGACAAAAATGAACATGAAGCCGCCGAGGAACAGCGCCGGCGAGGTCATCGACACTTTCCCCTTCCAGAGCGTGGCGATCCAGCCGAACACCTGGATCCCGGTCGGCACCGCCACCGCCATGCTGGCGGCCGAGACGAAGCTCATCGTCATCACGCCCAGGCCGGCCGTGAACATGTGGTGCGCCCACAGCGCGAAGCTGAAGAAGCAGACGATCACCAGCGCCACGATGATCGCGCGCCGGCCGACCAGGGGCGTGCCGGCGATGGTCGGGATCATGGTCGAGACCATGCCGGCCGCCGGCAGGAAGATGATGTAGACCTCGGGGTGGCCGAAGAACCAGAACAGGTGCTGCCACAGGATCGGGTCGCCGCCGCGTTCAGCGATGAAGAAAGGCCAGTCGAAGGCGCGCTCCATCTCCAGCAGCATGGTGCCGGCGATGATGGCGGGGAAGGCGAACACGATCATCACGGCCACCACCAGCATCGCCCAGGCATACACCGGCATACGTGCGAGCGTCATGCCCGGCGCCCGGGTGAACAGGATGCCGACGATCAGCTCGATGGCGCCGGCGATCGCCGAGATCTCGATGAAGCCGATCCCGAGCAGCCAGAAGTCGGCGTTCAGGCCCGGCGAATACGCCTTGCCGGTGAGCGGCGGGTACATGAACCAGCCGCCGTCGGGCGCCAGACCGAAGAACAGCGTGCAGAAGAAGGCCAGGCCGCCGATCGCATAGGCCCAGTAGGCGTAGGCCGACAGGCGCGGGAAGGGTAAATCGCGCGCGCCCAGCATGTTCGGCAGCAGGTAGACGGCCAGCGCCTCGACGATGGGAATCGCGAACAGGAACATCATCACCGTGCCGTGCATGGTGAAGACCTGGTTGTAGGTTGCGTTTCCGAGCAGGCCGTTCTCCGGCACCGCCAGCTGGGTGCGCATCAAGAGGCCGAGTATGCCCGCCAGCAGGAAGAACAGCAGCGCCGTGCCGATATACAGCAGGCCGATGCTGGTGTTGTTCACGCTGGTGAGGAAGCGCAGGCCGGTCGGGGTGCGCCACACCTCCTTCAAACGTTCGAATTCTCCCTCGGGACGGGGAAGCGAGCTTGGCAGGTCCGTGGGAAGGGATGCGTCGGTGGCGGTATGCGTCATTTCAGGTGCTCGAGGTAGGTGGCGAGCGCGTTCAGTGTCTCCCCGTCGATGTCCAGGGCGGCGGGCATGCGCACGCCCGGCTTGATGGCTTGCGGATCGGCGATCCAGCCGGCCAGCGTGCCGCGGTGGTTGCGCAGGGTGCCGGCGCCGATGTGCATGCGGCTGCCCACGTGGGTCAGGTCGGGGCCGAGGCGGCTATCTTCCGCCACGCCGCGGATCGTGTGGCAGCTCTGGCAGCGCTGGGCGAGGAAGGCGGCGCGCCCGCGTTCGAGCAGGGCGCTGTCGGGCGCGCGCGCCGGCCGGGCCTCGTTCGCCAGCCAGCGGTCGAATTCGGCCTGGGGCATGGCCACCACGTGCAGCGCCATGCGCGCGTGCTGCTCGCCGCAGTACTCGGCGCACTGGCCGCGGTAGATGCCGGGTTTATCGGCCTGCAGGGTCAGGCCGTTGATGCGGCCCGGGATCGTGTCCATCTTGCCGTTCAGGGCCGGAACCCACAGGCTGTGGATCACGTCGCTCGACGTCAGGCCGAGGTAAACCGGCTTGCCGACCGGGATGCGGATCTCGTTGGCGGCGGCGACTTCGCGCCCGCTGGCCGGGTCGTGGTAGCGCACTTCCCACCACCACATCTTCGCGGTAACCCCGATGCTCATGGCGCCGCGCGAGGTCTGCGGCGTCAGTTCGGCGCTGCGCAGGGTGCTCCACACCAGCAGGGCGCTGAGCACCGTGACGGGGAAGGCGATGCCGGCGCCCAGGATCCATACCCGGGGCCGTACTGGACGCGCCGTGCGCCGCATCGCGAGCACCACCAGCGCCATCACGGCCACGAAAATGAGCGTGCCGCCAGCGAACAGGACCCAGGTCAGCTGCGCGATGATGGCGGCATCCGGCCCGGCCGGGTGCAGCACCGACTGCAGGGGCGTATTCATCGCAGCGCTCATTTCAACGTGAGCAGGTAGGCCGCCATGTGGCGCGCCTCGGCGGGCGACACGCCGAGGTCCGGCATCGGGGTGCCGGGCTTCATGGCTTGCGGATTGTCGAGCCAGCGCGTCAGGGCGTCGGGCGTATTCGGGATACCGCCGGCGATGTAGCTGCGCCGCCCGAACTGGTCGAGCGGCGGCCCGGCATTGCCGGCAGCGCCCGGCACTTCGGGAATCGCGTGGCAGGCCGTGCACTGGTATTGCGCCATCAGGCGCTGGCCCTGGACGGGATCGCCGCCGCTCACGCCTGGCTGCATGTCGCGTTTGCCGCAGCCGGCCAGCAGCGCCATGGCCAGCAGGGCAGCGAAGCGGGGGGAGGGGACGGAGCGTAAAAAATGATTGCGCACAATTGAACCGAGCGAAGGCGGATGGCTCTATATAATACAAGAAGAGCGATATCATTTTTTCAACAGTGCGCACCCAGCGAACCACGACCGATGCCTTCGAACCGAACCCGCCTGATCCTGAAGACCGCCGCCGCCACCCTGGTGCTGGCAGGTGTCGCGGGTGCCGCCGGCGGGCTGGTGGTCTGGCGCGCCGGCTGGTACGACATTTCCGCCTCCGCCCAGCACCTGCAGCCGGTATACACCCTGCTGGAGGAAGGCATGCGCTACTCCGTCAGCAACCACGCCAGCGAAATACAAGTGCCCGCGCTCGGTGCGCCGCAGCAGGTGGCGCGTGGCGCGCACGTGTACGCGGCCAATTGCGCCCAGTGCCATGGCGGCCCGGGCGATGCGCAGACCAAGATCGGCCAGAGCATGCAGCCTTTGCCCGGTCCCCTGATCGACGCCAGCGCGCGCTGGCAGCCGCGCGAGCTGTACTGGATCACGCGGCACGGCATCAAGATGAGCGGGATGCCGGCCTGGCAGTTCCACCTGAGCGACGCCGACCTGTGGGCCGTCGTCGCGTTCATGCAGGTGCTGCCGACGCTCTCCGCGCGCGACTATGCGGCGGCGACGGCGCCGGTCCCGGTGACGGTCAATCCGTCGGCGCTCGTGTCGGCCACGGCGGCGGCGGCGCCTGCCGCCGCAGGGGTGGCGCCATGAACGCGCGCATTCTCCTGTCCGCCCTGGCGCTGGCGCTGTTGGCCGGCTGCGGCCAGGGACAACGTCCGCCGACCGGCCTGCAGGGCGATCCGGAGCGCGGACGCGCCGCGCTGGCCCAGCATGCCTGCCGCACCTGCCACATGATCCCCGGCATCAGCGGCCCGGAAACCTATGTCGGCCGCCCGCTGCTCGACCTGGCCGAGCGCCGTTTCATTGCCGGCGGCCTGCCGAATAACCAGGGCAACCTGGTGCGCTGGATTCGCCACCCGCAGTCGATCGACCCGCACACCGCCATGCCGGCCATGGGCGTGAGCGAACGCGATGCGCTCGACATGAGTGCGTATCTGCTGGCGCCGGGAAAATAGCACGCGCATCCTTGGTATCATGCGAGCCCCTGATGCGCCGCGGTGGCGCAGGCAGGCGACACGAACGACAGGAAAATACGATGAGATTGGTACGCTACGGCCGCCCCGGCAAGGAAAAACCAGGACTGTTCGACGACGAAGGGCGCCTGCGCGACCTGTCCGGCGTCATTGCCGACATCGACGCCTCGGTCCTGGGCGACCGCGCGCTGCGCAAGCTCGCAAAGATCGACCCGGCGACGCTGCCGCTGGTACGCGGCAATCCGCGCATGGGCGTGCCCGTGAAAGGCATCGGCAAATTCATCGGCATCGGCATGAACTACGCCGACCACGCCGCCGAGACCGGTGCGGCGGCGCCGACCGAGCCGGTCTTCTTCACCAAGGCCATCAGCTGCCTGAATGGCCCGGACGACCCGATTCGCCTGCCGCAGGGCTCGAAGAAGACCGACTGGGAAGTGGAACTCGGCGTCGTGATCGGCACCCGCGCCCAGTACGTGAGCGAGGAAGAGGCCTTGAAATTCGTGGCCGGCTACTGCGTCGTGAACGACGTGTCGGAACGCGCCTACCAGTTCGAGATGGGTTCGCAGTGGGATAAAGGAAAAGGCTGCGATACCTTTGGCCCGGTGGGCCCCTTCCTGGTCACGCGCGACGACGTGTACGACGTGCAGGACCTCGACCTGTACCTGGAACTGAACGGCAAGCGCATGCAGACCGGGAACACGTCGAACATGATTTTTACCGTCGCGCAGATCGTCAGCTACGTGTCGCGTTTCATGACGCTGGAGCCGGGTGACATCATCACCACCGGCACGCCGCCGGGCGTCGGCATGGCGAGAAAACCGCAGCGCTTCCTGAAGAAGGGAGACACGCTGCGCCTCGGGATTGCGGGACTCGGGGAACAGCAGGCGGAAGTGGTGGCGTTTCCGAAATAATCGCGGCGTAGGGTGGGCACCCCGTGCCCACGCGGAACGTCGAGCTAACGATGCGCTCATGCGAGCGTTGACGATTGAACATAGGGCTCACCTTCAAAAGCGCAGACGGAACGCATACGTTCGCGTGGGCACGGGGTGCCCACCCTACGTCTCTCCGGCACGCGTCCGGTTACGCTTTTATCGCCGCGTCCACCGCCTCCGCCAGCCGTGCGACGATCTCCGACAACTCCGGCGCACTGACGATGAAGGGCGGCGCCAGCAGGATATGGTCGCCGCGCTGGCCGTCGATGGTCCCGCCCATCGGATACACCATCAGGCCGCGCGCCATCGCCTCCGTCTTGATCGCCGCATGCAGCTTGCGCGCAGGCGCAAACGGTTCCTTGGTCGCGCGGTCCTGCACCAGCTCGATCCCGACAAAGAGCCCGCGTCCGCGGATGTCTCCCACGTGTTCGTGCTTGCCGAAGACGTCGCCCAGCATGCGCCTGAGCGTCGCGCCGCGTTTTTGCACCTGCTCCAGCAGGCCGTCGCGTGCGATTACCTGCTGCACGGCGAGGGCCGCCGCCGCCGCCACCGGATGCCCGATGTAGGTGTGCCCGTGCAGGAAACTGCCGCTGCCGTGGCGCAGGCGGTCGACGATCGCCCCTTGCGCCAGCACCGCGCCCACCGGCTGGTAGCCGCCCGCGAGCCCCTTGGCCACCGCTATGATGTCGGGCGCCACGCCGTCCTGCTCGATGGCGAACATGGTGCCGGTGCGGCCCATCCCGCACATGACTTCGTCGGCGATGAACAGGATGCCGTGGCGGTCGCAGATCGCGCGCACGCCCTTGAAGTAGCCGGGCGTAGGCGGAATCGCGCCGCCGGTGGCGCCCACAACCGGCTCGGCCACGAAACCGATGACCCGCTCGGGTCCGGCCGCCATGATCGCCGTTTCCAGTTCGTCGAGGAGCAGCGCCGTGTAGTCGTCGACGTTCTGGCGCTCCGGGCGGTCGCGGTACTCGTAGCAGGGGGCGACGCGCGGCACGTCCATCAGTAGCGGCGCGAACGGTTTGCGGCGCCACTCGTTGCCGCCCACCGCCAGCGCCCCCAGCGTATTGCCGTGGTAGCTCTGGCGGCGCGCGATGAAGGTCGAGCGGCCCGTTTCCCCGCTTTCGACGAAATACTGGCGGGCGAGCTTCAGCGCGGTTTCCATCGCCTCCGAGCCGCCCGAGACCAGGTACACGGCCTCGATGCCCGCCGGGGCCTGGGCCACCAGCCGTTCGGCCAGTTCCTCGGCGACCTCGGTGGTGAAGAAGGCCGTGTGGGCGTAAGCGCAGCGGTCGATCTGGCGGTGCATGGCCGCGATCACGTCCGGGTGCCCATGCCCGAGCGAAGACACGGCCGCACCGCCGCTGGCGTCGAGATAGGCATTGCCGGCAGTGTCGAAAATCGTGATGCCCGAGGCGCTGCTTGCGACCGGCGGCGTCTGGTGCAGGCTGCGGTGGATGATGTAGCTCATGGACCGTTCCTCCAACGAAAAAGTTGACGGTTGACAATAAGCTTGTCGGCGCTGGATTCCTTTGATCTTTGACGGAAGCTGTGCGAATATTTTTCCGTTCAGATACTTTCATGAACTTTCATAAGGCTGACCATGAGCGATCGCCTCCGCCCCATTCCGCCGGACCAGCTGACCGACGCCCAGCGCCGCGCCGCCGAAGCGGTCATCAACGGCCCGCGCGGCGCGCTCTACGGCCCCTTCGTGCCCCTGCTGCGCAGCCCGGAACTGCTCGAAAACGCCCAGCGCATGGGTGAATACCTGCGCTACCGCAGTGCGATCGGAGTCCGGCTGTCGGAGCTGGCGATCCTGGTCACGGCGCGCCAGTGGAACCAGGGGGTGGAGTGGGCGATCCATGCGCCGATCGCGGCCCAGGTCGGCGTGCCGCAGAGCGTGATCAATGCGATCGCGCGGCGCGAGCGGCCCCAGGACATGCTGGTGGACGAATCGGTGGTGCACGATTTTTGTATCGAGTTGCACCAGAACAAGGAAGTGTCGGACCGGACCTATGCCGATGCGCTGGCGCTGTTCGGCGAGCAGGGCGTGGTCGATTTGATGGGATTGAACGGCTACTACACGTTTTTGGCGATGGTGATGAACACCGCGCGCACCGAGGTGCCGGTGTCGAGCGCGGCGCCGTTGCCGGAGTAGGCGGCACGCAAAGTGCCGCCGGGGGAATGTGTTACGCCAGCGCTTCCTTCGCCGCTTCTTCCGGCGTCAAGCCGTCATAGAACAGGTCGGTAAACCACTCGACCTGTTCCTCGATGTGCTCCTGCGCCTGCTTCTGCGTGGCGCCGCCAGCCACCAGATGCCGTTCAACCTCAATGCACCAGTTGATTAGAGCCATCGTTTCTTCGTCGAGTTCTTCTTTCTTGGCCATGGTATAGCCCTCCAATGTAAAACGGGAGCCAAGAGCGCCTGGCAAAGCTCCATGGCGGCGTTGCATCGTCTCGCCGTACTAGCGTACTGTCTTCGACGATGTGCCTTGCCCTGGAACTTTGTCAGGCGTTCTTACACTCCCGTAGGTGAGGCTTGGTTAAGCCAGTACTTTTCTCAGCCACGCTGAAATGTCCTGCACTTCCTCGAAACACAGCGAATGCTGCATCTGGTATTCGTGCCATTCGATCGTGTAGCCCAGTTCCTTCAGGATGTCGCACGACTGTTCGGCGCGGGTGAAGGGCACCACGTGGTCCTGGCGGCCGTGCGCCATGAAGATCGGGGTGTCGATGCTTTCCTCGGTGCGCTCGTGCGGCACGTGCGTATGCAGCGGCAGGTAGCCCGACAGGCAGAGCATGCCGGCCAGCTTTTCCGGGTGGCGCAGGCCGGTCTGCAGCGTCATCGCGCAGCCTTGCGAGAAGCCGGCCAGGATGATCCTCGAGGCCGGGATGCCGCGCGCCTTTTCGCGTGCGATCAGGGCCTCGACGTCGCGCTGCGAGTCGCGCAGGCCGGTTTCGTCTTCGCGCCGGGTCAGTTCGGCGCCGGTGATGTCGTACCAGGCGCGCATCACGTAGCCGCCGTTGATCGTCACCGGAATCGTCTTCGCGTGCGGGAAGACGAAGCGGATGCCGGCCAGGCCGGTCAAGTTCAGTTCGCGCACCAGCGGCACGAAGTCGTTGCCGTCGGCGCCCAGGCCGTGCAGCCAGATGATCGCGGCCGTCGGATTGGGCGCGGTTTCGATTTCGATGTTTTGCAGCAGATCGCTCATGCGTTGTCCTGGGTGGGGGGGGCTGGACGCTGGGCCGACTTTGGGCGCCAGGCGACGGTCACGGCCGGATTGGTTTCCATGTAGGGGCCGCCGATCAGGTCGATGCAGTAGGGGACGGCGGAGAAAACGCCGCCAACGGCGACGTTTCCGTCAGCACCCCTTAATCCCTCCAGCGTTTCCTTGATCGCTTTCGGCTGGCCTGGCAGATTCATGATCAGCGCCGCGTGGTCCGGTGTCTCGCGGATCACGGCGACCTGGCGCGACAGGATGGCGGTCGGCACGAAGCGCAGGCTGATCTGGCGCATCTGCTCGCCGAAGCCCGGCATTTCCTTGGTGCCGACGGCGAGGGTCGCCTCGGGCGTGACGTCGCGCCGCGCCGGGCCGGTGCCGCCGGTGGTCAGCACCAGGTGGCAGCGCGCCGTGTCGACCAGTTCGACCAGGGTCGATTCGATCTGTGCGCGCTCGTCGGGGATCAGGCGCGCTTCCACACGGTATGGCGTGCTGATGGCCGAGGCCAGCCAGTCCTGCAGCGCCGGGATGCCCTTGTCCTCATAGACGCCGCCGCTGGCGCGGTCGGAAACCGAGACCAGGCCAATCACCAGCTCCTGAGCCATATCCTGAGCCAGTGCGGCGTCCTTACTCGTCTGCTGGCTCATCGTCATCCGCCTCGTCCTCGCCGTCCTTGCCGGATGCGGCCGGCGCGCTCTTCTTGCCCAGCTCCTTCAGGATCTGGAACAGTTCGCGGTAGGCCTTCGGCGGCTTGTTTTCCGCCTGCTCCTTGCGCGCGTTGCGGATCAGGGTGCGCAGATGCTGCACGTCCAGTTCCGGGTGTTCTTCGAGCAGGGTCGTCAGTGCCTTGTCGTCGGTCAGCAGCTTTTCGCGGCGGCGCTCGAGCGCGTGCAGCGCGGCCGTCTCGGCCTTCGAGGCACCCTTCCAGCTGTCGATGGTGCGCTGGATGACGGCCACTTCCTCTTCGCTCAGGGTGCGCATCTTCTTGCCGACGAACTGCAGCTGGCGGCGGCGCCCCTCGTGGTTGGTGATGGTCTGGCACTCGAGGATGGCGTCCTTGACGTCTTCCGGCATCGGCACACGCTTGACGCGGTCGCGCGGCTCGTCGACGAGCTGCTCGCCGAGCTTCTGCAACTCGTTCATCTGGCGCTTGAGTTCAGACTTCGATGGGCGTTCGTATTCTTGCTCGAACTCGTTGGACTTGAAGCCCACGGAGCCGCGGTTTGCATTAGGCATGGTATTGGATGATCCGATTGGCGCTGAGCCGATCAGTAAAAACAGTAAACGGCTGCTATGATAACTGTTTTAGGGCTCGTCACGAAAAACACGACATGAACGACACCGTTTTCACCCATACCCAGGACCAGTTGCGAGAACTGGCGCGCAACGTGCTCGCGTTCGCCCGCGAACAGGGCGCCACCGACGCGTCGGTGGAAATCAGCGAGGGTAGCGGACTGTCGGTGTCGGTACGTCGTGGCAAGATCGAAACGATCGAGCAAAACAAGGACAAGGGCATCGGCGTCACCGTGTATGCCGGCCAGCGCCGCGGCAACGCCAGCACCTCCGATTTTTCCGAGGTGTCCTTGAAAGCCACCGTGGAAGCGGCCTGGAACATCGCCCGCTTCACCGCCGAAGACGATGCCGCCGGCCTGCCCGACGCCGACATGCTGGAAATGAACCCGCGCGATTTGCGCCTGTGCTACCCGTGGCAGATCTCGACCGAGGAAGCCGTGGAACTGGCCCAGCGCTGCGAGAACGCCGCGTTCGAGGTCGACCGCCGCATCAGCAACAGCGAAGGCGCCAGCGTCTACGTGCAGCAGTCCCACTTTGTTGCCGCCAACACGCGCGGCTTCATCGGCGGTTACCCGTTCTCGCGCCACACGATGTCGGTGGCGCCGATCGCCGGCAAGGGCAACAAAATGCAGCGCGACGACTGGTACACCTCGGCGCGCGACCCGAAAAAGCTGGCGAAACCGGAAGCGGTGGGCCGCTACGCCGCCGAGCGCGCCCTGGCGCGCCTGAATGCGCGCAAGCTGAGCACCCGCACCTGCCCGGTGTTGTTTGAAGCCCCGCTGGCAGCGGGGCTTCTGGGTGCTTTTGTTCAGGCCACCTCGGGCGGCTCGCTCTACCGCAAGTCGAGTTTTCTCCTCGACTCGCTCGGCAAGCAGATCTTCCCGGAGCACGTGCAAATCATCGAAGACCCGCACCTGATCGGCGAAGTGGGCTCGTCCCCCTTCGATGAAGAGGGCGTGCGCACCGTGCGCCGCAAGGTCGTCGACAGCGGCGTCCTGCAGGGCTACTTCCTGTCCTCGTATTCGGCCCGTAAACTGGGCATGCAAACCACCGGTAACGCCGGCGGCTCGCACAACCTGGCCTTCACCTCGGATGAGACGAAGCTGGCCGACACCTTTGAGGGCATGCTGCGCAAGATGGGCACCGGCCTGCTGGTCACCGAACTGATGGGGCAGGGCGTCAACTACGTCACCGGCGACTACTCGCGCGGCGCCTCGGGCTACTGGGTCGAGGACGGCGTCATCCAGTACCCGGTCGAGGAAATCACGATCGCCGGCAACATGCGCGAGATGTTCCAGCAAATCGTCGGCGTCGGCAACGATGTCCTGGTGCGCGGCAACAAGTCGACCGGCTCGATCCTGATAGAAAAGATGGTCATCGCAGGCGAATAAGAGCACCTGACAACACCCCATGGCGGCGTTGCATTCGTCTAGCCGTACGAACGTACTGTCTTCGACGATGACGCCTCGCCCTCAGGGCTTGCCCTGAGGCGTTGTCAGGCGCTCTCAAAAGTAAATTTGGTTCAACAAAGGAAAGCCGTGAGTAAATTCGTTCGTATCGACAAGGAAAACAACCCGAAGAAGGCGGTCCTGCTGAACCTGGACCTGGTGGTTTCGGTCGAGCTGGCGCCGCAATCCGACCTGCTCAGTTCGGCCGACGAGAAGCGCGTGTATGTCAGCTGCCTGGCGAGCGACAAGACGGCGATCGCGACCGTGCACTTCGACACCATCGAGGATGCGCACGCCTGGATCGAGAAACACCTGGGCGTGCAGCTGTAATTCTTCTTCTTTTCCGCGTGCGCAGGCCTGCCCGTCAGGGCGCGCCCTTACGCAGCGCCCGTCGCCGTTTCCCTTTCCACCTTCCCCACCTTCTGCAGCGCGCGCTCGACGACGTCCGCCAGTTCGGCCAGCTGGAAGGGTTTGCGCAGCAGCATGTCGTCGCCGATGACCGCTTCGATCGCCTTCATGTCGGCATAGCCGGTCGCGATGATCATCGGCACGCCCGGCAGTTGCACGCGTGCACGGCGCACCAGTTCGGCGCCGGTCATGCCCGGCATCAGGTAGTCGGTGATGAGCAGGTCGGGCCGGACATGCTCCAGTTCGCGCAGTCCCGCCTCGCCGTCGGCCGCCTGCGCAACCGTGTGGCCGAGCGCCTGCAGCGATTCGACCATCGAGGCGCGCACGAAGTCGTCGTCCTCGACCACGAGGATTTGCACGCCGGGGCGCGCCGCCGCTTCGACGGCCGGTGCCGGCGACGGTTCCGCCTCGCCCAGCCCGCCCGCCGCGCGCAGCCAGATTTCCACCGTGGTGCCCACGCCGGGTTCGCTCAGGATGCGCGCCGCGCCGCCGGACTGCTGCGCCATGCCGTACACCTGGGAGAGGCCCAGGCCGGTGCCCTTGCCGACGCCCTTGGTCGTAAAAAAGGGCTCGAACACGCGCGCCGCGATTTCCGGCGGCATGCCTGGGCCGCTGTCGGTGACGGCGATGCGGACATAGTCGCCCTCCGGCAAAAGCCCGCTTGGGGGCGTTGCCGCACCTGCCTCGAAGCGCAGTTCACCGCCGCCGTCCATGGCGTCGCGCGCATTGATCGCCAGGTTCAGCAGTGCCATTTCCATCTGGTTGCGGTCGGCCATGATGCTGGCGCCCGGCGCCGGCACGGCGAAGTGCAGGCGGATGCTGGAGCCGAGCGAGGTTGCCACCAGTTCGTGCACGCCCTCGAACAGGGCGGCGACGTCGAGCGTGCGCAGGTCCAGGCTCTGGTTGCGCGAGAAGGCCAGCAGCTGGCTGGTCAGCTTGCCGCCGCGCTGGCAGGCGCGGCGCGCCACCTCGGCGCGGCCCTTCGCGACCTCGTCCTTCGACATCATGAGGATCAGGTCCATGCTGCCCTGGACCACGTTCAGCAGGTTGTTGAAGTCGTGGGCGATGCCGCCGGTGAGGCGGCCGATCGCCTCCATCTTCTGCAGCTGCACCATCGCCTGCTGCACCCGTTCGCGTTCGATGACCTCGTTCATCACGCGGTCGTTGGCCTGGGCCAGCGCCCGCGTGCGCTCCTCGATGCGCGCTTCCAGGGTTTCGTTCAGGTGCACCAGCGCTTCCTGGCTCTGGCGCAGGCTCGCGGCGGTGCGCTCGCGGTCGGCCAGCACGGCGCGCGCCTGGTACTGGCGGCGGCGCGCGCGCAGGGCCGCGGCTACCGCGCTGCGCAGGGTTTGCGCGCTCAGGGGGCGTTCGAGCAGGATCACGTTGCCGAGTTCACCGATGTGGACGCGTCCCGCGTCAGGCGGCGCCAGGCCCATCGCCTTGCCCAGCAAGACCACGAAAGGGAAATCGGACCAGGGCGGCTGGCTTTCGAGCCAGGCGCGCAGCCGTCCCAGGTCGGCGCCGGCCAGCGCTTCCTCGGCCACGATGGCGGCACCGGCGCCGGCCTCGATGCGCTCCACGAACGTGGGAAAGCTGGCCACGGTGTCGCAACCAAAACCCTCGGCGGCAAGCACCGAGCACATGACCTCGGCATCGCGCCCGCGCGGCGCGAAGATCAGGATGCGTTCTTCGTCCTTATTTGGCGACATCGGGAATGGTCGGCATCATCGGTGTGCCGCCGCGATAGCTCGGCAGCCCGGTCAGCACGCCCTCGAAGCCCTCCAGGGGCGCGCCGATGCGCACGCCATCGATGCCGAGCTGAAGTTCGTGGATGCTCAGCGCGTGGGTGGCGGTGCGGCTCTTGATGACCGTGAGCGCGCGGCGCAGACGCCCGTTCGATTCGAAAAAGCGCAGCAGCACGGTGGTGTCGGACAGGTAGCTCAGGTCGACGTCGCTGCGCACTTCGCCGATGATGCCGTGCTGGCCCAGCACCAGGACGGTGGTCACGCCCTGCTGGTTCAGGTAGGACAGCAGTTCGTGCATCTGCAGCGTCAGGTACTGCTCGCCCGGCATCGCCTGCAGGTAGGCGTTCAGGCTGTCGATGACGATGAAGTCGACCTCGTGCAGCTCGACCGCGTCGCGCAGCATCTGGGCGAACTCGCCGGGCGAGAGCTCGGCCGGGTCGATGTGGGCGATGCGCAGCTGGCCGCTGGCAGCATACGGGTGCAGGTCCATGCCGAGGGCCGCGCTGCGCGCGAAGAAAGTGCCGAGACCCTCGTCGAACAGGTAGAAGGCGGCCTTCTCGCCGCGCTCGAGCGCCGCCAGCAGGCAGCGCACGGAGAGGGTGGTCTTGCCGATGCCGGACGGGCCGACCATCAGCGTATTCGTGCCGCGCACCAGGCCGCCGCCGAGCAGGCGGTCGAAGCCATCGGAACCGCTGGAGCTGACGGTCGGTGTGAAGTCGCGGATGTGTTCGGCCGCCACCAGGCGCGGGTATATCGTGATGCCGCCGGTGTCGAGGCTGTAGTCGTGGAAGCCGCCGCGAAAACGGATGCCGCGCATCTTGACGATGTTCACGCGCCGGCGTTCCTTGCCGAATTCCTTGGCGATCTGCTCGAGGCTGATGACGCCGTGGGTGATGCTGTGCAGGTGCTGGTCGGAGGCGCTGCTTTTATCGTCGAGCAGCAGGACGGTGCAGGCGCGCGCCACGAAGAACTGCTTCAGGGCCAGGATCTGGCGCCGGTAGCGCAGCGGGTTCTGCGCCAGCAGGCGCATTTCCGACATGCTGTCGAACACCACGCGCACCGGTTTCACGGCGTCGACCTGGTCCATCACGTTGCGCGTGGTTTCGCCCAGTTCGACTTCGGACGGGTGGAACACTGACTGTTGGGCGTCGAGGTTCAGCGCCTCGTCGCTGGCCAGTTCGTACATGGCCAGCGCGTCGAGCGACCAGCCGTGGCTGGCGGCCACCGCACGCAGCTCGTCCGCGGTTTCCGACAGGGTGATGTACAGGCCGCTCTCGCCCTTTGCCACGCCGTCGAGCAGGAACTGCAGGCCCAGCGTGGTCTTGCCGGTGCCGGGCGTGCCTTCCACCAGGTAGACCCGTTGCGGCGTCAGGCCGCCGCCCAGGATATCGTCGAGGCCGGCAATGCCGGTCGACATGCGTGGGCTGGAGGGCGCCCCGGGGCGCGCGGAGGAAGCGGAATTCATGTACGGCCTATGGAGGTGGCCAGGGCAACTGCTGCGCTGATGCTGGCGTGATGGTGCGGCTTGCCCGACCGGTGGTGGTGGCGCCGCCAGTTGCGCAGCGCTGTGAATGGCTGATTATAGTGCGGTTCGGTCGCAGCGGGTCGCTTGCTTCCCTGCATAGCGTTACTGAATGACAACGCTATGCAGGGAAGCGCTCAGGCAGGCTCGATACGGCTCAGGCGCTGGCCGTAGATGCCCCAGGTGACGTTGACGCCGTCGACCTGGCCGCGCAAGGCCCAGCCGGTGCCGATCTTCTCGACCGTGACCGGGGATTCGATTTCTTTCGCCACCTTGTCGGCCCAGCCCTGGGCGGCGCCGCGGCCTTTAAACAGTTCCTGGCCGTCGTAGATGACGGTGGCGTCGAAGACGGGGGCGGAGAAAATGGACATGTGTCTGCTTCCTTTCGAGCTAACAAAAACGCCCCGGCTGGCGGGGCGCCGGTCGTGCTTACTTCAGTGCGCGGATCGATTGCAGCACCGGCTGCAGCACCGCCGCACCGAGGCGGGCGCTGCGGGCGCCATCCCAGCCCACCTGCGGGTCCGGGTCGTTGGCGTTGTCCTTGAACGGCAGTTCCAGGGTCAGCGACAGGCAGCCGAAGGCGTGCGTGATGTGGGGCGAGCCCATGGTCAGCGTCTCTTCGGTGTACGGCGATTCGCCGTAGCCGTGCACGTCCTGGAAGTCGGGGCTGGCGACCTTGAAGTCTGCGATGAAGCGCTTCTGCGCCGCGTCCTGCTCGGGCGTGAAGTTCGGCAGAGATTCGCTGCCGGCCACGAACACGTAGGGCAGGCCTTCGTCGCCGTGCACGTCCAGGCACAGGTCGACACCGGTCTCATGCATCTTCTGGCGCACCAGGAAGACTTCCGGGCTGCGTTCCATGGTCGGGTTCAGCCATTCGCGGTTCAGGTTGGCGCCGGCCGCGTTGGTGCGCAGGTTGCCGCGTACGGAACCGTCCGGGTTCATGTTCGGGACGACATAAAACACCGATTCGTTCAGCAGCTGGCGTCCGAATGGGTGCGCGGGATCGAGCAGGGCATCGAGCATGCCTTCGACGAACCATTCGGCCATCGTCTCGCCCGGGTGCTGGCGCGCGATGACCCAGACTTTCTTCTTGCCTTCTGCGGGCTCGCCGATGACCAGCATGTTCAGGTCGCGGCCGTCGACGGTCGAGCCCAGGTCGAGCATGCGCACGTGTTCGCTCATCTGCGCGCGGTCGAGCAGCTCGAGGTGGCGTTCCCACGAGTAGGGCTCGAAATAGGCGTAGTAGACGCTGTCCATGCCCGGCGTGTGCTCGATGGTCATGACCTGGCCGTCGTACGAGGTCGG
>JBBWZO010000329.1:0-5581 GCA_039649125.1 Massilia sp. | reverse complement strand
TGGGGACCTTCCGCGCGATCGGCGAAATGGGTCTGAAGCTGAATGTGATCGGCATCGTCGCCGCCTGCGAAAACATGCCGTCGGGCCGCGCTTCGAAGCCGGGCGATATCGTCACCGCGATGAACGGCCTGACCATCGAAATCCTCAACACGGACGCCGAAGGCCGCCTGATCCTGTGTGACGCCCTCACTTACGCCGAGCGCTTCAAGCCGGCCGCCGTCGTGGACATCGCCACGCTGACGGGCGCCTGTATCGTTTCGCTGGGCCACCACAACAGCGGCCTGTTCACCCGCCACGACGCGGCGCACGACGCGCTGGCCGACGAGCTGCTGGACGCCGGCAAGCAGACCGGCGACGGCGCCTGGCGCCTGCCGATCGGCGAGCAGTACAACGAGCAGCTGAAGTCGAACTTCGCCGATCTCGCCAACATCGGCACCCCGGGCGGCGCCTCGATCACGGCGGCCTGCTTCCTGGAGAACTTCACCCGCAACTACACCTGGGCCCACCTGGACATCGCCGGCACCGCCTGGAAGAGCGGCGCACAGAAAGGCGCGACCGGCCGTCCGGTGCCGCTGCTGACGACCTTCCTGATGAACCGTGTTTGATGCGGTGAGCGGGAAATGAAGACGGGCCGCCGATGCGGCCCGTTTTTTTTGGTCCTTGCCGTATCTATGGACTCCACCCGTTTTGCAAGAAGAAGATTGAATTTCGCCATGAGGAACAGTTGCGTGTATCTATTCGGCCTGTTTGTTGAGCGCTCGTTGTGCTCTGGCCCTGATGTGATACGCGCGTCGGGATCCTTAGGGTGTCGGCCTTGGAGGGCCGTTACGATCAGCGGATTCGCCCGACGCCGGTCCGACCTGTTGGCATCATTCGTTCTTCATCATCGCAAACTTGACGGTGTTACTCCTTCGATTGGTGCGATCTGTCGGTGCTTCAAGCCGGTCTGATCGCGCTGTTTGACCAGACCGGAACATAACTGCGGCCATGTGCCAGTATTGCCCAGATCACCCTGGCCATTTTGTTGGCTAATGCGACCGCAGCCACATTGAAATTTCGGCGTTCAGCCACCTTGCTGGCCCAGCGTAATTGGCGATCGGGCTTGTTGGCAGCACTGCGCAGCGCACTGCGCTCCGTGGCTCAGTAGCGTTCGGAGATGGCTATCGCCCCTGCGCGTGATGCCGTACAGGCGCTGTTTGCCTCCACTGCTGCGTTCGCGGGGAACAAGCCCCAGGTTCGCCGCGAAATCACGGCCGCTACGGAAATGATGTGGATCGGCCACGCTGGCCATCACTGCCGTTGCTGTCAGCGCACCAACCCCTGGTATGTCCATCAGTTTTTGCGCCGTCTCGACTTTGGCTTGCTGGTTCAGCTTGCGTTCATACGCCAACATCCTGCGCTCTTTGTCGTCGAGTTGTTCCTTCAGGTCCAGGAACGTCGCCAGCGACGAACCGGACAGGCCATTCTCAGGATCGGCCAGCCAGGCCATGATCCCATCGCGAAACCTTGCGACACCCGTCGCAAATACCCGGCCGTATTCGCAAGCGAAAGCACGAATACGGTTGATCATCGCGATACGCTCGGTCATCAATGCGCTGCGGGCACGGTGCAGCATCCGCAAATCCTGCTGGGTCGGGGTATTGATCGGGACGTACTTGGTCGAACTTCTCGACCGGGCTTCGGCGATCGCTGCGGCATCGTTGGTGTCATTCTTGTTGCCGCTCACGAAAGCCCGGGTATGCTGTGCCGCGATCAGTTTGACCTCGTGACCGAACGCCGCCAACTCCCGTACCCAATAATGCGAACCGGCGCACGCTTCGATACCTATTGCCACCGGCCGCATCTCCCTGAACGTACGCAGTACCTCGCTCCGTTTCATCTTGCGCTTCCAGACCACCTTGCCGTTACGGTCCTGTCCTACCCCGACAAATACTTCCTTGGCGATATCCAGGCCAATCACTTTTGCGCTGGCATTCACAGTCACTCCCCCTCTTGTCTTTGCCTGCCAGCCCGATCTGGCACGCTTGGCACAATGATGCCGTTAGCAGGAGGGTGGAGTCCATCACATTAGGGTGGACACGTCATTGAGGCCCCCAGCCTCAATGACGCCACGCGTTTGGTACCGATGCGTAACGCGTGCATGGAGCCATGCCGGGATGTGCGCGTCGCCGGGCTTGGCGTGATCCTGCCATATGCCCGCGATGAAACGCGTGGACACAGGTGTGTATAGCACAGGGACCGCAATATGCATCCGGTGTGGACGGCGCGCGCGAACGAAAGCCGCGAGCGAAATACTATTTCACGCGCGGCTCATCAATGAAATTTTATTCCACCCCGATCCGGGATGCTGTCGACCTACGACACTGGTGCGAAGCGCGGCACCATCAGCCCGTCGACCTCGAGCAGCTCGAAGAACACGGCCTTCGGCCGCGCCCAGATCGAGCCGTCCGC
Source organism: Massilia sp. (assembly GCA_039649125.1). GTDB lineage: Bacteria > Pseudomonadota > Gammaproteobacteria > Burkholderiales > Burkholderiaceae_D > Telluria. Next base: position 3,130 of record JBBWZO010000329.1, on the reverse strand, counting down.
GGCGCGGTAGATGATCATGGGTGTCAGGTCGGCCTCGAGCGTGGCCTCGCAGACCAGCTCGTACAGGCCGCCCTTATAGTGCCGGTATTGGATCAAGCCTGCGTCCTCAGGCCTGCTCGGCCGTGGCCTTCTGCTTCTTCTTCAGGCCCTGGATGACCTTCAGCACGCCTTCCATGCCGGCGCTCTCGTCCAGGTCGCTGAACGCGTCCAGCACTTCGTTCAGCACGCGGTTGCGGACCGCGGCCTCGTCGGGCTGGACGGCCTTGGAGGCGCCTTCTGCGGCGAACTTCGATGGCGTCTCGGCTGCCGCTTTGGCGCCGTGCGCCAGGGCTGCCTGCCAGATCACCCAGCGGCGCTGGGTTTCGTAGACGAGGTATTCTTCGGGTTTGTCCTCACGGCGACGAACAATGTGGCCATCGCGCTGGGCCCATGCTTCAAATGCACTGCGCATCTCTGTCCTTTTCATGTGGGTGCGGATACTCGCTATCGAAACAGCAATATTTCACGATAGTAGCATTTCATCGCAAAAACCCTTGCACGAATGAATCTCAATCGTGCGGCCTGCAATGCATACGGTCTGCCCTCGGCTCAAATATCACCTGCGAGTTGTCCGAAAACAACTTGATCTTACCGCTGAGTAATATCCGCAGAATGTGACATGCTACACCGTAAGTGTTACTTCTCGCTACCCTTAAATTTTACTAGGCGTTGTGCAATATATTTTAAACCACAAACTTGTTCCTGAAGCATTTAGCTTGCAATTAAGGCAAAAAATATGGCCTATTGCGTATCATTTGCAACAGCCGGAAAAGTTGCACGAATTAAGCGGAGGCTCGATACTGCGCACGGTTGCGGCGGAAGGTCCGGCGCACGATTCATTTACATTTTACCTACATGAAAATAGCAACCTGGAATGTCAATTCGCTGAAAGTCCGCCTGCCGCATTTGCTGCGCTGGCTGGAATCCAACCCGGTTGACGTGCTCTGTCTCCAGGAGACAAAACTGACGGACGATAAATTCCCCGTTGCGGAAATCAACGCGGCCGGTTACCAGGTCGCCTATACCGGACAGAAAACCTATAACGGCGTCGCGATCCTGTCGCGCTTTCCGATTTCCGACGTGGTCAAGAACAACCCGCGTTTCGAGGACGAACAGCAGCGCATCGTCGCCGCCACGATCGAGGGGGTGCGTTTCGTCTGCGCCTATATCCCGAATGGCCAGGCGGTCGATTCGGACAAATATGTGTACAAGATGGCCTGGCTGCAGGCCCTGCACGACTGGCTTGGCGACGAACTGCGCCGGCACCCGCAACTGGCACTGCTGGGCGACTACAACATCGCGCCGGAAGACCGCGACGTGCACGACCCGGTCGAATGGGCGGGCCAGATCCATTGTTCCGAGCGCGAGCGCGCGGCGATGGTCGCCCTGGGCGGCCTCGGGCTGGTCGATTCGTTCCGCATGTTCGAGCAGCCCGAGAAGCAGTACAGCTGGTGGGACTACCGCATGATGGGCTTCCGCCGCAACCGCGGGCTGCGCATCGACCACATCCTGCTCTCGACCGAACTGGCGAAGCGTTGCACCGCCTGCGTCATCGACCGCGAGCCGAGGACGTGGGAGCAGCCGTCGGATCATACGCCAGTCATTGCGACGCTGGAATAATCCCCTGTTGCAAAGCGAAGGGACGTAGGGCGGTCAATCTCTACAGCATCCATACAAAAAAGCCGCCGGCCGCTTAGTGCGCAGCCGGCGGCCCCTGTTTCATGCACGTCGGGTGAACGGACGTACCGTCGCGCAGCCGGGATGGCCCGGCCGCGGGGGATCGTCAGAAGCTATCGCCCGGGACGCGCACCCAGCCTTCCATCAGCACGCGCGCGCTGCGGCTCATGATGGCCTTGGTGACGCTCCATTCGCCATCGGCCTGCACCGCTTCCGCGCCCACGCGGAGCGTGCCCGACGGATGCCCGAAGCGCACGGAGTCCGGCTTGCCGCCGCCGGCTGCCAGGTTCACCAGCGTGCCCGGCACGGCCGCCGCGGTAGCGATGGCGACCGCCGCCGTGCCCATCATCGCGTGATGCAGCTTGCCCATCGACATGCCGCGCACGACGAGGTCGATGTCGCCCGCCGCCACGGGCTTGCCGCTCGACGCCGTGTAGTCGCGCGGGGGCGCGACGAAGGCGACCTTCGGCGTGTGCTGGCGGCCGGCCGCCTCGCCGGTGTCCTTGATGAGGCCCATGCGCACCGCTCCATGGGAACGGATGGTCTCGAACATGGCCAGGGCGCGCGGGTCGCCGTTGATGGCGTCCTGCAGCTCAACGCCGGTATAGCCGATGTCCGCCGCATTCACGAAAATGGTCGGGATGCCGGCGTTGATCATGGTGGCCTTGAGCGTACCGAGCCCCGGCACCTCCAGGTCGTCGACCAGGTTCCCGGTCGGGAACATCGAGCCGCCTGCGCCCTCTTCCTCGGCCGCCGGGTCCATGAATTCGAGCTGCACTTCGGCCGCCGGGAAGGTGACGCCGTCGAGTTCGAAGTCGCCGGTTTCCTGCACCTCGCCATCCGTCACCGGGACGTGGGCGATGATGGTCTTGTTGATGTTGGCCTGCCAGATGCGCACGACCGCCACGCCGTCGCGCGGGATGCGGTCGGGGTCGACGAGGCCGGCGTGGAGGGCGAACGAACCGACCGCCGAGGACAGGTTGCCGCAGTTGCCGCTCCAGTCCACGAAAGGCTTGTCGATCGCGACCTGGCCGAACAGGTAGTCGACGTCGTGGTCCGGGCGCGTGCTTTTCGAAACGATCACGCTCTTGCTGGTGCTCGAGGTGGCGCTGCCCATGCCGTCGACCTGCTTGCCGTAGGGGTCGGGGCTGCCGATCACGCGCAGCAGGAGCTTGTCGCGGGCCGGGCCGGGAACGCGGGCCGCTTCGGGCAGGTCGTCGAGGCGGAAGAAGACGCCTTTCGACGTACCGCCACGCATGTAGATAGCGGGGATTTTGATTTGGGGTTGGTGTGCCATTGGATTGTTCCGATATGTGTGCTGGAGGGACGTAGCGTGGACGGCTCCGCCGTCCACGCGCTCAACCGGCGAATGATTGATCGCGACAATGTGCGTCCGATCACACGCACGTTGAAC
>JBBWZO010000299.1:0-2971 GCA_039649125.1 Massilia sp. | reverse complement strand
TCGGTGTCGGCCTCGCTGCCGGGCGCCAGCCCCGAGACCATGGCCAGCAGCGTCGCCACGCCGCTCGAGCGAAGACTGGGTGTGATCGCCGGCGTCAACGAGATGACCTCGAACTCCGGCAGCGGCTCGACCCGCATCAGCCTGCAGTTCGACCTGAACCGCAAGATCGACTCGGCCGCGCGCGAAGTGCAGGCCGCGATCAATGCGGCCAGGGCCGACCTGCCGGCGACCCTGCGCAGCAACCCGACCTACCGCAAGGCCAACCCGTCGGACGCGCCGGTGGTCATCCTCGCGCTGACCTCGGACACGCGCAGTCCGAGCCAGATCTACAACGCCGTGTCGAACATCGTGCAGCAGCGCCTGGCGCAGGTGCCGGGCGTGGGCGAAGTCGAAATCGGCGGCGGCTCGCTGCCGGCGGTGCGGGTCGAACTGAATCCGTATTCGCTCAACCGGTTGGGGGTGTCGGCCGAGGACGTGCGCGCCGCCATCCAGTCGAGCAACCCGAACCGCCCAAAAGGGGCGATCGAGGGCAACGGCAACCGCCTGCAGATTTATTCGCAGGCCGATACGCCGACCAATGGCCGCACCGCCGCCGACTACCGCGGCCTGGTGGTCGCCTGGCGCAACGGCGCCGCGGTGCGCCTGCAGGACGTCGCCGAGGTCATCGACGGCCCGGAAAACATCAATACCCTGGGCCTGTTCAACGGCGAACCGGCGGTGGTCGTCCTGATCACGCGCCAGCCCGCCGCGAACGTCATCGAGACGGTCGATGGCGTGCGCGCGCTGCTGCCCTCGCTGCAGGCGCAGCTGCCGGGTGACATCAAGCTGCAGGTGGCGTCCGACCGCACCAACTCGATCCGCTCCTCGCTGCACGAGATCGAATTCACGCTGATGCTCTCGATCCTGCTGGTGGTGCTGGTGGTGAGCGTGTTCCTGCGCAGCGCGCGTGCGACCGTGATCCCGGCGGTGGCCACCGTGGTGTCGCTGCTGGGCACCTTCGGCGTCATGTGGATGCTGGGTTTCAGCCTCAACAACCTGTCGCTGATGGCGCTGACGGTGGCCACCGGCTTCGTCGTCGACGACGCCATCGTGGTGCTGGAGAATACGGCGCGCCACGTGGAAGCGGGCATGGACCGCATGGCGGCGGCGCTGCTGGGCGCGCGCGAAGTCGGTTTCACGGTGCTGTCGATCAGCCTGTCGCTGGTGGCCGTGTTCATCCCGCTGCTGTTCATGGGTGGGCAGGTGGGCCGGCTGTTCCGCGAGTTCGCGGTGACGCTGTCCGCCGCCGTCATGATTTCGCTGGTGATCTCGCTCACCACCACGCCGATGATGTGCGCCTGGCTCCTGAAGAAGGGCCACACCATCGAGCGTCCGCAGGGGCGCCTGTCGCGCTGGGCCGAGGGGGGCTTCGACTGGCTGCTGCGCGGCTACGCGCGCTCGCTCGACTGGGCGCTGGGCAGCATGGGCCTGGTGATGGTGATTTTCTTCTTCGTGATCGGCCTGAACGTGTACCTGTTCACCGCGATCCCGAAGGGCTTCTTCCCGCGGCAGGACACGGGCCAGATCAGCGGCGGCATCCGCGCCGACCAGAGCATCTCCTTCCAGGCGATGCAGGAGAAGATGCGCCAGCTGGTGAACATCATCAAGCGCGACCCGGCGGTCGATACCGTCGTCGGCTTCACCGGCGGCGGGCGCGCCGGCGGCGGCTTCATGTTCATCAACCTGAAGCCGGCCTCCGAACGCACCGAGAAGGGCCAGGCCGTGATCGCGCGCCTGCGGCCGAAACTGGCGCGCGTGACCGGCGTGTCGCTGTTCCTGAACCCGGTGCAGGACCTGCGCATGGGCGGGCGCTCGAGCAACTCGACTTACCAGTACACGCTCAAGAGCGACAACGCCCAGGACCTGAAGGAGTGGGCGACGAAACTGGCCGATTCCATGAAGCGCCAGCCGGCGCTGGTCGACGTCGACACCGACCAGGCCGAGAACGGCGTCGAGATGTTCGTCAGCATCGACAAGGCCACCGCCGCGCGCCTGGGCATCACCACGCGCGACGTCGACAATGCGCTCTACAACAATTTCGGGCAGCGCCAGGTTGCCAGGATCTACGATGAGCTGAACCAGTACAGCGTGATCATGGGCGTGGCGCAGAAGTATGCGCAGTCGCCGGAAGCGCTGAAGGACGTGTATGTGCCGGCGCGGGCCGCGGCCGGCAGCGGCAATGCCGGCAGCACCTCCGGCACTGGATCGACCGGTACTGCGGCGACCGGCACCGCGTCCACGTCCGCGTCGGCGTCCGCCATGGCGACCGGTTCGGCTGCCGGCTCCGGCGCCACCACGAATGCCGGCGGCGGCAGCACGCCCGCGCCGGCCTCGACGCTGAGCGCGACCCGCGACGCCTCCAGCGGCGCGGCCCTGTCCGGCAGCGCGGCCACCATGGTGCCGCTGTCGGCGATCGCCAGCTTCGCCGAAAGCTCGACCCCGACCTCGGTCAACCACCAGGACGGCGAGCTGGCGACCACCGTCTCCTTCAACCTGGCCGAAGGCTTCAACCTGGAAGACGGCCAGGCGGCGGTGCGCCAGGCCGAGGCCGACATCGCCATGCCGTCCAACGTGCGCGGCAGTTTCGAAGGCACGGCGCGCGCGGCCCAGGAATCGAACAAGGAGCAGCCACTGCTGATCCTGGCGGCCATCGTCGTCATCTACATCGTGCTCGGCATCCTGTACGAGAGCCTGATCCACCCGATCACGGTGCTCTCGACCCTGCCGTCGGCCGGCGTCGGCGCCGTGCTGGCGCTGCTGATGTTCAACATGGAGTTCTCGATCATCGCCCTGATCGGCGTCTTCCTCCTGATCGGCATCGTCAAGAAGAACGCGATCCTGATCATCGACTTCGCGCTCGAACTCGAACGCTCGAAGGAGGTGACGGCGCTGGCGGCGGTGCGCGAAGCCTGCCTGCTGCGCTTCCGCCCGA
>JBBWZO010000247.1:0-6176 GCA_039649125.1 Massilia sp. | reverse complement strand
TTGCCCAGCTCGGCGGCGACGTGCTGCGCCTGCTCGACGCGCTGGACATCGAGACCGTCGACTTCTGCGGCATCTCGATGGGCGGTCTCACCGGCTTGTGGCTCGGCGTCCATGCCGGCCCGAGGCTTCGACGGCTCGTGGTTGCCAACAGCGCGGCCCGGATCGGGACGGAAGAAGGCTGGACAGCACGTGCGGAACAGGTGCTGGCGCACGGCATGGGTCCGGTCGCGGCCGGTGCGGCCGGACGGTGGTTCACGCCAGACTTCCGCGCACGCGCCCCGACGGCCGTGGACGGATTGGTGGGCCAGTTGCAGGCATGCGATCCGCGCGGCTACGCGGCCTGCTGCCTGGCCCTGGCGCAGGCCGACCTGCGCGAGGAGGTCGCGCGGATCTCGGTGCCGACACTGCTGGTCGCCGGCCGCGAGGATTCGCTGACCACCGTGGACGACGCCCGCTGGCTGCAGGCACGGATCGCCGCGGCACGATGCGTCGAGCTGCCAGCCTCGCACCTGTCCAGCGTCGAGACGGAGGCGGAGTTCACCCGACACCTCCAGCGGTTCCTGGGGTAACGGCGCGGACAGCAGGGTTTATCGTTCCAGGCCGGGACATCAGCGCTTTCGTCCCGGCCAGTTCACACGTTTTCACGGTACGCCGTTTTTTCAATGGCGACCGGCGTTTGGATAGGTTCAGCCCGCTCCCGAGCGGGCTTTTTCTGGGCCAGCCAGTAGTCTTCGCGCATCCCTATATATCGAGGGTGAGGCTTGCCGACTTCGCGCGCGAACAGCACAAGGTCATGTGCGTGTTGGCGGCACGTTCTTCATCCGTCTGGTACAGGTCCCGGTGATCCGGCACGCCGTCGATCACGCGCACCATGCACGTACCGCAAATGCCCTGCTCGCACGACACCGGCACGTCGATGCCGCGCCCGCGCAACGCCTCGGCGATCGTCTGCGTGCCGTCCACCAATACGCTGATGCCGCTGCGCGCCGCCGTGACGGTGTACGGGGCGACTCCCGTCTCTTGCACCGCCGCCACCACGCCATCGACAGCAGGGGCGTAATGCCGATGCCGCCCGCCACCAGCACCGCGTACCCCGGGTCGTCGCACAGCCGGAATGCGTTGCGCGGCCAGCTCGCTTCGACCGTCGCTCCCTCGGCCAGACATGCATGCAGCTCGGACGATCCGCCGCGCGATGCCGGCGCCCGCAGGATGCCCAGGCGATAGCAGCGCGCGTCGTCGGGCGAATTACACAGGGAATACTGGCGTGCGAGCCCGTTGCGCACGTGGAGGTCCACGTGCGCGCCGGCGTTAAAAGCTGGCAATTCCCGGCCATCCGCGCTGACCAGTTCGACGGACAGGATGTCGTCCGTCTCCTCGACGCGTTTCGACACGACGAGCGTCAGCCTGTCCGGCGCGTTCATGGCGCAGCCACCCGCTCCGCGGCAGGCACGGAGCGCCCGGCATTGGCTGAAGGGGCCGCCGCCTGCTCCGCCGCGATCAGCTGGCGCAGCACCCGTCGCGCACGCAGTGCCCCGGCATCGGCGCTGAGCAGCACCGGGCGCATCTCCTCGAAGCTTTTCCCGCCCATCAGCCGCTGCACGCTCTCGATGATCGGCACGTCCTCCCCGACGAACGCCACCTGGACCGCCTGTTCGATGCCGTGGTCGACGGTCTCGTCGTCGATCTTGAACGGGCGGCTGACCGACCAGAAGTAATGCGTCGACGTGGGCGTTTCCGGGGTCAGGAAATGGTTGAAATACCCCCAGACGCCCTGTTCGCGCGCGGCGTTCACGGGCGCCACGCCAACGTCCAGGCGCAGCACGCCCGGCGGGTCCCAGCGCATGTTCAGCCAGTGGTCGACCGGCTTGCCGTAATTGTCGAACAGCGCGTCCCACACCGGCGGCGCCAGGCCGTCCGGGCACCAGCGGTTCGAGTGCACCGTGCTGCCGGCCTGCGTGACCTCGATCTTGCCGCGCTTGATCGCCTCGCTGCCCAGGCCGCCCGCGTGCAGGTATTCGACGTGCGACAGATCCATCAGGTTGTCGACGATCAGTTCGTAATTCGCCTGCACGTGGATCGCGCCCGTCTGCGTGCGGAACGCCGGGTCCTTCATGAAGTTGAAATCGGGGATCGCGGCGGAATCCGCCAAGGCCTTGTCGCCCAGCCAGAGCCAGAGCAGACCATGCTTTTCGACCAGCGGATAGCTGGGAATCTGGGCTGCCTGCGGGATCCTGCCGCCGCCATGCGGGTTGTGCACGCAGCGGCCGGTCGCGCCATCGAACTGCAGGCCGTGATACGGGCATTGCACGATGCCGTCGCCGACCACGGTGCCGCGGTCCAGCGGCGCGAAACGGTGCGGGCAGCGATTGCTGGCGGCGACGCAGGTGCCGTCAATCTTGCGCAGGAGGAGAATGGGTTCGCCGCAGATGGTCCGCGCCATTGGCCTGGCCCCGACTTCGCCGGCCAGCGCCGCGACATACCAGACGTTTTTCAGGAACGACATGTTGTGGTCTCCTTGTTCAGCGCATCAGGCTCTTGATCACCTCGGGGCCGAATCCCATTTTCTCGTAGTGTTTTTCGCACATCGCGATGTAGTCGTGGACGTCGAAATAACCTGCCGAATCGCCTTTGTCGTCGAGCCAGATCAACGGTCCTTCCACGATGAAAAACACGCGCATCGGCTCTTCGTGCTCGAAGGCGACGAGGGTATGACCTTCGCCCGGCGTTTCGTATACGAAGTCGCCCTTGGTCGCGGTCCAGTCGTGCTCCAGGTAGCCCCATTTGCCGGAAATCGTGTAGGCGAACACCTGGTGCGGGTGGTAGTGGCGGTTGACCAGGCCGGCCTTCTTCGCCATCAGGATGTCGCACCACTTGTTCTGCGACGGCGAGATCCAGAGCGGGCGCGACGAGACGGTTTCGGTAAAGGGAACGTACAGCCGCTCGTCCTCGGACGCGGCGCCGGCGATGTAGGCTTCGGGAAGCGCGTGCGGCTTGAACGGATTGGCGATCGGGTTCAGGTCGCGCCAGAACTCGTTGGTGGCCTTGTCTACCATGGGGTGTCTCCTGTTTTCTAAGAATGGATGAGGGAATTGCAATTGCAATATATTCCCGGGACGGGCGCGGCGATTGACCGAGCGGGACCTCGCTTTTGACTGAGCGGGACATGAATTCGGGGGCCGCTGCCATGGCCATGACGCAAACCCGTACGCTCGTGCTATGTTTGTGGAAACGCCAAGCGAAAGCCGCCACAGAAGCGGCCGTGACAGATGGAGACAATACGATGATCGTCCATTCCCCTTGCGTCACCCATGCTTCCACGGCCCCGGTCCCGCCGGACGACCGACTGTCCTACTGGGACAGCTATAACGCCGCCGCGCTGGTCGGATTGCGCACCACGTCGCAGTCACGTCACGGCCTGATCGCGAGCCAGACCAACGCCGCGCTTCCCACGATGAGAGTCGCCGAAATCACGGGTAACGCGCACGCGGTCGAGCGCAGTCCGCACCTGGTCGGCATGTATCCGAAGGAAGCGATATTCGCGTGCCATCTGGTGAAGGGCATCGCGTTCTTCATCCAGGGCGGCGAGCAGTTCACGCTGGCCGCCGGCGACACGATCATCTACGACACGCGGCGTCCGTTCACCCTCGCCTTCCCCTCGGAAATGCAGGAATTCCTCATCGACATCCCGGTCGCCGAACTGGACGCATGCTGGGGCGTGCGGGTCGACGATCTGCCGCTGAAGATCGCGCCGGCCGGTGGCGTCGGGGCCGCCCTCGGCGCGGAATTGCGCCGCACCTTGCGCAACTATCTGCGGGCGCCGACGGTCGACCGCAGCATCACCCTGCCCGCATGTGCACACACCGTGTTGCGGACGATGGCGCAGTCGGGCCTGCGCGGCCCCGGCGCATTGCCCCAGTCGCTGTTCCACCTGCTCGCGGCCAAGATGCACATCGCCCGGCACCTGGGCGATCCCGATCTCTGCCCTGCCGACGTGGCCACCGCCACCGGCGTGTCGGTACGCCACCTGAACCGGCTGTTCGCAAAGGAAGGTACGTCGCTGGCTGACCATATCTGGGCGCAACGGACGGCCATGGCGTATCGCGACCTGGTTCACCCGGGCGCGCGACACGCGTCGATCGGCGAGATCGCGTTCCGCTGGGGGTTTTCCAGCCAGGCGCACTTCTGCCGTACGATTGTGGCTGCCTATGGGGCACCGCCGTCGGTGCTGCGCAGGGATGCGCTAGGATGAGGTGGCGGACGCCCTATCCGTCGGCGTCCGGCCCTCCGGACCCGGAAGCGGGACTGCCGCGATCGGCCAGCGCGTCACTCCACTCGCGGATGATACGCCGGTATTCCACGCCGACGCGGCGGATCCTGCGGTCCAGGTCGTACAAGCCGCACGCACTCGCATGGCCACGTTGTTCGCGCAGGTCGATGTCCCAGTCCACCTGGTCGGTCAGGCTATACCAGGTGAAGCCGATCACCGGACAGCCTTCCTGGCGCAGCCGCAACACGTTCGCCCACTGCCGCTCCAGCCAGAAGGCCGCATTCAGGCCCTGGACATGGTTGGTTTCGGTGTGCATGACCGGCAGCCCGTAGCGCTCGTGATACTGGCGCGTCAGCCCGTAGTATCCCAGCACGTTCGAGCCGCGTGTGCTGTGGTCCGGCATGACGACCGACTCGCTGGATTCATAGTAATCCGTCCCCATGATGCACGCGCCCGCGATCCGGCGCTGCATGAAGTAGTCGAAGCGTTCCCGCGACATGCCGTTTCCGGTCAGGTACTCGACCATGCGGTCGGAGGGCCTGCGGGCATAGTTCAGGTCGAGCGACAGGAACCTGCGCTCGTTCATGTAGTCCGCCCGGGCGACGGCGTCCGGGTTCCAGGGATGGTAATAACGCGTCGCTTCGCTCTGCACGAACCAGGGGCTGCCCAGCCGGCAGATCGCCTCGCTGGCCCGGATATTGGCTTCGACGAGGTGCGTCAGCGCGGTCACGAATGCCGGCTCGGAACACAATTGCTCGTTCCAGTAGCCGCGCAGGGCGGAGTACTCGGCCGTGACGAGCATCTCGTTGACCGGGGTGTAGAGCCAGACCCAGGGATACCGTTGGGAAAAGGCCCGCGCGTACTCCTCGAAATAGCGTGGGAAGTCGGGGTTCTGGAAGTTGCCGAGCCAGTCGGGCAGGCCGAAATGACACAAGTCCGCGATCGGCACGATCCCGAGCCGGCGCAGCTCGCCGAAGGTGTCATCCGCGAAGGTCCAGTCATAGCGGCCTGGGCCGATGTGAGTGCGGTAATACGGCGGGCCGTAGCGCAGGCAGCGCACCCCGAGCTCCCGGACCAGGCGGAAATCCTCGCGCCAGCGCGTGTCATGGCCCGACGCCCTCATCTGATCGATGCGGCGGGGTCTGCCGTCGGGGTCCCTGATGAGGGGCGCGCTGTTCTCGATGCCGGTGCAGAACGAAAACGAGCGGGTCAGGTTCGACGGCGTCAGCGCGGGATAGGCAGGGCTGCTCGATACGTTGTTCAACTTGCCTCCTCACCAGTTCGCTTGCCTTTTCCGCGCGCCCGGCCATGCCCCGCAACGACACGGGACTACCCGAACAAATGAGGAAGAACATGGGAGCGAATGCGACCGCCCCCGAACCCAAGCTGCCGCACCGTTGTTTATTTGCTGCGGATTTGTCTATCCTAGGATCGGTCATGGGTGTGTCTATGAGCAGGATCAAACCGCGCCGCTTGACCCTGTACACCGTGGCGTGCTGGCAGCCATGGTCGCCAGCACAGGCACACAGGCGCTCCCGCCGGCCAGCTTTCACGAAGGATGGCCGATACAACTTGCGCCAAATCCGCTGGGTACGACGTGAGGTAGCGCGCCCACGAGGCACACCGTCTCCCAGCCCAACGAAACGCTTCGGCGACACCCCGCCCCTCCAAAGCATGGGATGAATGAACTGTAAACCGTGGACCAAAAAAATCTGCCGGTCGCGCCCGTGATTGAAAAAATTTCAACCTGAGAGCTCTACCTGTCATACCATCGCTGGAGAACCACGGCGGTTCTTTCCAGAACAAGAAACAGGAGACGACAACGATGAACTTGCGCGCAAGTTTCAGCAACATGAAGGACAGTACCCGGGAAGACTGGCAGCTGATCGGCCAGGAATTCGTGCCCTAT
>JBBWZO010000242.1:0-7704 GCA_039649125.1 Massilia sp. | reverse complement strand
TCCGGCCTGTCGCTGATCGCCAACACCGCGCCGGTCGCCTTCGGCGCGCTGGGCTCGCCGCTGATCGCGCTGGCCGGCGTCACCGGCCTCGACCTGCTCGAGCTGTCGGGCATGGTCGGGCGCCAGTTGCCCTTCTTCTCGGTCATCGTGCCGTTCTGGCTGGTCTGGGCCTTCTGCGGCTTCGCCGGCATGGCCGCGATCTGGCCGGCGATCCTGATCGCGGGCGCCTCTTTCGCGATTCCGCAATACCTGATCTCGAACTTCCACGGCCCATGGCTGGTCGACGTCGGCGCCTCGATCTCGTCGATGCTGTTCCTCACCCTGTTCCTCAAGGTCTGGAAGCCAGCCACGATCTGGACCAATGCCGCCGGCAAGTTCACCGGCAGCGCGCACGCTGCCGCAACGGAGTCGGTCGCCGTCACCCACCACTCGCGTAACGCCGTGTTCAAGGCCTGGCTGCCATGGCTGATCCTGTCGGTGCTGGTGTTCCTGTGGGGCGTTCCCGAATGGAAGAAGATGCTCGACGGCCTGTCGGTCTTCAAGTACGAGTGGCCCAACCTGCACCTTTTCGTGCAGAAGATGCCGCCGGTGGCGCTCCACCCTGAGGCGGAAAAAGCGATCTACACCCTGAACTGGCTGTCGGCCACCGGCACCGGCATCCTGATCGCCTCCATCATTTCGGGTTTCGTCATGGGCTACAAGGTGCGCAACCTGTTCGCCGTCTACTGGGACACGCTCAAGCTGCTGCGCTACTCGCTGCTGACGATCGCCGCCATGCTGGCGCTCGGCTACACCAGCCGCTACGCGGGCCTGGATTCGACGCTCGGCCTGGCGTTTGCGAACACCGGCGTGTTCTACCCGTTCTTCGGCACCCTGCTCGGCTGGATGGGCGTGGCCCTCACCGGCTCCGACACCGCCTCCAACGTGCTGTTCGGCGGCCTGCAGAAGACCTCGGCCACCCAGCTGGGCCTGGACCCGGTGCTGATGGCCGCGGCCAACTCGTCGGGCGGCGTGATGGGCAAGATGATCGATGCCCAGTCGATCGTGGTGGCCTCCACCGCGACCAAATGGTATGGCCACGAAGGCGACATCCTGCGCTACGTGTTCTTCCACTCGGTCGCGCTGGCCTGCCTCGTCGGCATTCTCGTGAGCCTGCAAGCTTACGTCTATCCGTTCACCGCGCTCGTCAAATAAGCGCAGCAACATCAAGAAGGAAAACAGCATGAAGATGTCACCCGAATCGGACAAGCTGGCGGCACGGCGGCGCCAGGTAGTCGAGGCCCTGCGCCCGGTACTGCCGGCGGGCTCCCTGCTCGCCGACACCGAAGACACCCGTCCCTACGAGTGCGACGGCCTGTCGGCCTACCGCCAGCTGCCGATGGTGGTGGCCCTGCCCGAAACGGAACAGCAGGTCATCGACGTGCTGGCGGTCTGCCGCGAACTGCAGGTGCCGGTCGTGCCGCGCGGCGCCGGCACCGGCCTGTCCGGCGGCGCGATGCCGATCGCCGACGGCCTGGTGCTGTCGACCGCGAAGCTGAAGAAGATCGTGCGCCTGGATCCGTATGCGCGCACGGCCGTCGTCCAGCCGGGCGTGCGCAACCTCGCCATTTCCGAGGCGGCCGCGCCCCACGGCCTGTATTACGCGCCTGACCCCTCGTCGCAGATCGCCTGCAGCATCGGCGGCAACGTGGCCGAGAACTCGGGCGGCGTGCACTGCCTGAAATACGGCCTGACCGTACACAACGTGCTGCGCGTGCGCGTCGTCACCATCGACGGCGATGTCGTCGAACTGGGCAGCGAAGCGCCCGACGCGCCAGGCCTGGACCTGCTGGCGCTGTTCATCGGCTCCGAAGGGATGCTGGGCATCGTCACCGAAGTGACCGTCAAGCTGGTCCCCAAGCCGGCGGTGGCGCAGGTGATCATGGCCAGTTTCGACGACGTGGTCACGGGCGGCAACGCCGTGGCCAGCGTGATTGCGGCCGGCATCATCCCGGCCGGCCTGGAGATGATGGACCGCACCTCCTCGCGCATGGTCGAGCCCTTCGTGAAGGCCGGCTACGACACCGATGCGGCCGCCATCCTGCTGTGCGAGGCCGACGGCACCGCGCTCGAGGTGGCCGAGGAAATCGAACGCATGTCCGAGGTGCTGCAGGCGGCCGGCGCCACCGCCATCGCGGTGTCGCAGAACGAGGCCGAGCGCCTGCGCTTCTGGTCCGGGCGCAAGAACGCCTTCCCGGCCGCCGGCCGCATTTCGCCCGACTACTACTGCATGGACGGCACCATCCCGCGCAAGCAGCTCGGCCATGTGCTGACCAGCATCGAGAAAATGGAACCCGTCTACGGCCTGCGCTGCGCGAACGTGTTCCACGCGGGCGACGGCAACATGCATCCGCTGATCCTGTTCGATGCGAACACGCCGGGAGAATTCGAGCGCGCCGAAGAATTCGGCGCCGCCATCCTGGCCCTGTGCGTGGAAGTCGGCGGCACCATCACCGGCGAGCACGGGGTCGGCATCGAGAAGATCAACTCGATGTGCGTGCAGTTTTCGGGCCCCGAACTGGAAGCCTTCCACGCGGTCAAGCGCGCGTTCGACCCCTACCGCCTGCTCAACCCGGACAAGGCCATCCCGACCTTGAACCGCTGCGCCGAGTTCGGCCAGATGCACGTCCACGGCGGACATCTCCCGCACGCGCACCTGCCTCGCTTCTGAGGCACGCATCTACAGCACGCATCTACAGCACGCAACTAAAGCATATCCAAGGTAACAAAGAATGGAACAGGTACTTCAGGAATTCCGCGAGCGCATCGCCGCCGCACATGCCGCCCGCACGCCGCTGCGTCTGCGTGGCGGCGGCAGCAAGGACTGGTACGGCGGGGCCAGCGAGGGCGAGGTATTCGATACCCGCGCCTATCGCGGCATCGTCGACTACGAGCCCTCCGAACTGGTGGTGACCGCGCGCTGCGGCACGCCCCTGGCCGAACTCGAAGAGACGCTGGCCCGGCAGAACCAGATGCTGGCCTTCGAGCCGCCCCATTTCGGACCCGGCGCCACTGTCGGCGGCATGGTCGCCAGCGGCCTGTCCGGTCCGCGCCGCCAGAGTGCCGGCGCGCTGCGCGACTTCGTGCTCGGCATGCACCTGGTCGACGGCCGCGGCGAGCTGCTGCGCTTCGGCGGCCAGGTGATGAAGAACGTGGCCGGCTACGACGTGTCGCGCCTGATGGCAGGCTCCCTCGGCACGCTGGGGCTGGTGGCCCAGGTGTCGCTCAAGGTGCTGCCGCGTCCGGTGTGCGAAACCACGCTGGTGTTCGAGGCCGGCCAGCAGGAGGCGCTCGAGAAACTGAATACCTGGAGCGGCCGCGCGCTGCCGCTGGCATCGAGCGCCTGGGAGGACGGGCGGCTGGCGGTGCGCCTGTCGGGCGCGAACGCGGCGGTCAGCGCCGCCGTGCGCGAACTGGGCGGCGAGACCATGGCTGACGCCGCGGCATTCTGGAACGACCTGCGCGAACAGCGCGCGCCGTTCTTCGCGGACGTCGATGCCGGCGGCCACGGCCTGTGGCGCCTCGCGCTGCCGACCACGGCCCCGGCGCTGGACCTGCCGGGGCGCCAGCTGGTCGAATGGGGCGGCGGCCAGCGCTGGCTGCGCGGCGCGGACGGCCTCGGCGCCGACGCGATCCGCGCGGCGGCAGGCGCACACGGCGGACATGCGACCCTGTTCCGCGGCGGCGACCGGCGCGCCGGCGTCTTCTCTCCCCTGCAACCCGCGCTCGCGCGCGTCCACCAGCGTCTGAAGGACGCGTTCGACCCGGCCGGCATCTTCAACCGGGCGCGCATGTACAACGCATTTTGACGAATACCGATATACCGATATGCAAACCAATCTGGCTGATTTCATCAAGGGCACGGCCGACGGCGACCAGGCCGACGCCATCCTGCGCAGCTGCGTGCACTGCGGCTTTTGCACCGCCACCTGCCCGACCTATCAACTGCTGGGCGACGAGCTCGACGGCCCGCGCGGCCGCATCTACCTGATCAAGCAGGTGCTCGAGGGGCAGCCCGCCACCGCCAAGACCCAGCAGCACCTGGACCGCTGCCTGACCTGCCGCAATTGCGAAAGCACCTGCCCGTCGGGCGTGCAGTACGCTCGCCTGCTCGACATCGGGCGCAAGGTGGTCGACCGCCAGGTCCAGCGCCCGCTGCGCCAGCGCGTCGCCCGCACGGCGCTGGCCGGCCTGCTGCCGCGGCGCTGGATCTTCTCGCCGGCGATGAAGGCCGGCCAGGCCCTGCGCCCGCTGCTGCCGGCGGTGCTGCGGCAGAAGGTCACGCAGCGCGCCGCGCCCACCGCCTGGCCTACGCGCACGCACGCACGGCGCATGCTGGTGCTCGACGGCTGCGTGCAGCCGGCGATGGCGCCGAACATCAACGCCGCCACCGCGCGCGTGCTCGACACCCTGGGCGTGCAGCTGCTGGCGGCGCCGAAAGCGGGTTGCTGCGGCGCCCTGCGCCACCACCTCGACGAACAGGAAGCGGCGCTGGCCGACGTGCGCCGCAACATCGACGCATGGTGGCCTTACATCGAGGGCCGCGACGGCGGCGGCGCGCCGGTCGAGGCAATCCTGATGACGGCTTCCGGCTGCGGCGTGATGGTCAAGGACTACGGCCACCTGCTGGCGCAGGATCCGGCGTATGCGGAAAAAGCGGCGCGCATCTCGGCGCTGACGCTCGACCTGTCGGAGGTGATGGCGCGCTTCGAGCCGGAACTGCAGGCGCGCCTGGCCGGACAGGCGCGCGCGCCCGACGCCAAGCGCGTGGCCTACCACCCGCCCTGCACCTTGCAGCACGGCCAGAAGATCCGCGGCCATGTGGAACGCCTGCTGGGGCTGGCGGGCGTCGACGTCAAGCTGTGCCAGGACAGCCACCTGTGCTGCGGCTCGGCCGGCACCTATTCGGTGCTGCAACCCGAGCTGTCGACCCAGCTGCGCGACCGTAAGATCGCCAGCCTGGAGGCCACCGGTGCGCAGGAAATCGTGTCGGCCAACATCGGCTGCCAGAGCCACCTGCAGGGCGGCACTGCGCTGCCGGTGCGCCACTGGATCGAGCTGATCGACAATGCGCTCGCGGCCCGGCCCGCGGCCGCATGAGGCGACCCGGCGCCGATCGTGCCACAGGTTTTTCCGGCCAGTGCTAAGCTTTTTCCGACGTTAATGCTGTTGCAGCTTCGAACACTGCCACTTTGCCAAGGAGAAACGCAATGCACATGGATACCGGAATCAGCACGGAAGACCGCGCCAAGATCGTCGAGTCGCTCTCGACGGTCCTGGCGGACGCCTACATGCTCTACCTGAAGACCCACAACTTCCACTGGAACGTGACGGGTCCGATGTTCTCGACCCTGCACGTGATGTTCGAGGAGCAGTACACCGAGCAGTGGAACGCGCTGGACGACATCGCCGAGCGCATCCGCTCTCTGGGCCACTTCGCGCCGGCCACCTACAAGCGCTATGCCGAGCTGTCGAGCATCACGGAAGAACCGGACGTGCTCTCGGCCAAGGAAATGATCCGCCAGCTGGTCGACGGCAACGAAACCCTGATCCGCACCCTGCGTGCAGGCGTCAGGATCGCCGACGAGCTCGACGACTATCCGACCGCCGACATGCTCACGACCCGCATGGAAGTACACGAGAAGAACGCCTGGATGCTGCGGTCCTTCCTCGAACAGGGCGCCGGGGCCATGCAGGGGGATGCTTCGTCGGATTGAGGACTGCACCAGGCTGTAGCCTGCGCAAGAAAAAGGCGCTGCGGAATGCTCCGTAGCGCCTTTGATTTTCAAATGCCTTGCAGGTGTGGGGCGCTTCGATCACGCCTCGGGTACGGTGTAATCGAACTCATAGAAGTGTTCGCGCTCCTCGATGCGGATGCGCATGGTGCCGCCGATGCCGGCCAGTTCGCCCGTGCCGGAATCGGGGACGACGGTAATCGACAAGGCCTGCGCGCCGCGCGCCATCGTGCCCGAGTGCTGCAGCACGAAGCTGCCGCTCTTGCCGTGCAGGGTGCCGGTCACGCGCTCGATCGCCACATAGCCGGCCGAGCCCTCGGTGACGGTCATCGCCGACAGCATCTCGCCGGAGCCGCGCCCGTTCAGGTCGCCGTGATAAAGCTTGTCGATGGCCATGCGGCCGGTGGTGGCGCCGTCCAGGACAGTGGGTTCGCCCTGCGGAGTCAGGGTGACGTCGAAGGGTCCGGCGGCATGTTGCTGGCTCATGGTACGCTTCCTTTACGTTGAAAAGATAGCGAACATTCTAGGCGATTATCGCGGCCCGGCGTCAATCGATGAGGGCTCTTGCCGGGATCGATCATTGAACGTATCAGTTGTCGTAGGGTGGTCGGCTATACCCGGCGGCGGGCGTGCCGGCAGCGTGGACGCCTGCTGCGTGCAATGCGGGCATCCAGCCCGCGTTACCCCACGCGTTCAGCGTGCGCATGCCGTCCGGAGAAAAGGTCGGGTTAAGTCAGATACTATTGAACGCGTGGACGGCAGAGCCGTCCACCCTACGGGTCTGCGCCGCCGTTCATGTCAACGATGCGCAGTGGCGAGGCGGGTAAATCAGTGCGCGCTGCCCGGCATGTGCAGGTCGATCACCTTCATCACCGCGAGCGTGACGCCCATGCTCATCTCGCCCGTGGCGAACGCGTGGCGCAGGTCGGCCTGCGGCAGGCTGGCGGCGGCGGCCAGGTGGGTCGTGCCTTCGGCACGCGCGGCCACGGCCAGCGCTTCGGTCAGCACGAGCGCATCCCCGCTCTCGAAGGCCGCGGCCAGGTAGGCAGCGATCGCCTCGAGCGTCGCCAGTTGGGCGGCAGGGTCAGTGTGCGCCGAACCGTCGGCGCCGTGGTTGGAAATCATGGTGGTTCGGTGACGTGCTCAGTGGGTAGGCCCCGGGGCGGCAGGCTTGCCGTCCTTGCCCGGCTTCGGCGGCGGCGGCGGCGGTGGCACGGTCATCGATTCGACCGGTTGTTCGTCCTTGCGCAGCACCTGCACGAAGATCTCGTTCTGCTTGATCATGCCCAGCTCCAGGCGCGCGCGCTCCTCGACGGCGCCGGTACCTTCGCGCAGGTCGCGCACTTCGGAGTCGAGCTTGGCGTTGCGGGCCTTGAGCTTGTCGACATGCAGCTGCGCCAGCGCGACCTGGTCGCGCAGGTCGGACACGGCCAGCATGCCGCCCTTCCCCAGCCATAAGGGATACTGGATCAGCAACAGCAAGGCGGCAAGGGCAAGCGTAATCAGGCGCATGGGGGAAAGAAACAAAAACACAGGCCAGTCTATATCGACCGGCCTGAGGTATTACTTGAGATAAAACAAAGGCTTACTTCAGGTTGTAGAACGCGTCACGGCCCGGGTAGCTGGCCACGTCGCCCAGGTCTTCCTCGATGCGCAGCAGCTGGTTGTACTTGGCCATGCGATCCGAACGCGACATCGAGCCGGTCTTGATCTGCAGGGCGTTCAGGCCAACCGCGATGTCGGCGATGGTCGAGTCCTCGGTCTCGCCCGAACGGTGCGAGATCACGGCGGTGTAGCCGGCGCGCTTGGCCATCTCGATGGCGGCGAAGGTCTCGGTCAGGGTGCCGATCTGGTTGATCTTGATCAGGATCGAGTTGGCGATGCCCTTCTGGATGCCTTCTTTCAGGATCTTGGTGTTGGTGACGAACAG
>JBBWZO010000236.1:0-4586 GCA_039649125.1 Massilia sp. | reverse complement strand
GCCGACACCCCGCGCAGCCACGCGGCGCGCACGATGGCCGGCGTGTCGTCGCACGCAATGCGCAGATTGGGGTAGGAATAAGGCGGGACTGCGGTACGGTCTCCCATCTCGAGCAGGCGCGGGGCCGGCGATACCACGCCGGTCAGCAGCAACGCCAGTGTCGGCGCGTCGTTAGACGGATAGCGGCTGACGAAATCATACGACAGCAGGGAGCCGGCGCGGTCGATCGTGCCCTTCACGTCCATCAGTTGTGCAGCGCCCTTTGGTTCCCATTGATGTTCCTGCTGGCGCGAAAGCTGAACCCGCACCGGCCTGCCGACCGCACGCGACAGCAGCGCGGCGTCGGCGCAGACGTCATCGGCGCAGTTACGCCCATAACAGCCGGCCACGTCCATCCGGATGATTTCGATGGTCGACTCGTCGCGCTGCAGCAACTTCGACAGCTCGATCCGCAACACGTGCGGATTCTGGCTACCCGACCAGACAGTCAGCGTCTCGTCGTTACAATCGGCCACCGCGCACGAGGGGCCGATCGATGCATGCATCTGGTAAGGCCATACATAGGTGCGCGCGAGCAGCGCAGCACCCTGCGTGGTTGCGGCCGCGACGTCACCGGTTTCCTTCAACGGCCTGCGGGTGGCGGGAGCGCCCCTGAGCGCCTGTTCGAGGTCGGAAAGTGGCGGCAACGCCGGATGCGGGCGCCATGTCACCTTCAGGCGCCGCG
Source organism: Massilia sp. (assembly GCA_039649125.1). Lineage (GTDB taxonomy): Bacteria > Pseudomonadota > Gammaproteobacteria > Burkholderiales > Burkholderiaceae_D > Telluria. The sequence continues at coordinate 3,862 of JBBWZO010000236.1, read as the reverse complement.
CCGCGAGGATGGCATGCTCCTCCCGTTCGGCGACAACGCCGACGAAATCGCCCAGCACCACCACCTTCACGATGCCCCGAATATCCCGGATCGACCTGTCGTCCACGGCAATCAGGCTGCGCCCGATGAAATCACCGCTATCGCGGCCGACGTAGGGCGGACGCACCACCCGGCCGTGCAGCATGCCAGGCACCCGCACGTCATGCACGTAGACCAGCGCGCCGGTTGCCTTGTCCGGAATATCGACCCGTGGCGTCGAACTGCCGACCACGCGGTATGCGCCGGCAGGCTTCAGGGGCACCTCGGCGGCGAGCGGCAATTCGACATGCTCGCCGTCGAGCAGCGCGCCGTAGCCGATGCGCACCGTCGGGTTCGACTTGAGGAAAAACCCGGCATTTTGCGCAAGCAGATCGTCGTGCCCGACGCCAAGCTTGTCAGCCGCCCGTGCACGCAAGAATTCACGCGCTTGCGCCGCCGCTCTCCTCAGCGGGACCGCCGAAATTTGAATGCTTGCGCTGGCAATGGTCGGCCCCTGGTTGGGGGCCGCGCCGGTATGGCCAAGCACCACCTGAACTGCTGCGAGAGGGACATCGAGTTCCTCGGCGACGATCTGGCCGAGCGCAGTGCGGATGCCGGTGCCCAGGTCGACGTGTCCGTTGAAAGCGAGCACATCGCCATTCGCCAGCAAGGCGACGAAAATGTCCGGCTCGGTCTGCACGAAGTCGGACGCCGCGCCCGGCTGCCCCGGCTTCGGCTTGGGCGCGGGCATCGGCGCTCGCGTGACGAGCAGCACCCCGCTGGCCTCGAACAAAGCGCGGCGGGTGGTGCTGGGCGTGGTGTATGGTTGCATCGCCTGATCCTTGTTGCTGGCTTTCCGTTTCGATAGCTACATTCTAACGAGTCCGCCCGCGCTGCCGGGCGCTAACGCCCCCCGCGGCAAGCGCGCACCCGGCTAGAGCGTCGCCGCCAACGCTTCCTCGCGCGTCATCACCGCTGCATACTTCTGTTCCATATCGAACAGGTTGGCGTGGTGCGGGCCGATTGCGCGGTCGCCCACGCAGTCCGACAGCACGAGTGGACGAAAACCGAACTGCATCGCATCGACCACGCTGGCCCGTACGCAGCCGCTCGTGACTGCGCCCGCAACCAGCAGGGTTTGCACCCCGCGCTGGGTCATCCAGGCCGCCAGCGCCGTACCGAAAAACGCCGATGGCACCGTCTTGCGGACCACCAGTTCGTCGTCGAGCGGCGCCAGCTCAGGCACGATGGCGCTATTCCAGTCCCCTTCCTTGAGCGTCAGCATACCGGGGACCTTCAGGGCGAAGATATTGCGGTCGGCACCGCCGTCGGAAAACACGATCCGGCTGTGCGCCACCGGCCAGCCGCGCTGGCGCGCGCTGGCCAGCAATGGCACGGTGTTGGCAATCGCGGGCCCGATGTTGCCCCCGCCAAAGACGTCGGGATCGGCAAAACCGTTGACGAAATCGACGATCAGCAGGCCGAACGGGGCCCGCAGTTCGAGCTGGGTACCGAAACCCTGGCGCTGGTAGGTTTCCACTTCATCATGCATGGCCGTGCTCCTGTTGGGGGCGATCCAGCACCTTGCCGCGGGTGACGACATCGACGCCATCGAGCCGGACCGTGCAGTTGCGGATGGGAATATCAATGTGGCAGGCCGTGGTACGGCTGCCGCCGGCTTCGTTGTTCGGGCCGAGCGAGCACAGGAAGTTGCCTTCAAAGGCGCGCGCGTCCATGCCGATGGTCGCTTCCCGGTCGTACAGGCCAAGGGTCGACCAGCGCGCGCGCGGCTGCAGGCCCCAGCCGATGTGCGACATCGCATAGGCTTCGGGATCGTTGAACGAGGCCATGTAGTCGGCCAGCAGCGCGGCATCGACCCCGCCGTCGATCCTGGTGCAGTAACCGTTCACGAGCGTCAGCTCGACCGGCTCCTGGACGTAACACTTTTGCGGCAGCAAGATATCGCCGCGGTCCAGCACGATCCGGCCATTGGTCTTGCCTTCGTCAGGCCAGGTCAGCACAAATCCGCTAGGCCAGTGATCCCAGCGGCCCGGCGCGTCGACGAAGCCGTATTCACTGATGGCTGGAAATTCACCAAGCGCGCAACGCAGATCCGTGCCCGCATCGGAAACGATGTGCATCTCCCTGGCCCGGCCGATTTTCTCGGCCGCCGCCTTGACACGCTGGCGATCCGCTTCGGTCGGCACCAGACGCACCAGGATTTCGGGCGGCTCGACGGCCAGCAGGATCTTGGTGCCGGTATTGAGGATGTCATGCTGCTCGGGCGAGAACAGCAGCGTCATCAGGTCAAGCACCAGGTCGCTTTCCTTGAGGGCGGCGATGGCCGCACGGTTCCCGGTCAGCGGCGTGGTGCCGAGATAGGCCAGCGCGTCGCGGCTGAGCGCGCGGTCGCCGTTGACGGGCGGAAGGTCCAGGCGATTGACCACGGCGCCCATGGCTGCCGAGGCGACGGTGGCCGCCTGCACGGTCTGCGGATGGCTTGCAGCGCCGGTCAGGATGGTGACTACCTGGCCAGGCTCCAGCTTTGAAAGGGTCAACACCTGTTTCCAGGCCTGGATTAACTCGTGGTCGCTAACCGGCATGTTCTCTCCTTGGTTGGGTTACAGCACAGACTCGGACGATTCCGGGGCGAGCGCAGCACCGAGGAAATCGCCGAAGGCGGCATAAAAACCCGCTTCGTCGTCCCACGGGATCATGTGCCCCGCCCCCGGCACCCGCGCCACATGCAGCGCAGGCAGCAGCGTACGCATTTCATCGATGTCGCCATCGCGGATCACGTCGCCGCGGCCGGCCACCAGCAGCAGCGTCCGCACCTCGACCCGCGGCAGATCGGCATGTACGTCGTCGCTGTGAAAGCCTTCAAAGCTGGCGATGATGGCGCGCTCGTCGCAGGTGTGCAGCCATTCGGCGCGCAGCTGCAGCTGTTCGTCCGTCCAGGTGGGGCAGAACGCGCGCATTGCTTCCTTGTCGATGCCGGCGCGGGCCAGGCGCATCGAATCCACATACCACGGCAATTGCGATGGATAAGGACGGCGCCCCGGTCCGGACACCGGAGGATCGACCAGCACCAGGGCCGACAGTCCCGCCGGCCGCGTCGCTGCGGCGCGGATGCCGATGCGCGCGCCCATCGAATGGCCGACGATCGCGTAGCGCTGCAGGCCGAGCGCTGCGGCAAAGGCCAGCACGTCGGCGGCCTGTGCATCGAGACTGTAGTCGAGCGTCGCCGACGCCTCCGACAGCCCGCGCCCGCGTACATCGAGCACGTAGGTATCGAACTGCTGGCCGAAACGCTCGCCGACGAAGCCCCAGGTAATGGCCGGACTGGTAATGCCTGGAACGATGATGACCGCAGCGCGTTGCGCGCGCGCGCCGCCGCTGCCGCCGTAGCGCAGGAAGTGTTGGCGGATGCCGTTGGCCTGAACGTTGGCGCCGTACTGGAAGGTGCTCATGAGTGTCCCTGGCCGGATCAATAGGCGCCGGACAGCAGCGCGCCGGCGCCCGGCACGTAGGCCTCGAGCTCGAGCTTCTTGAGCATGGCGTAAGTGGTGGCAATCGCAGCGGTCACGACCGGCTTGCCGGTCATCGCTTCCACCTGCGAGACCGCCGGCAACGAAGGCATCTGCACACAGGCCGACAAGACGATCGCATCGACCTTGCTGGTATCCATTTGCGCCACGATGGCCGGCAGCAGCGCGGGGTCGCGGCGCCCTACTTCCAGATTGTCCGGAATTTCCAGCGCGCGATAGTCGACCACCTCGAAGCCTTCGCTGCGGATGTACTCGACCACCATTTCGGTCAACGGTTTCATGTAAGGAGCGACCAG
>JBBWZO010000218.1:0-26446 GCA_039649125.1 Massilia sp. | reverse complement strand
GTCGGCCTGCTCGGGCCGAACGGCGCCGGCAAGACGACCTCGTTCTACATGATCGTCGGCCTGGTGCCGTCGGACGCCGGCACCATCGAAATCAATGGCGCCGACATTTCCAGCCTGCCGATCCACCGGCGCGCGGTGATGGGCCTGTCCTACCTGCCGCAGGAAGCCTCGGTGTTTCGCAAGCTGACGGTGGAAGACAACATTCGCGCCGTGCTGGAACTGCAGCGCGACGACGCTGGCCGCGCGCTGACGAAAGCCGCCATCAACGAGCGGCTCGATTCCCTGCTGGCCGAACTGCAGATCGAGAAGCTGCGCGAGAATCCGGCGCTGTCGCTGTCGGGCGGCGAACGGCGCCGCGTCGAGATCGCGCGTGCGCTGGCGACCAATCCGCGCTTCGTGCTGCTGGACGAGCCGTTCGCCGGCGTCGACCCGATCGCCGTGATCGAGATCCAGCGCATCGTGCGCTTCCTGAAGGAGCGCGGCATCGGCGTCCTGATCACCGACCACAATGTGCGCGAGACGCTCGGCATCTGCGACCGCGCCTATATCATCAACCAGGGCGCGGTGCTGGCGTCGGGACGCCCCGACGACATCATCGCCGACGAGTCGGTACGGCGCGTGTACCTGGGCGAACACTTCCGCATGTAGCAACGAACGGAATATGAAACAATCCCTGCAACTCCGGACTTCGCAGCACCTGGCGCTCACGCCGCAGCTTCAGCAGTCGATCCGCCTGCTGCAGTTGTCCACGCTCGAACTGCACCAGGAGATCGAGCAGATTCTCTCCGACAATCCGCTGCTCGAGCGGCTCGACGACCCGCTCGACCACTCGGTACGCCTGCTGGCCGACGGCGCCATCAACGACGCGCCGCCGCAGCAGGCGGGGGAGGGACCGGTTGCGCCCGCTGAGGAAGCGGGCGCGCCGGCCGACGCCGCCGATGGCTTCGAGGGCGGCGACGTCGAACGCGGCGAGATCGATGCCGATTGGGGCAATGGCAGCGGCAGCTCCGGCAGCGAAGGCGACGACGACGGCCGCCCGCAGCTCGGCGCCGGTGGCGTGACGCTGCGCGAGCACCTGTCGGAGCAGGTCCGGGTCACGGGCCTGAGTCCGCGCGACCGCGCGCTGGCCGAACTGGTGATCGACGCCATCGACGACAACGGCTACCTGGAAGAGCAGCTCGACGAGATCCACGCGCGCCTGCCGGAAGAGCTGGAAGTGGAGATGGACGAACTGCGCTGCGCCCTGGCGCTGGTGCAGAGCCTCGATCCGGTGGGCGTCGGTGCGCGCAGCGCCAGCGAGTGCCTGGCGCTGCAGATCCGTTCCATGCCGGGGGTGCCGCTGGTGACGCGGCGCATGGCGCTGAAGATCGTCGAGGGTTACCTGACCTGGTTCGCCCAGCGCGAATTCAACAAGCTGAAAAAGGCGCTCGACTGCGACGACGAAGACCTGCGCGAAGCCCAGGCCGTCATCCGCCAATGCAACCCGCATCCGGGCGCGGCCTTTGCGTCGAGCACCTCGGACTACGTGGTGCCCGACGTTATCGTGCGCAAGACGGCGACCGGCTGGGGCGTGAGCCTGAACCACGAGGTAATGCCGCGCCTGCGCGTGAACAACGTCTACGCGGCACTGCTGAAGCAGGGCAAGGGCGAGGGCCAGATGAGCGCCCAGCTGCAGGAAGCGAAATGGCTGATCAAGAACATGCGCCAGCGCTTCGACACGATCCTGCGTGTTTCGCAGGCCATTGTCGAACGCCAGCGCAATTTTTTCAGCCATGGCGCGGTTGCCATGCGTCCCCTTGTGCTTCGCGAGATAGCTGATACACTAGGCCTACACGAGAGCACAATTTCTCGCGTGACAACTCAAAAATTCATGCTGACCCCGCACGGCATGTTTGAGTTGAAATATTTCTTCGGAAGCCACGTCGCCACCGAAGCGGGGGGCGAAGCATCGTCGACGGCGATCCGGGCGCTCATTGCGCAACTGACAGGAGCAGAAGACCCCAGGAACCCATTATCCGACAGCAAGATCGCGGAAATGCTCGGTGAACAAGGAATGGTCATTGCGCGCCGCACGGTTGCAAAATACCGCGAAGCGCTCAAGATTCCTCCAGTCAGTCTCCGCAAGTCCTTGTAACAGCGGCAGCCACGCGCGCCATGCGCGGTCCGGCCGCCGCTACTTCTTCAAAGGAGTGTGTATGAATCTCACTATCAGCGGTCACCACCTCGACGTTACCCCCGCCATCCGTGAATACGTACAGAACAAGCTGGAACGCATCACCCGCCATTTCGATCAAGTGATCGACTCCCACGTGATCCTCGCCATCGACAACCTCACTGAAAAAGACAAAAGGCAGAAAGCCGAGATCAACTTGCGCATGTCCGGCAAGACTGTGCACGTGGAAAGTGTGGCGCAAGACCTGTATGCCGCGATCGACCTGCTCATGGATAGGCTGGATCGCCAGGTGGTGAAGTACAAATCCATGCTGCAAAACCATAGTCACGAGGCGCTCAAGCGCCGCCCTGAAGGCGGAGAGGCCGCGGCTGTCTGATCGGCACGCAAGCACCGTCTGAACGAGGGCGCCCATGGCGCCCTTTTCATTTGATGGGTCCGGGCGCCCGCTTCGGTAGAATGCATGTCTTTTCTACCATCTATTTTGGACCGAGCGACCATGACCGACCACGTCCTGACCCGCGTTGCCAACGGCACCGGTGTGATTACCCTCGACCGGCCGAAGGCCCTGAACTCCCTGTCGCTGGCCATGGTCCGGCGCCTGACCGAGACCCTGCTGGCCTGGCGCGGCGATGCCGCGGTGGCCGCCGTCGTCATCACCAGCAGCAGCGAAAAAGCCCTGTGCGCGGGCGGCGACATCCGCTTCTTCCATGAGGCCGGCACCGCGACGCCGACCGGCGGCAGCGCATTGCTCGAAGATTTCTTTACCGAGGAATACGCGCTGAACCACCTGATTCACTTCTATCCGAAGCCGTATATCTCCCTCATGGATGGCGTGGTGATGGGCGGCGGCATGGGGATCGCCCAGGGCGGCCCGGACACCGGGCTGCGCATCGTCACCGACCGCGTCAAGATGGCGATGCCGGAAGTGAACATCGGCCTGTTTCCGGACGTGGGCGGCAGCCATTTCCTGTCGCACGCGCCCGGGCAGCTGGGCAATTACCTGGGCCTGACCGGGCTGACGATCGGCGCGGCCGACGCGTTATATGTGGGCCTGGCGGACGTGTTCGTGCCTGCTGCGCAGCTGGGCGAACTGCACGCGCTGATCGCGGCGACGCCGGGGACGCGGCTCGTGGATGCCATCCGCGCTTTTTCCCTGTCTTTCCGTGTCGATGCGGGCGCGAGCGCGCTGGAGGCGGCGCGCGATGCGATCGACACCCATTTCGGCGCCGGCTCGGTGGCGGCGATCATGGCCTCCCTGGAAGGCGACGACAGCCCGTTCGCGCAAAAGGCCCTGGGCGCGATGCGCCAGCGCTCGCCGCTGCTGATGTCGGTGACGCACGAGATGCTGGTACGCGGCGCATCGCTGGGTGTGGCCGACTGCCTGCGCATGGAGCGTTCGCTGGTGCGCCGCAATTTCGCGCATGGCGAAGTCCTGGAAGGCGTGCGCGCGCTGGTGGTCGACAAGGACAATGCGCCGCGGTGGAATCCGCCTGCGCTGGAGGACGTCACGCCGGAGATGGTGGCGCGCTTTTTCGAGCCGGTGTGGCCGGCGTATGCGCATCCGTTGCGGCATTTGGGGTAAAGGAAACGCTGGCGAGGAGGGGGCCGTGGCCGACCGCTTCCGGCTCGGTCTTGGCGTCCTCCATGAGGCAAACGATGCATGTCGTGGATGTAGGGTGGACTCCTGAGTCCACGCGGTCATCTGGTGCGTATCTCCCAGTGGAGCGTAGAGAAGGAGACCGGCTGGCCAGGCTTCCCTCATCTGCAGATTGATCGACTTCGCTCCCGGCAGGCATTGCGCTGCGAGAAGACCGCGTGGACTCGGGATCGGGAGTCCACCCTACAAGCGCAGGCTGATCTATGTGTAGTGGGAACGGACGCGCCCGAACCGCCGCTTACGACTGCTCGCGATGCCTCAGCACCACGCGCTCGGTCTCGCCAAAATACGCGGCCAGGCGTTCGGCCATGTACACCGAACGGTGCTGGCCGCCGGTGCAGCCGACGGCCACCGTCAGGTAGCTGCGGTTGTCGGTCTTGAAGGACGGCAGCCATTTTGCGACGAACTTGCGGATGTCTTCCAGCATCTCGGCCGCGCTCGGCTGGGCGTCGAGGAAGGCGATCACCGGCGCGTCCTTGCCCGTCAGCGGGCGCAGGGACAGGTCGTAATAGGGATTCGGGATGGCGCGCACGTCGAACACGAAGTCGGCGTCGAGCGGCACGCCGACCTTGAAGGCGAAGGATTCGAAGAACAGGGTCAGCGGCGCATGCTTGACCTCGGCCAGTTCCTTGATCCAGCCGCGCAGCTTGTTGGCCGAGGCTTCCGAGGTGTCGATCACGTGCCCGAGCTGCTCGATCGGCGCCAGGCGCTCGCGTTCCTCGGCGATGCACTCGATCAGGGTGCGGCGCGAGGCCGGGTTTTCGCCCGGACGCAACTCGTGCGACAGCGGGTGGCTGCGCCGCGTTTCCGAGAAGCGGGCGACGAGCGAATGGGTGCTGGAGGTGAGGAACATGACCTTCAGTTCATGCCCTTCCTCCTTCAGCGCACGCACGGTCAGCGGCAGCTCGGCCAGCGACTCCGACGAACGGGCATCGACGGCCACCGCCAGCCTGTCCGTGCCTTGTCCGGAAACGGTCTTGACGACATGGGGCAGCAGGCCCGGCGGGAGGTTGTCGACGCAGTAGTAACCCGCGTCTTCCAGGACGTTCAAGGCCACGGATTTACCCGAGCCGGAAATGCCGGTGATAAGGACGATGTGCATGGCCCGATGATACCGCAACAATATGGGCTTGTCGCCGTCGGCGTGCTGGCAGGCGGGGTGATCGGCGCAAATACGTTCCGATGACGTGGGTTCGGAGGGAATGCCGGGTTGGCATTGCGGGTGCTGGTGGAACGGGTGGTCTTGTAGGGTGGGCACCCGGTGCCCACGTGAAAGCATGAGCGGTGGCCGCTGTATTTGTTACGCGATATGCGATGCCGGTTGGCGGTATCGAATGATCATTGGAGACGTATCGACGGCGTAGCGGTACGAATCACCATCAGGCCAACATTGCGCGGCATTTCGCGTGGGCACGGGGTGCCCACCCTACGAACATCAATCCGCGCTCATCGCCTGGCGCTGGCGTTCCATGAACTCCTGCAGCGTATCGATTCCGCGCAGCTGCAAGATGGTGTTGCGCACGGCCGCCTCGAGCAGCACCGCGATGTTGCGGCCGGCCGCGACGGGAATCACGACCTTGCGGATCGGCAGGCCGAGCACTTCTTCGGTCGGGAAGTGGAAGGGCAGCCGCTCGACTTCCTCGTCCAGCACCCCGCGTTTCACGAGGTGGACGATCAGTTTCAGGCGCATCTTGCGGCGCACCGCGGTCTCGCCGAAGATCGCCTTGATGTCGAGCAGGCCCAGGCCGCGCACCTCGAGCAGGTTCTGCAGCAGCGGCGGGCAGCGGCCCTCGATCATGTTCGGCGCGATGCGCGAGAACTCCACGGCATCGTCGGCGACCAGGCCGTGCGAGCGCGAGATCAGTTCCAGCCCCAGCTCGCTTTTGCCCAGGCCGGAGTCGCCGGTAATCAGGACACCGACACCCAGCACGTCCATGAAGACGCCGTGCATGATGACGCGCTGCGCCAGCTTTTTCGAGAGGTATACGCGCAGGAAGTCGATCACCTGCGCCGCCGGCAGCGGGGTCGAGAACAGGGGGATGTTCTGCTCGTCGCAGATGGCGAGGATGTCGGGCGGGGTTTCCAGGCCCTGGGCGATGATCAGCGCCGGCGGGCCGCCGCCGATCAGTTCGCCGATGACGTGGCTGCGCGAACTCGATTTCAGGCGGTGGTAGTAATTCAGTTCCTGGTGCCCGAACACCTGGATCCGGCCCGGGTGGATCAGGTTCAGGTGGCCGACCTGGTCGGCCGCCGAGGCGACATCGCCCGAGATCAGCCGCTCGCCGCCGGGAAAGCCTGCGAACCAGCCGAGTTGCAGGTCATCCCGGTTATCGTCGTACAGCCGCTGGATGGTAAGGGGAGTTTGGAGCATGGCCCCAGTTTAACCCATGGCCTGCAAGCTGGGTTGCCAGTTGATAATACGCTCGTGGACCGAGCGCGGATCCTTGTCGGTGGCCAGCGCCGTGCGGATCGCCTCGTCCGAGAACAGTTCGGCGATCTCGGACAGGATTTCCAGATGCTGCTGGGTCACGTGGTCCGGGATCAGGAGGAAGAACAGCAGGTTGACCGGCTGGCCGTCGGGCGACTCGAACGGGATCGGCGCGGCCAGGCGGACAAAGGCGGCGATCGGCTGCTTCAGGCTCTTGCTGCCTTTGATGCGTCCGTGCGGCACGGCCACGCCATGGCCGAGGCCGGTCGAACCGAGGCGCTCGCGCGCAAACAGGTTGTCGGACACGGTCGAACGCGCGATCCCACAGTTGTTCTCGAAAATCAGTCCGGCCTGTTCGAAGGCGCGCTTCTTGCTCGACACTTCGATATCGAGCTGGACGTTTTCAAGCGAGAGAATTTTGCTGAGGTTGGTCATAACACGCTTCTAATGTTGCGGCGCAATCGGCGACTTGCGGAGCAGAATTATAGGCCGATTCGAGGCCGTGTAATTCGATTTCGCGTCGGTATCCTACGCCTGTCGCAGGCGGCTTTCGAGCCCTCACCCAGCGGTGTTGGAGACGCAATTTGCGCTTCCACAAGGGTTGACGCAATTTCCGTCACGAAAATGCATGCGGCATGAATGAAACAGGGGAGAGAGGGCATGTTTGCCGTCGTTTCCCCATCCTTGCACAAAAAAGGTGCATGCTCAAAGAATCCCGACACTGTTGTTTTTTTGCCAGTATCTGTGGCGGGAAAGGTACATGCAACCGGCTTTTCGCTTACTGACGGGCGCCGCGCAGGTTGTGCGGACGGCCGGTACTGAAGTTGGCGCGCCAGGGATTAATGTCGAGTCCGCCACGGCGGGTATAGCGCGCGTAGACCGACAGCTTGTTCGGCTTGCACTGGCGCAGGATGTCCATGAAGATCCGTTCGACACACTGCTCGTGAAATTCGTTGTGCTCACGGAAACCGATCAGGTAGCGCAGCAGGCCTTCCTGGTCGATTTGCGGACCGGCGTAATGGATCTGCACGCTGCCCCAGTCCGGCTGGCCGGTGACGAGGCAGTTCGACTTCAGCAGGTTCGACACGAGGGTTTCCTCGACCGGTGCTTCCTCGAAGTTGGCGGCGAGCAGGTGCGGCGCCGGTGCATAGTTGTCGATCTCGATGTCGAGGCGGTCCAGCGACAGGCCCTCGAGCTCGCCCATTTTGAGCTTGCCGAACTGTTCCGGCTCGGTGAGCGTGATGTGGACCGCCGCGCCGAAGGCGTTCGACAGGTCTTCGCGCAGCAGCGCCAGCAGCGCCTCGGGGCCGGCCAGGCGGGTCTGGTTGAACGAATTCAGGTAGAGCTTGAACGACTTCGATTCGACGATGTTCGGCGAATCGGCCGGCGCGCTGACGGTGGCGATCGCCACCTGCGGCTTGCCGCGCATGTTCAGCCACGACAATTCGTAGGCATTCCAGATGTCCAGGCCGAAGAAGGGCAGCGTTCCCTGGATGGACAGCTCGTCGCGCTTTTGCTGGCGCGGGATCGGAAACAGCAGCTCCGGCGCGTACTGGGTCTGGTAGGCGGAAGATTTGCCAAGTGGCGATTGATCGGGAGTGTTGTTCATGGGTCTCGTCTCGATGAGCCGGTGCTGCGCCTTGGCGCTGCGCGCGCGAGGAGATGCGCACGTGACATGCCGGCCCGGCGGCGGCAAAGCGGCGTATCGTACACCTTTCCGGGGATGGGTGCGCGCCCAGCCTGCTTGCAGGGGCCCGGCGATCTGTGCAGCAGGACGTAGGATGGTGCGGCTCCATCCTGCAATGTGCATTCACGCGGCCTGAACGCCGCCCACCTTACGTCCTGCTGCGAACGTTACAAGAATAACTTGTACACCGGATTGGCGCTCTCGTCCCAATACCGGTACCCCAGCGTCGCCAGAAACTGCCGGAACTCCTCCATTTCCCCGCCCGGCACCTGGAGTCCGACCAGGATGCGGCCGACGTCGCCGCCCTGGTTGCGGTAGTGGAACAGCGAGATGTTCCAGTTCGGCGCCATGCTGTCCAGGAAGCGCATCAGGGCGCCGGGGCGTTCCGGGAATTCGAAGCGGTACAGCAGTTCGTCCTGCGCCAGCGCGCTCTTGCCGCCGACCAGATGGCGGATGTGCAGCTTGGCCAGTTCGTCGTGGGTGAGATCGAGCGTCGGGAAGTCGTGCTGCTCGAAAGTGCGCGCAAGCAGGCTCGACTCGCTGCGGCTGCCCACCTGCACGCCGACGAAAATGTGCGCCTGGCGCGCGTCGCTGATGCGGTAGTTGAATTCGGTGACGTTGCGCGGGCCGACCAGCGAGCAGAAGCGGCGGAAGCTGCCGCGCTGCTCGGGGATGGTCACCGCGAACACGGCCTCGCGCGCTTCGCCCACTTCGGCCCGTTCGGCAACAAAACGCAGGCGGTCGAAATTCATGTTGGCGCCGCAGGCCACCGCCACCAGCGTCTCGTTCCTGATCGGGTTGCGCGACATCTGCGCGCGTTCGACATAGGCCTTGGCCCCGGCCACCGCCAGCGCGCCGGCCGGTTCCAGGATGCTTCTCGTGTCCTGGAACACGTCCTGGATCGCGGCGCAGATGGCGTCGGTATCGACCAGGATGATCTCGTCGACGACCTCCTTCGCGACGCGGAAGGTTTCTTCGCCGACCAGGCGCACGGCGATGCCGTCCGCGAACAGGCCGACGTCGGGCAGCGTCACGCGCTCGCCGGCCTTCAGGCTTTTCGCCATCGCGTCCGAATCGACCGACTGGACGCCGATGACCCGGATATCGGGCCGCACCGCTTTCACATAAGCGCCGATGCCCGAGACCAGCCCGCCGCCGCCGATGGCCACGAAAATCGCGTGGATCGGCCCCGAATGCTGGCGCAGGATTTCCATGCCGATCGTGCCCTGGCCGGCGATGACATCGGGGTCGTCGAACGGATGGACGAAGGTCAGCTTCTGTTCGCGCTCGAGGCTCAGGGCATGATTGTAGGCGTCGGTGTACGAGTCGCCGTGCAGCACCACCTCGACGGCATGGCCGCCGCGCGCCTTGACGGCGTCGATTTTTACTTGCGGCGTGGTGGTCGGCATCACGATCAGGGCGCGGCAGCCGAGGCGGGCGGCCGACAACGCGACGCCTTGCGCATGGTTGCCGGCCGAGGCGCAGATCACGCCGCGCTTCAAGGCTTCCTGCGAGAGGTGCGCCATCTTGTTGTAGGCGCCGCGCAGCTTGAAGCTGAACACGCTCTGCATGTCCTCGCGCTTGAAATAGATGCGGTTGCCGAAGCGCTGCGACAGCGTCGGGGCGAGTTCGAGCGGGGTTTCCTGGGCCACGTCGTAGACGCGGGCGGTCAGGATTTTCTTGAGGTAGTCGGTGGTCATGGTCTTGTCAACATCGGGCAAGCGTGGTGTGGGCGGCCAGTATCCTGGTTCCTGTGACGCTAAGAGCGCCTAACAAAATCTCCATGCCTGCGTTGCAGCGTCTCGCCGTACAGGCGTACTGTCTTCGACGCCGCGTCGGGTGGCCGCATCCCTTGCCCTGGAGATTTTGTTAGGCGCTCTAACTGTTTTAACCCGATGGGTGACCGGGACCTGCAGTGCGATACGACGCGCTGGGTCGCAGCGCGGCGTATCGTGTCGGGGCGATAGGTTTTCCTCATTATAATAAACACCTCCCACTCGAAAAACCACCGATGATCGAAACCGCTGTCCTCTGGCTGCTCAAGGTTCTGGCCGCTCCCACAGTCGGGCTCACATCGGTATTCGTCATCTCCTTCGTTTCGGCCACGCTGGTGCCGCTCGGTTCCGAGCCTGCCGTGTTCGCGGTGGTAAAGGCCAACGAGGCCATGTTCTGGCCGGCGATCATCGTCGCCACCATCGGCAACACCCTCGGCGGGGCGGTCGACTACTTCCTCGGCTACCGGGCGAAGATCGCGTTTGCGAAAGAGCGCCAGAGCCGCTGGTTCGGCTGGCTGGCCAAATACGGCTCGAAGACCATGCTGCTGTCCTGGCTGCCGGGCATCGGCGATCCGCTGTGCACGCTGGCCGGCTGGCTGCACCTGCCGTTCTGGCCAAGCGTGATGTACATGGCGATCGGGAAATTCGCGCGCTATCTGACCATGACGCTGGTGCTGCTGTATGTGCCGGACGGGTTCTGGAAGCGGGTGGGAGAGATGATTACGCAGGTGACCGGCTGAAAGCCAGTCACGGTGAGCGCGATATTCCTGCGTCCTGTGTAGCAGGACGTATGGACTGCGTTTGTTCCGGATTGATTTTCTGTGCCTGCCGAGTCATCTTTGCAAATCTAATTTGCAGCAAAGCCCATCCATACGTAGTTTGTTGCCTCGGACTCCCGGCGCAACTTGACCCAGCCGAGCATGGTGGGGCGCAATAAGCTAGAATGCATGTTCTTCGGGCCAGACCATCGTCTCTTCTCATCATGAACGCCCCTGCACACATCCATACCTTACTGGCCGACAACGCGCCGGCGCGCCTGCGCGAAATTCCCTACAACTACACCTCGTTTTCGGACCGCGAGATCGTCATCCGCCTGCTTGGCGAGTCGTCCTGGCAGCTGCTCGACGCGCTGCGCGGGGCGCGCCAGACCGGCCGTTCGGCGCGCATGCTGTACGAGGTGCTGGGCGATATCTGGGTGGTGCGGCGCAACCCCTACCTGCAGGACGACCTGCTGGACAACCCGAAGCGGCGCCAGAAGCTGATCGACGCCCTGCACCACCGCCTGGCCGAAGTCGACAAGCGGCGATTGAGCGTGGATGCAAACGAAGGCGACTCCGCGACCGCGGCAAGCCGTAGCGCGGCCGTGGAGCAACTGCTGGCAGCGGCACGGAAGGCCGTCGACGACTTCGGCCGCGAGTTCCGCGAGATGTACGACCTGAGAAAACGCGCCCGCCAGGTGCTCGGCGCCTACACCGATAAACGCAACATCCGCTTCGACGGCATGCACCGCGTCTCGCACGTCACCGATGCCACCGACTGGCGCGTCGAATACCCATTCCTGGTACTGGTGCCCGACAGCGAGGAAGAGATGGCCGGCCTGGTGAAAGGCTGCATCGAGCTCGGCTTGACCATCATCCCGCGCGGCGGCGGCACCGGTTATACGGGCGGCGCCATTCCGCTGACCAGCAAGTCGGCCGTGATCAACACCGAAAAGCTGATCGGCCTGGGCGAAGTCGAGATGACGCGCCTGCCCGGCGTGGACCGCGAATACGCGACCATCCACACCGGTGCCGGCGTCGTCACCCAGCGCGTGTCGCAGGCGGCCGAGAAGGCGGGATTCGTGTTCGCGGTCGACCCGACCTCGGCGCACGCGTCCTGCATCGGCGGCAACATCGCGATGAACGCGGGCGGCAAGAAGGCCGTGCTGTGGGGCACGGCGCTGGACAACCTGGCTTCCTGGCGCATGGTCGACCCGAACGGCGACTGGCTGGAAGTCACCCGCCTCGAGCACAATTTATCCAAGATCCACGACGCCCCGACCGCCGTCTTCAAGCTCGAATGGACCCATCCGAGCACGAAAGGCGCGCCGAAGGGACAGCCCTTCCGCACCGAGACGCTCACCATCGAGGGCCGCAAGTTCCGCAAGGAGGGCTTAGGAAAAGACGTCACCGACAAATTCCTGTCCGGCCTGCCGGGCATCCAGAAAGAGGGCACCGACGGCCTGATCACCTCGGCGCGCTGGATCCTCCACAAGATGCCGAAGTTTACGCGCACGGTGGCGCTGGAATTCTTCGGCCAGGCGCGCGACGCGATTCCGTCGATCGTCGAGATCAAGGATTACCTCGATTCGCTGCCGAAGAACGGCAAGCCCGAATTCGCCAGCCTGCGCCTGGCCGGCCTCGAGCACCTCGATGAACGCTACCTGCGCGCGGTCGGCTACGCGACCAAATCGAAGCGCGGCGTGCTGCCGAAGATGGCGCTGTTCGGCGACATCGTCGGCGACGACGAAAACGCGGTGGCCATGGCGGCATCGGAAGTGGTGCGCATCGCCAACACCCGCGTCGGCGAAGGTTTTGTCGCCGTCAGCCCGGAAGCCCGCAAGAAATTCTGGCTCGACCGCGCCCGCACGGCAGCGATCGCGCGCCATACCAACGCCTTTAAAATCAACGAAGACGTCGTCATTCCGTTGAACCGGATGGGCGAGTACACCGACGGCATCGAGCGCATCAACGTCGAGCTGTCGATCCGCAACAAGCTGCAGCTGGCCGGCGAACTGCAGGCCTATCTGTCGGGCGAGCACCTGCCGCTGGAAAAGAGTGACGACGCCACCGGCGACACGGTCGACCGTGCCGAAATCATGGGCGACCGCCCCGAGCAGGCGCTGGCGCTGGTCGACGCGGTGCAGGCGCGCTGGAGCTATGTGCTGGCGAACCTCGACCAGCCGCTGCGCGAGGCCCACCACAAGCTCGACGAACTCGGCCTCGGCCACCTCTCGAGCCTGCTCGACAACCGCATCGGCAACCAGCCCGATGCGACCCTGTTCGACGTGGTGCAGGACCATACGGTGCGCATTTCGTGGAAACAGGAACTGCGTGCGCCGCTGCGCCAGATCTTCAACGGCGCCGCCTATAAATGCATCCTCGACGAGTGCACGGCGATCCACAAGCGCGTGCTGCGCTCGCGCGTGTTCGTGGCGCTGCACATGCACGCCGGCGACGGCAACGTCCACACGAACCTGCCGGTCAACTCCGACGACTATGCGATGCTGCAGGACGCGCACCAGGCGGTCGAGCGCATCATGCGGCTGGCGCGCTCGCTCGACGGCGTGATCTCGGGCGAACACGGCATCGGCATCACCAAGCTCGAATTCCTGACGGACGACGAGATCCAGGACTTCCGCGACTACAAGCTGCGGGTCGACCCGGAAGGGCGTTTTAACAAGGGCAAGCTGCTCAATTTGAAAGAAGCGCACGCCGACCTGCGCAACGCCTACACGCCTTCGTTCGGCCTGATGGGCCACGAGTCGCTGATCATGCAGCAGAGCGACATCGGAGAGATCGCCAACTCGATCAAGGATTGCCTGCGCTGCGGCAAGTGCAAACCGGTGTGCACGACCCACGTGCCGCAATCGAATTTGCTGTACTCGCCGCGCGACAAGATCCTGGCGACCTCCGCCCTGATCGAGGCCTTCCTCTACGAAGAGCAGACCCGCCGTGGTGTGTCGATCCGCCACTGGGAAGAATTCGAGGACGTGTCGGACCACTGCACGGTCTGCCACAAGTGCGTCACCCCCTGCCCGGTGAACATCGACTTCGGCGACGTTTCGATGAACATGCGTAATCTGCTGCGCAAGATGGACAAGCGCAGTTTTAAACCGGCCAACCGCGCCGCGATGTTCTTCCTGAACGCGACCGATCCAACGACGATCAACGCCACCCGCGCGGCCATGGTGGGCGTCGGCTTCAAGGCCCAGCGCCTCGGGAATCGCCTGCTGAAAAACTTCGCGAAAGAGCAGACCGCGGCGCCGCCGCCGACCACCGGCAAGGCGCCCGTGCGCGAGCAGGTGATCCATTTCATCAATAAAAAAATGCCGGGCAACCTGCCGAAGAAGACGGCACGCGCGCTGCTCGACATCGAGGACGATAAAATCATCCCGATCATCCGCAACCCGAAGGCGACCAACGCCGACAGCGAAGCGGTGTTCTATTTCCCCGGCTGCGGCTCGGAGCGCCTGTTCTCGCAGGTGGGCCTGGCGACCCAGGCGATGCTGTGGGAAGTCGGGGTGCAGACCGTGCTGCCGCCGGGCTACCTGTGCTGCGGCTACCCGCAGCGCGGCGCCGGCCAGTACGACAAGGCCGACAAGATGATGACGGACAACCGCGTGCTGTTCCACCGCATGGCGAACACCCTGAACTACCTCGACATCAAGACGGTCCTGGTCTCCTGCGGCACCTGCTACGACCAGCTCGCGACCTATGAATTCGAGAAGATCTTCCCGGGTTGCCGCATCATGGACATCCACGAATACCTGCTCGAAAAAGGGGTGAAACTGGAAGGCGTGAGCGGTACCCGCTACATGTACCACGACCCCTGCCACACGCCGATGAAGATGCAGGATTCGGTGAAAACCGTGAACGCGCTGGTGCAGACTTTCGATAACGTGAAAATCGAGAAGAACGAGCGCTGCTGCGGCGAGTCCGGCACCTTCGCCGTGACGCGTCCGGACATCGCCACCCAGGTGCGCTACCGCAAGGAGAGCGAAGTCGAGAAGGGCGCCGCCAGGCTGCGCGCCGACGGTTTCGATGGCGAAGTGAAAGTGCTGACCAGCTGCCCGTCCTGCCTGCAGGGCCTGTCGCGCTACAATGGCGACGCGGGCACCTCGGCCGACTACATCGTGGTCGAAATCGCCAAGCACCTGCTGGGCGAAAACTGGCTGCCGGATTATGTGGCGCGCGCCAACAATGGCGGTATCGAAAGGGTCTTGGTTTGAACGGAGCGTCGATGCGGGAAGAGGGTTGCGAACTGTGCGCATTGGAAGGGCGAAAGGCGGCGCCGACGGTGTACGCCGACGATAAACTGTCGGTCATCATCGTCGACGACGCCAATTATCCCGGCTTTTGCCGCGTGATCTGGTGCGACCATGTGCGCGAGATGAGCGACCTGTCCCGCGAAGACCGGCTGCTGCTGAACGAAACCGTGTTCCATGTCGAACAGGCGGTACGCGAAACGATGGCCCCGACCAAAGTCAACGTGGCCAGCCTCGGCAACGTCGTGCCGCACCTGCACTGGCACATCATCCCGCGCTATGCGGACGACGCCCATTTCCCGGCCCCGATCTGGGCCGCCGCCGTGCGCCAGACCGATGAATCCGTCCTGGCGGCACGCCGCTCGCAACTGCCGCACCTGGCGGAGGCGATCGCACGCCGCCTGCAACAATCTTCCTGAAGAACATCATGCCGAATCCGACCGAACTCACCGTCCATCAAAAGTCCCGCCTGTTCGACATCGCGTTCGATGACGGCAGCGCGTTTTCGATTCCCTTCGAGCTGATGCGCGTTTATTCTCCCTCGGCCGAAGTGAAGGGCCACGGCCCGGGCCAGGAAATCCTGCAAGTCGGAAAGCGCGAGGTCGGCATCCGCGGCGTCGAGCCGGTCGGCAACTACGCCGTCAAACCGCTGTTCAGCGACGGCCACGACAGCGGCATCTATACCTGGGATTTCCTGTATAAGCTCGGCAGCGAGCAGGAGACGCTGTGGGCGGACTACATGGCGCGCCTGCATGCGGCCGGTTTCGAGGGAGACAGCGGGCGCGAACCGGGCACCGTGCTGCCAGGCGCACCGGTGCGTAGCGGCGGTTGCGGCGGGCATAGCCACTGACTGGTCACCGCCGGCGGCAACTCGGCCCTGGCTGCCCCTAGCCGGCGCTGAAACGCTGCGCCAGGCGCTGAGCGCGAAACTGCTCAGTGACGAAGTCCACAAAAGCGCATGTCTTGGCCGGCATTAGCTTCTGGCTGGTGAAATACAAAGAGATTGCACCGGCGTCGGCATGCCAGTCGGGCAGCACCCTGACCAAAGCGCCACTCTCCAGCTGATTCGCCACATCCGGCATCGCCAGCATGCCAATCCCCATGTGCATCAGGACGTGAAGCTGTCCAAATATCCTGTCTTCGGCGATCGCATGGGCAAAGACCACATGAGCAGCATCGACTACACCGTGTGATCGTTCCTAATGCTTGGCCGGATTGAGCTCCGGCCAATTGCAGCGTCATCGGGCACGGCTTTGCAAATCAGTGAAGTCCGCTATGGGGCGACCATGGCCGCCGTTGAGCCGGCGGCCGGTAATGGCCATTGCTGAGCTTATCTAGTCGGCTGTAGGACGTGGTCTGGACGACGGCCGTCATCGCACCCTGGATCCGGGGGGCGTTATGGCTTAACTTCAAGTACTACCTTCTTCAGCTCAATTCTTTCGGCAACAAGGTCGGATCCATTTATCCCGTTCTTGCTGCTCTATTCCCGCTCATATACGAGTGAATTGATTTCCAGTGCCGTCTCGTCACTGCCGGGATGGAGCCTGCAGCATATGTCCTGTCCAGCCAGACGAGCAGCAGGTCCGGCGTCTTCAACGCTTCGTTGTCGTCTTTCGAAATGGTCGTTCGATACGTCGATTTACCAATGCACTCATCACGTCAACTGCTGTCCAAGCCAGACTGTCAGGTGGTTTGCAGGGCAAACGCTCCCCGGGGTCCTACGTCATTGCGCGCAATTTCCCTACACGGACGGCTAAAGGATACGGTGCAAATAGCTAAAATGAATTCCTTTTTAGAGAAAAGAAAATAATTGAACGCAGTAAATAGATTTTAAGAACAATTTAGTGGCATTAATGGGCAGCTCGCCAGAAATTCTTGAAAACACCTAATCAAGAGAAGGAACACCTGATGGCAAATTCGGATCATAAGGGCGTCGGTGCGCCGCCAAGCAATATTCATGTTGGCCCAGCTAGCAAGAAGAAAAACTGGCTCCCCTGGTTGCTCCTGGCATTAGGTCTTCTTGCTCTCCTGTTCGGACTGCGACGCTGCAGTGAAGACGACGCAGTCAACCGCGTCGTACCAGCCCCGGCTACTGCGCCCGCCACCGACACTGTTGCGACCACGGGTTCTGCCACCGGAACTGTTGCTGGCCCGGTAGCTGCAACGGCTCCCGTCACCGAAACCGGGGCGGTCCTTGCCGGAACGTCGGGCGTCGGCAGCTATCTTGGCGGGAGCGAAGCACTGCCCCGGACTTTCGTCTTTGAAAAACTTCATTTCGATACTGCTAAAAACGACATTCGCGCGGCCGATCGTGACGAGCTGAACACGCTGGGAGCTGCACTGAAGCAGTATCCGAACGCACGAATCCGGATCGTCGGTTATGCCGATGCACGCGGCGGCGCCTCTGCCAACGCCACGCTTGGCAAGGAGCGAGCAGACAGCGTGAAAGCGGCACTCGTTGCTGACGGCATTGCCGCCGATCGTATCGAAACCGCTTCCGGTGGGGAGACCGATCCTGTCGATTCGAATGCCACCTCGACCGGTCAAGCTGAGAACCGGCGGACCGAACTGGTCGTCCTCCAGCGCTAATCCAACCGTCCTCACAAAAGGAGACTCTTATGTCACGCACTATTACCGCGTTGTTCGACACCCGCGCCGATGCTGATGCAGGCCGCCAGCGCCTACTCGACGCCCATCTCGATACCGATAATGTCAGGATCTATGACAAGTCGTCAGTTGGTGACGCTGGCTATTCGTCGCAAAACGAACCAGGCATGTGGGCGTCGATCAAGAACGCGTTCCTGCCCGACGAAGATCGCCACGTCTACGAGGAGGGTGTGCGTCGCGGTGGCTTCCTGCTTGTCGCCGATGTCGATGACGACGAGGCTGACGAGGCCGTTGCGGCACTCAACGATTCTCACCTGAGGAGTGTCGATATCGACGAACGCGCTCATCAGTGGAAGTCGCAAGGCTGGATGCCACCGGTGGCGGGTGCCGGCATGGCAGGCATGGGCACCGGCATGCAGCAATCGTCGTCGATGTCGGCGCAGTCGGCGAACCTGCAGGGCAGCATGGGGCGCACAGACTCTCTACAACGCGATACGACGACCCAGAGTATTCCCGTCGTGGAAGAGCAGCTGAAGATCGGCAAGCGCGAAGTACAGCGGGGCGGTGTGCGCGTCTACTCGCGCATCGTCGAAACACCCGTCAACGAAAGCATCGACTTGCGCGAGGAGCACGTGAACGTGCAACGTCGCACCGTCGACCAGCCAATCAGCGCCGCCGACGCTGCCGCTTTCAAGGAGCAAAGCATCGAGATGCGTGAAACGGCCGAGGAAGCCGTTGTCCAGAAATCGGCCCGCGTCGTCGAGGAAGTCACGATCAGCAAGCAGGTCAACGAGCGCCAGGAACAGATCCACGACACGGTGCGCCATACCGAAGTGGAAGTCGAGCGCCTCGATGGTACGAATGACGACAGCTACTACCGTAGCCACTTCCAGAGCAATTACGGCACCTCGGGCGGTTCGTACGACGACTATGCCCCAGCGTACACTTACGGCTCGCAGATGCGCGGCGACAGCCGCTATAGCGGCCGGCAATGGGACACTGTTGAAAGTGATCTGCGCACTGACTGGGAATCGCGTAACGCGGGCAGTGGTTCAACCTGGGAAAAGATGAAAGCGGCGGTGCGTCATGGATGGGATCGCGTAACTGGCGACAACAGCCCAACCCGGTCGTAACAGGGTTTCTGAAGCCGGCAGCAGCCGTTCCTCCGACTGCCAGCCGGCCCTGGAATCACTCGGGTGATGCACACAGGGATGAATTCAGAAGCGTTGTTTGCGCTCCTGGCCATGTATTGCATTTTCCTGATTGCTATAACGTCGAACCAGGACAGATTTACCAAAAAACGAAAAGCGCCCATTTGGGCGCTTTTTGCATGGGATCCAACCGCACCGCGCCGCAGGAAGCGGGCAGCGCCGTTAAAACCTTACTGCGGCTGGATGTTGGCAGCCTGCTTGCCCTTCGGGCCGGTCGTGATCTCGAAGCTCACGCGCTGGTTTTCCGACAGCGACTTGAAACCGGTCGCGTTGATTGCCGAAAAGTGCGCGAAAACGTCTTCACCACCGCCGTCCGGGGTAATGAAGCCAAAACCCTTCGCATCGTTGAACCATTTAACAGTACCGCTCGTCATTTTGTTACTCCCCTAAAGATTATTTGTTGTTGTGCCTTGTATGGGCTGGTCGGTGATGAAACGCATGACGCCAACGCCGGGCTCAACAAAGCAAATTGATTATAGGGATAACTTGGGAAGAGTGAAGCACATTTCGTTGCAATTTTGCTGTCGAGTTGGAAATGCGCGACGCGATGTTCGACATTACCTGCCTTCCAGAAAGCCAATTTGCATACGGGAATTGCCTGGTGGCTGGACGCATCATTTGCGCGCGGCGGCAGCCGACAGCAGCGCCACCACCTCGTCGATCTGGTAGGGCTTGGCGACGATTTTTACGTCTGGCAACGCCGCCTGCTGTTCCGTGTAGCCGGTCGCCAACACCACCGGCAAGCCCGGGTAGCGCCTGTGCACGATGTCGGCCAAATCGATACCGCTGACCTGGCCCGGCATCACGACATCGGAAAACACGACGTCCGGGCGCTGCGTTCCCTGTTCCAGCAGGCGCAGGGCGGCTTCGCCGGTCTCGGCCACCAGCACCTCGAAGCCGCTGTCGCCGAGCGCGCGCACCACCGCTTCGCGTACCAGGGCGTCGTCTTCCACGAACAGCACGGTACCGCTGGCTTTTACTGGCGCCCCGGCCTCCACAATGGCTGGCAAGCGCGCCGCCGCTTCGTTCGTCGCCCGCGCCAGGTACAGGTCGACGCGGGTACCGATGCCGGGGATGCTGTCGAGCACCAGCGTGCCGCCGGCCTGGACCGCGAAGGCATAGGCCTGGGGCAGGCCCAGGCCGGTTCCCTGGCCCGGCGGCTTGGTCGTGAAGAAGGGATCGAGCGCGCGCGCCATCACATCCGGCGTCATGCCGCAGCCGGTGTCGGTCATGCTGACC
The DNA here is from genome assembly GCA_039649125.1 of Massilia sp. GTDB lineage: Bacteria > Pseudomonadota > Gammaproteobacteria > Burkholderiales > Burkholderiaceae_D > Telluria. The sequence goes on along the minus strand of JBBWZO010000218.1, from coordinate 6,643 downwards.
AGGACGTAGTCGCCGCGCGCCAGGCTGCCATCGGTGCCGTCGCGGAAGACATTGCTGGCCTGCAGGCGCAGGGTGCCGCCCCCGGGCATGGCGTCGCGTCCGTTCAGCGCCAGGTTCAGCAGGGCGACGTCGAACTGCAGCGGCTCGAGCGCGACCGGCCACAGGTCCTCGTCGCACTGCACTTCGACGACGACATCGTTGCGCAGCGAACCCTTCATCAGCTGGACCGCGCTATGTAACTGTTCGCAGATGTCGACCGTTGTCACGCGCGCTTCCTGCTGGCGCCCGAAGGAGCCCAGCTGGCCGGTGAGGGCGGTGGCCCGTGCGACAGTGCGCTGGCAGGTCTGGATCAGGGATTTGACCTTTTCCTCGCGCGTGTTGAAGGCGGCCAGCTGCAGCGCGGTGGTCAGGGTCTGCAGCAGGTTGTTGTATTCGTGGGCGATGCCGCCGGTCAGGCGGCCGAGCGCCTCCAGCTTCTGGTTCTTCAGCAGCGCGCTCTGGGCGCGCTCGGTGGCGGCAATGGCGGTGGCGACGCGTGCTTCCATGTCGCCTTGCGCATGGCGGATGCGGGTGCTGGCCTCGGCCAGGCGCTGCGCCACGTTGTCGAGTTCGGCCCATCCGAGCGGCCGGTAGGGTACTTCGATGCCTTCGCCGAGCGCACGTGCGCTATGGCCGAGCGATTCGATCGGCGTGATCGCACGGTTGGCGAAGCGGTGCGCGGCGACCAACCCGAGCAGCAGCAGCACGGCCATCAGGCCGCCAAGGAAGGCGGCGGCGCGCAGCGGCGCCTCGCGCAGCTCGCTGGTCGGTATGCTCAGCAGCACTTTCCAGTCCGAGCCCGGCACCGTGCTGGCGAATACGCGCGAATCGACACCGTCAATGGTTGGCGCTTCGTACATCGTTTCGCGGACATGGGCGATGAGCGCATACGACGATGCGCGCATCGGTGTGCCGACGTAGCGCTCGGGCGCGCGGGTGCGGGCCACGATGATGCCGTTCCGGTCCACGATGCTGGCAAGCCAGGTCGAGGGCAGGTGCTGGCGCAGCAGCAGGCTCTGCAGCGAACTGGCGCTCACCGACATCGACAACATGTAACGCAAGCGATTGCCGGCCTTGACCGGCAACTGGAGCGCGAAATCACGGCGCTTGGTCACCTGCCCGGTGAACAGGTCGGATACCAGCGCGCGATCGGTGACCTGGCGCGCGGCCAGCTGGTGGATCTGGACGTTCGAGGCATTTCGCGTGGGCAGGGCGCTGCCGAAGGGACGCCGCGTGTTGAGCAGCTGGTGCGACTGCAGGTCAAACAGGACGACCGTGGAATCCGGCGGCGGCACCACATTTCTGGCGTGCGCGTAAAAATCGGCCAGCCGGTCTTCGGCCAGCACGGGCGACACCGCGAGCGTGCGCAGCACTTCTTCCCTCTTTTGGAGCTCGTTATCGACCAGCAGCGCCATGGCGCGCGCCGTCTCGGCCATGCTGCGGTCCTGCGCTTGCCGGGCGTCACGGTAGACGTAAGCAACGGCCAGCGCCGACGCGATGAACGAGGGAACCAGCACGGACAGTACAAGCAGCAGGAAGCGGGTCCTGGTTCGCATGAAGGGGTAATTGCCAGTAGGGAATTTGATGAGGGAGGAGGGAATTATACAAGAGTAAATATTGGTAGGCCGCACCGCTGATCCGCCCTGCGCGGCCATGCGCAGGCGCACCCGGCAGGCGCTTCCCTGTACCGCTTGTATAATGCGGCAAGATCAAACACCCACCGACTTATGACCAATACCACCCATTTCGGTTACAAGACCGTCGCCGAGGACGAAAAGGTCCACGAAGTCGCCAAGGTTTTCCATTCCGTGGCGGCAAAATACGATGTCATGAACGACCTGATGTCGGGCGGCCTGCACCGCATCTGGAAGACCTTCACCATTGCCCAGGCGGGCGTGCGTCCCGGCTTCAAGGTGCTCGATATCGCCGGCGGTACCGGCGACCTGTCGAAGGCCTTCGCCAAACAGGCGGGGCCGAGCGGGGAGGTCTGGCTCACCGACATCAACGAGTCGATGCTGCGCGTAGGCCGCGACCGTCTATTGAATAAAGGTCTAGTGACCCCCACCTTGCTGTGTGACGCCGAAAAACTGCCGTTCACGGACAATTATTTCGACCGGGTCAGCGTTGCCTTCGGCCTGCGTAACATGACGCACAAGGATCAGGCACTGGCGGAAATGCGCCGCGTGCTCAAGCCGGGTGGCAAGTTGCTGGTGCTGGAGTTTTCGAAAGTGGCGGCACCGCTGCAGAAACCGTATGACGTGTATTCGTTCTCGGTGCTGCCATGGCTGGGCCAGCGTATCGCCAACGATGCCGACAGTTACCGTTACCTGGCCGAGTCGATCCGCATGCACCCGGACCAGGAAACGCTGAAGGCGATGATGCAGGACGCGGGCCTGGAGCGCGTGCAGTATTTCAACCTGACGGCGGGCGTGGCAGCTTTGCATACTGGTATCAAACTTTGAGGGGACTTAGATGAAAATGAAAAAATTCCTGGCCACCGCCATGCTGGCGCTGACCGCTACCGCGATGATTGCCGAAGCCACCGCACGCCCGATGGGCAACAAGCGTTCGGTCGGCCGCCAGTCGCAGGCCGTGCGCCAGATGCCGGCGCCGGCGCCGACCCCGCCGCTGAATAGACAAGCTGCGACGCCACCGGCAGCACCAGCTGTCGCTGGTGCTGCCGGCGCTGCCGCCGGTGCGCGTGCCGCCACCCAGAAGCCAAGCATGTGGAAAGGCCTGCTCGGCGGCGCGCTGCTGGGCTTGGGCCTGGGCGCCCTGTTCTCGTCCCTGGGCATCGGCGGCGCCATGGCGTCCTTCCTCTCGGGCCTCCTGATGTTCGCGCTGCTGGCGCTGGCCGTGATGTTCATCGTGCGCATGTTCCGCCGCAAGGACACGCCGGCCAACCCGGCCTTCCAGGGCGGCTACAGCGGCCAGCCGGTGCCGGCCGGCGCCACCCCTGAGATCGGTTCGGGGCTGGGCTCGCAGCCAAGCGCCTTCCAGGGCACCGCGTCGGGCGTGTCGCTGAACAAGGGGACGCCGGCCCCGGCCGCTGCCCAGCACGCGCAGTGGGGCGTGCCGTCCGACTTCGATACGGAGTCCTTCCTGCGCCATGCCAAGTCGGCCTTCATCCGGATGCAGGCAGCCTGGGACAAGGGCGACGTGGCCGACCTGCGCGAGTTCACCACGCCGGAAGTGTTCGCCGAGCTGAAGATGCAGATCGCCGAACGCGGCGGCAATGCCGACTTTACCGATGTGGTGTCGATCGACGCCCAGCTGCTGGGTATCGAGAAGACCGCCAGCGACTACCTCGCCAGCGTGCAGTTCAACGGCATGATCCGCACCGCGCCGAACGCGCCGGCCGAGCCCTTCGTCGAAGTGTGGAACATGGAAAAGCCGCTGTCGGGCAATACCGGTTGGGTGCTCGCGGGTATCCAGCAAGTCGCCTGATACGATGCCGGTGATAAGCTAGGGCAATAATTTTTTGCAAAGTTTCCTGTGCGCCCGGGTTTGTACCGGGCAAACTGGTAAGATCGGAGCCGCCCGCGTGACAACGGGCGGCTTTGTTTTTTTAGCGACCATGCCATGTTCCCGAACGTTTCACTCCTCTCACCGCAACGCGCCCTGACGGCGTCGAGCGTCGCCGCGATCAACCACCTGCTGGCCGGGGAGGATAGTGCGCGCGCGACGCTGCGCCGCCATGCGGGCAAGCTGGCCTGCATCGATACCGGCCACCTGCAATTGCGCCTGTACGTGGCGGCCGACGGCCTGCTCGAAACGGGCGATGCGCTCGCCACCCCGAACGTCACCATCCACGTCAAGCTGGCCGACCTGCCCCTGATCGCGCAGAACCGCGACCGGGCCTTTTCCTATGTGCGCATCGAGGGCGACGCCGAGTTCGCCAACACGATCTCGCAACTCAGCCGTGGACTGCGCTGGGAACCCGAACACGACCTCGAACGCCTGTTTGGAACGATCGCAGCGGCCCGCCTGGCAGGCGGTGCGCGGAACTCTTTTTCGAATTTCCGCACCACCGGGCGCCGCCTGGCCGAAAACCTGGCTGAATTCCTGGTCGAGGAGCGCCCCGTGCTGGCACGCCCCAGCCAGGTCGAGGCCTTCGGGGCCGACGTGGTGCGCCTGCGCGACGACGTCGAGCGCGCCGCCAAACGCGTGGCCCGGCTCGAGCAATTGTTCGCGCAAGGGCAGGCGGCCCCTTCCTCTTCCACCGACCGTGTCATTCTCATTCCGACAACCCGCCCGAGCGGGGACTCCACCCTGGACAGCTGATGATATTGAAATTCCTGCGCCTGCTTAAAATCTTCACGGTCGCAACCAAGTACGGCCTCGATGAAATTGCAATGTCCAGTCTCGGGGTGCCGCGCACGGCGCGCATCATCAACGGTATGTTCTTCTGGCGCCGGATCACCACCCCGCGCGCGATCCGCCTGCGCCTGGCACTGGAAGAGCTGGGCCCGATCTTCATCAAGTTCGGCCAGGTGCTGTCGACCCGGCGCGACCTGATGCCGCAGGATATCGCCGACGAACTCTCGCTGCTGCAGGACCGGGTGCCGCCCTTCGATTCCGCGCTGGCGATTGCCCAGATTACGGCGTCGCTCGGCGCCCATCCCGACCAGCTGTTCGCCAGTTTCGATCCGGTGCCGGTGGCCTCGGCCTCGATCGCCCAGGTGCACTTCGCCACGCTGAAGAACGGCAAGGAGGTGGCGGTCAAGGTGCTGCGCCCCGGCATGAAGAAAACCATCGACGAGGACATCGCGCTGATGTACGCCGCCACCGGTCTCATCGAGCGGGTGTGGGCGGAGAGCCGCCGGCTGAAACCGCGCGAAGTCGTGGCCGAATTCGACAAGTACCTGCACGACGAACTCGACCTGATGCGCGAGGCGGCGAATGCCGCCCAGCTGCGCCGGAATTTTGCCGATTCCGAATTGCTGCTGGTGCCCGAGATGTACTGGGACTATTGCTCCAGCAGCGTGATCGTCATGGAGCGCATGAACGGCATCCCGGTGTCCCAGCTCGACCGCCTGGTGGCCGAAGGGGTGGACCTGAAAAAACTGTCGAGCGACGGCGTCGAAATCTTTTTTACCCAAGTCTTCCGCGATGGCTTCTTCCATGCAGATATGCACCCCGGTAACATCCTGGTGTCGGTCGAACCCGAAACCTTCGGGCGCTACATCGCGCTCGATTTCGGCATCGTCGGCACCCTGAACGACTTCGACAAGGATTACCTGTCGCAGAATTTCCTCGCCTTCTTCCGGCGCGACTACAAGCGCGTGGCCGAGGCCCACATCGAATCGGGCTGGGCGCCACGCAATACCCGCGTCGACGAACTGGAATCGGCGGTGCGCGCCTGCTGCGAACCGATCTTCGATCGTCCATTAAAGGACATTTCTTTCGGCCAAATCCTGCTGCGCCTGTTCCAGACCTCGCGCCGCTTCAATGTCGAAGTCCAGCCGCAGCTCGTGCTGCTGCAAAAGACCCTGCTCAACATCGAGGGCCTGGGCCGCCAGCTCGACCCCGACCTCGACCTGTGGAAGACGGCGAAACCGTATCTGGAGCGCTGGATGGCCGAGCAGGTGGGGTGGCGTGGTTTTGTGGAAAAACTCAAGGACGAGGCGCCACGCTACGCCCATATCTTCCCGCAACTGCCGCGCCTGGTGCATCAGGCCCTGGAGCAGCATGCCCACCCGCACCTGGCCACCCATGAGCTGCTCAGCATGCTCGTGGTCGAGCAGCGCCGCACCAATCGCCTGATCGGCTTCGTGGCCTGGCTGGCGGGGGGCGTCGCCTCCGGCATCATCTTCGCCGCCTTGCTGGTGCGCTACGGCGGCAACCTGTAAATCGTGCCGGAATTCGCCATGCCCGAATTCGCCAACCGCAATCCGCGCACGCCCGGCTTCTGGGACGAGCGCTTCGAGCAGGGTGTTACGCCCTGGGACCTCGGCGGGGTGCCCGGCGCCTTGCGCGATTTCACGGCCTGCACGCCAGGGCCGAAGACGGTCCTGATTCCCGGTTGCGGCAATGGCTACGAACTGGCTTACCTGGCCGCTGCCGGCTGGGATGCGTTCGCCATTGATTTTTCCCCGGCCGCGGTGGCCCGTGCAAGGCAGGTCGCCGGCCCCTGGGCGCCACGTGTGGTCGAGGCCGATTTCTTTGCCTGGGAACCGCCGCGCCCGCTCGACCTGGTCTATGAACGTGCCTTCCTGTGCGCAATGCCGCCAGCCATGTGGCCGCAGGTCGCGGCGCGCTGGGCCGCGCTGCTGGCGCCGGACGGCTTGTTGGCCGGCTTCTTTTTCCTGGGCGCGACACCGAAGGGGCCGCCGTTCGGCATCGCGCGCGCCGACCTGGAGGCGCTGCTGGCGCCGCATTTCGAGCTCGTCGGCGAAGCGCCCGTTGCCGACTCGCTGCCCGTGTTCGAGGGCCGGGAACGCTGGATGGTGTGGCGCCGGCGCCAAGCTGGACTTTGTCCATCTACGCAGCGTAACAGACGGTTTCCGTGAGACGGTCGAACAAAGCGCGCGGTATTTCGACCATGTCGCGCCGGCTGCCCCGACCTGGCGTAAATTCCGTCGCTCCATAGCGAGCGTCTCAC
>JBBWZO010000170.1:0-10496 GCA_039649125.1 Massilia sp. | reverse complement strand
CGCCGATCAGGCCGGACACGGCCCCGCGCCAGCGCGGTGCGACCGATTCGGTGCCGATGGTGTGGGTCGAGGCCACCACGCCGCCGACAAAAACGCCCTGGATCAGGCGCAGGACGATGAACAGGATGGGGGCGGCAATGCCGATGGTGTGCACCGTCGGCAGCAGGCCGAACGCGGCCGTGGAAACACCGACGCCGATCATCGACGCAATCATCGCCGCCTTGCGGCCCTTGCGGTCGGCATACGAGCCGAACAGGGCCGAGCCGAGCGGACGCATCAGCAGGGTAACGCCGAACGAGGCGTACACGGCCGCCAGCGACAGCATCGCGTGCTCCGAGGGGAAGAACAGCCTGCCGATGATCGGCGCCACGAACAGCAGGATGAACAGGTCGTACAGGTCGAGCGACCAGCCGACGGTCGAGGCGACGACCGCCCTGAGCGTCTGCCGGTTGGCGTCCCGGTCCGAGAATGTGGTTTCATTTGTGATTACAGCCATTTCCGTCTCCTTGAGTAGATATCGCCTGCGGCGGCTGGCGGCGCCGCAGGTTTAACTGGGTGCACCTGAGTGCAAAGCATTGCTTACGAGCCGTCTTGCGCGGCTTCAGGAATCTGCGGCCAGCGCCGGCTGGCGCTGGCTGTTGCCACTACTGCCGCCGCGTCTGCGCGCGAGGATCGCGTCGGCGATTTTTTCGGCCATCATGATGGTCGGAATATTTGTGTTCGCCGAGGGCAGGCTCGGCATGAGCGAGGCGTCGACCACCCGCAGCTGGCCTACCCCGTGCACGCGGCCTTCGTTGTCGGTCACCGCTTGCGGGTCGTGGGCCGGGCCCATGCGGCAGGTGCCGCTCGCGTGCCAGACTCCGAACACGCTCTTGCGGATGAAGGCATGCAGCGCCTGCTCGTCGGCCAGCAGGGCCGCCATGCGCTGGCCGCCGGTGACGAAGCGCTCGATGATCCAGCGCCGCAGCGGCGCGGGGGTGTCGAGGGCCAGGCCGAGCAGCCGGGTCAGCATCGCGTTGGCCGGCGTGAGGCGGCTGAGGGCCTTGACGCGGGGCGAAAACGCGGCCGGGAAGAAGTCGCCGGGGTGGCGGTGCAGCGCGGTGCTCTGCAGGACCTCGGCCAGCCTGCGCACCCCGATGGCCATGCGCTGCAGGTCGCGCTCGTCCGACAGCAGGTTGAGTTCGATTTCGGGCGCTACCGACGGGTCTTGCGAGACGATCCGCACGTGGCCGCGCGAGTACGGCCGGTTACACCACAGGAAGAACAGGCCGAGGCGGTTGCCGAGCGCATGCCAGGCCGCGCGTGTGGCGCTCGACATGTACATGTCGGAAGCTTCGCAGCCGGCCAGCCCCGAGGAAAAGCGCGCCGCCGTCATGCTGGCGCGGCGGCGCGACAGCGGCATGCGGAATTCGGGCGTGAGGAAATGGCAGAAGGTCAGCGACGGGTGATCCTGCAGGTTGCGTCCGACGCCGGGGCGGTCGGCCACCACGGGCACGCCGAGCCGGCCGAGTTCGGCGGCGTCGCCGATGCCCGCGTGCAGCAGCAGTGCCGGGGACTGCAGCGCGCCGGCCGAGACGATCACTTCTCCCGCGTCGAACCGCACCCGGTTGCCGGCGCCGTCGAGCGCGATCACGCCGCTGGCGGCGCCGTCCGTCATCACGATGCGTTCGACCCGCAGGCCGGCGTGGATGCGCAGGTTCGGCCGCGCACGCGTGGCGGCATCGAGATAGCCGACGGCGGTCGACACGCGCCGGTCGTCGATGTTCGAAAAGGCGGCCGGGAACATGCCGTCGCCGAATTCGGCGTTCTGGTCGGCCAGGTAAGGCAGGCCGCTGGACTGCAGGCCGTCGGCGAATGCGTGGCAGAAGCGTGGCCAGTCGGCGGGCCCGATGCGGCGGATCGGCAGCGGGCCGCTGTTGCCGTGCAGGGGCGAGTCGCCGAAGTCGAGGTCGCGTTCGAGCTTGCGGAAGTAGGGCAGCACGTCGGCCCAGGCCCAGCCGGCGGCGCCGCTGCCGGCCCAGTCGTCGTAGTCGCGCGGCAGGCCGCGGTTGGCCGACTGCACGTTGATGCTCGAGCCCCCGCCCATCACACGTCCCTGCTCGTAGACCTTCAGCGGCGATGCCGCGGTGGCGCGCGCCTTCAGGGCCGGCCAGATGAAACGGTCGCCGCAGAACAGCGGCATCGGGTAACTGTCCAGGATTTCAGCCGGCACCGCGCCCGGTGGCGTGTCGGTGCCGGCCTCGAGGAGCGCGACGCGCACCCCGGGATCGGCGGACAGGCGGTTGGCCAGCACACAGCCGGCCGAACCGCCGCCCACGATCAGGTAGTCGAAGCCTTCCTGCGCCTTGTCCACGTGCGTCTCCTCCATGTGTGCAGGGACGGCCGCCGCTGGCGTGCCATGCCACTGCTTATATGCGAGAAGAGTAACGCGGAACGTTTATCTATACTAATAATGTTTAATTATCCGAAGTATCATTTTTCCTGATGATACGGAAACAAGGGACGCTCGGCAAGAATGCCCCTCGATACTCAGCTGTAATCAAGGATGAAGCGCCCGGCTTCCGCAATCACGCGCCCGGCGGCGTCGCGGTGCGGGGAGTGGCCGCACTCCGGCAGGACCAGCAGTTGCGCATGCGGCAGCAGGCGCTTGATGGCGTAGAGCTGCTCGAGCGTGCCGTATTCGTCCTGCTCGCCCTGGATCGCCAGCAAGGGTACCTTGATCCGGGCCACTTCCGCACCGATATCCCAGCCCTTGAACGCGGGATCGAGCCAGATGTCGTTCCAGCCGCGGAAGGCCGAGTCGACGTCGTCGTGGTAGGGCGCCAGGCGCGTACGGAGGGGGCCGTTCAGCCAGGCCTCGCGCGCCTGCCGGATCGAGGCCAGTCCGGTTTCCTCCACGAAGATGTGCGGCGCGGCGACGATGATGCCGCTCAGGCCGGCGCCATGGTGGGCGGCGTGGAGCAGCGCGATCGAGGCACCGTCGCTGTGGCCGAACAGCCAGGGGCGGACGATCCCGAGTCGCTCCAGCAGCATCGGCAGCACTTCGCAGGCCTGGCGGTGCATGAAGTCCACCGTCAGCGGCTCGTCGGGCGGGCGCGCCGTCGAGCGGCCGTAGCCGAAGCGCGAAAACACCAGCCCCCGCAATCCATGGGCGCGGCAGAAGCGTTCGGGGAAATCCTTCCAGAGCGCGACCGACCCCAGTCCCTCGTGGAGGAAGACGACGGTCGGATGGCGGGAGGCCGGGTCGCCGACCCAGTCGAGTTCGAGCTTGACAGTGCGGCCGCGCCAGGTGATGTCGGCGAAGCTCGGTTGCTGCTCTGGCTGGAGAGTCGTCATGTGGAGCGTCGGTCGCGGTGCATGGAGAAGTCGCCATGCTACACGAACCGCGGTCCGCTAACGGTTGTCGTCCCGTTCGTCCGCCTCGCGCTGCGGGTGCGCGTCGGCATGGTCCGGCATCCGCGCCCGCGGCAGGTGCCAGTCGTAGCGCACCGCCAGCATGCGCAGGCCGAAGCAGAGCACGGCGCCGGCAAGGGCGGTCGCGGTAGTCGGCAGCCCCAGCGCATCGCCGATCACCACCACGGCGGCGCCCGCGAGCGCCGCCACCGCATAGATGTCCGAGCGGAACACGGCCGGCACGTTCGACAGCAGTACGTCGCGCGCGATGCCGCCGCCGATCCCGGTCAGCATGCCGAGCAGGGCGGCCATCACGGGTTCCAGCCCGAACACCAGCGCCTTCTGGGCGCCAGCCACGCAGAACAGCGCCAGCCCGACGGCGTCGAAGAACAGCACCGGGCTTTGCAGCCGGTTGATGACCGGGTACCAGAAAAAGATGACCACCCCCGCCAGCAGCGAGACGGCGAGATAGCGCCAGTCGCTGATTGCGGCCGGCGGGGTGGCGCCGATCAGCAGGTCGCGCACGATGCCGCCGGAATTCGCGGCCACGAACGACAGCACCAGCACGCCGAAGATGTCGAGCCGGCGGCGGGCGCCGGCGGTGGCGCCGCTGAGGGCGAAGACGAAGGTGCCGACCAGGTCGAGCGTCAGCACGAGGGTCTTCATGGCGGCGCCCATGTCGAGGGAAAGTACGGGGAACAAAAGGACTCCTGTGGAACGTGGCGCGGCGCCGGGCCTCGTCCGGGCTGCGGTGCGGGCCTCGGGCGACGCCCTGCAAGGACGGTATTATCGCTGAAGGCGTACTGATGCGTGGGCGGCGTCACGCGCCCAGCGGCCGTAGCGCCGTCGCGGATGGGCCGCATCGATGCCGCGCGCGGGGTGAAGCCGTCCACCCTACGAGTGCCTCTGTGGCGGGTCTTCCTTGCAGCTGGTGGTACGTCGTGGCTGCCGCTGCGTCAGTGCGCTCAGTGTGACTTCCCGATGCGGCGGTGCAGCCGCCGCTGCGCCAGCCAGACGGCGCCGGCCACCAACGGCACCAGCACGCCGAGCGCGATGTCGGGGTTGAGCGGCAGGCCGGCCGCCTTCGCCGCCTTGCCCGCGTAGCCGAGCAGGCCGACCAGGTAATAGGAGATCGCCGCCACCGACAGGCCCTCGACCGCCAGCTGCAGCCGCAGCTGCTGGGCGGCGCGGGCGTTCATCGATTCCAGGATGCGGCGGTTCTGCATCTTCTGCACGATCCCGACCCGGGTACGCAGCAGTTCGTTGGTGTCGGCGATGCGCCGGCCCAGCGCGTCCTGGCGCGTGCTGGTGGCGTCGCAGGTATGCATCGCCGGCGCCAGGCGCCGGTCCATGAATTCCTCGACCGTGGGTATGCCCTCGATGCGCACTTCGCGCAGCTCCTCGATGCGCGCATGCACGATGCTGAGATAGGCCTTCGAGGCCGAGAAGCGGTAGCCGTTGTCGAGCGCCAGCTTCTCGAGGCGCGCGGCCAGGCGCGTGATCTGTTCGAGCAGGCGCTGCTCGCCGTCGGCGCCGTCCTCGGCCTGGGCCATGTCGGTGGCGACCATGGCGCCGGCGAGCGCGGCCAGCTCGGCTTCGATCCGGTCCAGCTCGCGGCCCACCGTGCGTGCGGCCGGCAGCCCGAGCAGGGCCATCATGCGGTAGGTCTCGATTTCGAGCACCCGCTGCACCAGCCGCCCGCCCTCCAGGTCGTGCATGCCCAGGTCGCGCAGGACGAAGCGGCTGAAGCCGTCCGCCTGGATGGCGAAATCGGTCCACAGTTCGGCGCCCTGCATGACCGAGGACCCCGCCAGCAGGTTGCGCTCGAACACCGAGCTCAAACGCGATGTGTTGGCGGCGGCGTCGACCAGCGCCACATGGGCCGCCGCCATCAGGCGTCCTTCGAGCCCTGCCAGCCAGGCCGCCGGCAGGAAGGCCAGCGGCATGTGCGCGAATGCCTCGTGCACGGCCAGGCCGGCGGGAAGGGGAGCGGCGACGGTACAGGTGGCGAATTCGGTATGGCACTCCCACTTCAGGCAGAAGCTGCCGACATCGTGAAAGAAGTGGCTGCTGCCGGCGACCGGCGCGGCCACGCCGAAATGGCTGCACAGGTCGGCCAGCAGCGTGTGCTGGAACTGCGCCTGGTCGGTGGCGCCCTTGGCGCTGTGGCAGATCGCCAGATGGGTGATGGCTGACGGTGCGTCCAGCCGCAGGAAGGGCCGCGAATGCAGCTCGGCCGCGAGCGGCACCCGTGCCGGGTGATTCAGCGAACCATTGAAGTCTCTCATGCAGCCCTCCGTGGCCTGCCACTGTTCAAGAAGGATATAGGGTGCGATGTTCAGGAAGGGTCCGTTCTGGCGGAAAGTTGCCGGGCCGTCCTGCTGAGGATACACGATTTTGCCGTCCAGCTTGCCGGGAGGGGCCGCAGGGTGGTCTGGGGCGTCGATGTCCAGGTGTCGCCGTGGATGACGCCGGCGGGTCCAGGCCGTCAGCGTGACGGTTCGCGCAATTTGGCGGCCTGACGCGGTGGTATCCTTCAGCGCTCCAGACTACGGGCTGAGTGCGAACATGGATTCGAAGCTGGAACGGAAGTGGTGGTTTGTCGCCCTGGTGAGCTTGTCCGGTACACTGGGGACGCTCTTTGTGGTCGAATGGCGGGTTTCCAGCCGCCCTATAACCTGGCGCAATGGGTGCTGTATTTCTGCGCGTTCGGCGGCATCTGGCGCACCTTTTCCTTCCCGGGCTGGCTGCTGGTGCTGGGTGTTGCGCCGCGCAGCAAGCTGCTGGAGCGTTGAGCGCAGCGCGGAGGGCCAGTCAGCTCATCCAGGAATGCTTCCTGTTCCTTGGGTGTGGCAGGCTTACTCGCACGCTCCGTCTTTCAGGGAGAAAGGAGCCCGCTGTCCTTTGTTCGCCTTGCGGAACCATTTCGCTCCTTCACGCTTGTCGAGTGCAACGCCCTTGCCGGCGCAGAGCATCATGCCGACGTTCAGTTGGGAGTGCTTCAAGCCCTGCCCGGCGGCCGAACGATACAAGCGGTATGCCTTCTCGACATCGGCCGGGAAGCCGAAGCTGCCCGCTTCATAATAGCCGGCGAGCGTTTCTTGCGCGATGGGATGGCCAGCCTCTGCCGCCGCCTTCATCCAGTGAGCAGATCCGTCGAGATCGCGATTTTTAAACCTGAGATACATCCCAAGCAGGTACTGCGCGACCGGAATGCCTTCTTCCGCGGGCTCAATAAGAAGTTCGATCGGCGTTTCCGCGTCCCCCTCCCACCAAAGCGAGCGTGCATGCTGGACAGTCGCGTCCGAGCGTCCCGACTTGTGAAGCTCGACCAGCTTCGCTATTTCCAGGTCCTGCACTTCTTTTAAAAATGGTTCGGACGGAGGTGCTCCGAACGCTTCGCCTTTTGCATTCGAAAGGAGCGGAATCACACAGAGGAGGAAGACGGCCAATACTTTTCGCATTGATATGGAATGCCAGGTTTGGCGCGTCGCGATCGGTACCCGAGCCAAGCCAACCGAGGTGGGACATCGATGGCGAAGTATAAAAGCCTAGTTGCTGCAGAGCGGCAATATCGCGCTGCAATATTTAAGACGATCTGTTAATGTGGTGCAACAGTTGCCGTAGAGAAGGGCCGGCAGATAGTCGGCTCAGCCCTCTATTATTGTCCGGATGCGAGTTCGCCTTCGCTGCATTTGGCGCGGTACATGCGGGCCAGTTCCGCAGCATTGACGCGCAATAGCGCCAAGCCCTGGTTGCCGCTGGCCACAGGCCGTTCCCCCTGCGGCAGCACACTGTCCTCCGAGCTTACCCGTACCAGTTTCGCCGACGCTCCGGCCACACCCGTACTGTCGCGCGCCGTGTCGATTTCTGGCGTAGCCGCCAACTTGAGACGAATCGGACGCTCGGCACCACCTCGTTGCAAGCTCATGATGGCGTCATGGCTCAAGGTAATCTCTTCCAACAGGAGCGCTTCGGTTTTTTCCAGGAAAGGTATCAGTTGCGAGGTGCGCTTTTCAAAAGCCCGCTGCTCCTGCTCGATTTCACTCCAGTCCGCCTTTGCAGTTCGGTTGATCTTTAGTTTGCCCGGCACGCTGCCGAGACTCGTAGCGCCGCCCTCATTGCGCGTGACCCGGAAATCGATCTCGGCGGCCAGGGACGCGGCTTGCTGCAGCTTTTCGCAATGGAATTGCGCGCCTTTCGCTCGCCGCTCGATGCTGGCCTTTGCCTGCGCTTCCTCCAGCCTGGCGCCGCCCAGGATGGATGAGGAAGCGATATTCCCGATTGCAGTGGCCACGCTCACTGCCAGGGTGAAGATGAGTATTACGCGCCACACCCGCCTGTCCATATTCATCGTTTTTCGTCCGCTAAAAGAAGCTGCTGCCGGCAGCATTGAATGGATGACGTCTATAAAGAGGGGAAAGCGTACCGGCTGGCGCTACCCCAACGGCTTCATGGCAATCGGGCATGGATGCATGAAATCGGCGGGGTTGTTTCGCTGCCGCAATACGCGTGATTGCCGGCTGGAATAAGCACCCTCATCGGCAACCCGTCCATTCTTGCAGTGCCAGGACGGCGCCAATTTAGTTGGCGTCAACGGTCATTCAGGCGCAGGACAATGAAGAGTGAGCACCGCATTGTCGAGGTACGCGGCAACTGGAAGAGGGGAGGTGCAGCCGGGTATGCGCAGCGCTGCAAGCTGCTGGACCGGTGGGTGCGTTCCGACAGTCCGGGTAGTCCGACCGGCGCACAGGGGCATGCACGAAAGGGGACACCAGGCTTGCCGCCGCCCGTCTATCCCGGCAGCGGTGGATTGCTGGTCGCCTTGACCTCCTTCAGCACGAAGGAGGTGTAGACCTCCTTCACGCTCGGCAGGCCATTGATGTAACTACCCGAGAACATGCCATAGGCCTCGAGATCCTCTGCCACGACGATCAGCTGGTGGTCATAGCGCCCCGAAATGCGGAAGCAGGCCGGCACCTGCGGAATTTCTTGTACCGCGGCTTCGAATGCCTGCAGGCTTTGCGCGTCTTTCTTGTCGAGCGAGATCTGCACGATCGCAGTGACCTGGTAGCCCAGGCGCTGGGCATCCAGCCGCGCATGGTAGCCGCTGATCAATCCTTCCTCCTCCAGACGCTTGACCCGCCGCCAGCACGGCGAGGTGGTCAGCGAGACCCGTTCGGCCAGGTTGGCGCTGGACAGGCGGGCGTCCGATTGTAGCTCTTCGAGAATACGGCGATCGATACGGTCCAGCTTGATGCGAGGCATGCTCATGCGACTTACCCATTCCAACGATTGCATTCCAACGAAACAGATGTTTCAAAAGCACTCATAGAGCAAAGTCAATATAGCAAAATTTTTCGATAGGGAAAGACTATAATTTTCTTAAAGAAAGAAAAAAAACAACATTGGCCGCATGCGGCACCGAGGGAACACACCGTTGGCCACGAGCCGGCCACTGTCTGGACCGCTATCCCGGCCCGGGGCAGCAGCACCCCTTTGGAGACACAACGAGCACACGCCAACCGGCGGGTCAGCTGCTGCATTGCCACACCCCGCATTGTCTGCCGCGTTGCCTGCCGCATTGCCAGCATTACTGTCACCTAACGTCTTCAAGGAGTTGTCCCGCATGTCCGTGCCCACCACCCCCCTCAAACCCTTCGTCGTGTTGCTGGCCAGCGCCTTCGGCACGCTTGCCCTGGCTGGCGCCGCCCTCGCGCAGACCGCCGACGGCGGCGCCCAGCCGGTGGCGCGTGTCCTCGTCACCGGCTCCTCCATCAAGCGCATCGACGGCGAGACCGCGCTGCCGGTGCAGATCCTCAAGCGCGAGGACATCGAGCGCACCGGCGCCACGTCGACCGAGGAACTGGTCAAGCAGCTGAGCTCGCTGTCGAGCGCCGGCAGTTCGACCACAGTCGCAAACGCGTCCGGCTACGGCGGCGGCAGCATCGCCACCGTGTCCCTGCGCGGCCTGGGCGGCGCGCGCACGCTGGTCCTGGTCAACGGCCGCCGCGTGTCCGTGTATGGCGGCGGTTCGGCCGGTGCGGCCGGCTCGTCGGTCGACGTCAACAGCATCCCGCTGTCGGCGATCGAGCGCGTCGAGGTGCTGAAGGATGGAGCCTCGGCCGTCTACGGTTCCGACGCAATCGCAGGCGTGGTCAATTTCATCCTGCGCAAGGATTTCACCGGGGTCGAGGCGACCGCCAATTATGGCCAGACCAGCGACCGGCTCGGACGCGACCGCAAGGCCTCGGTGTTCGCCGGCTTCGGCAACTTCGCCGACGACGGCTGGAACCTGACGACCAGCCTGACCGTACAGAAGACCGATCCTATCCTCGGTTCCGACCGCGCGTTCGCGCGACGGCTGAACGTGGCCGAGCGCAACGACTACACGTCCTCGATTGCCTTTCCGGCCAACGTGGTGCTGGACAGCCGCGGCACGCTGGGCAATCCGGCCTTGCCGAACTGTGGTCCGCATTCGCTGGTGTCGCCGTTCTCGAGCACCCGCTGCAGCTATGACAACAGTCCGTTCGTGTCGCTCCAGCCGGACTTCGAGAAGGCCAGCTTCATGGCGAACGGGCGCCTGCGCCTCTCCGGCGACGCCGAAGCCTATTTCGAATCGGGCTACACCAGGAACAAGATCACCTCGACCACCCAGGCCGTACCGCTGGCCTACAACGCGGTCACAACCGCCACCAATCCCTACGTGCCCGCGTTCCAGCAACTGGTCGCCCAGTATCCCGGCATGGCCGCGCGCTACGGCAGCAATATCGGACGCGGCGGCTTCGTCCTGGTGCCGGGCAGCCCGTATTATCCGGCCGCGTTCGCCGCCGTCAATGGCCTGTCCGGCCTGCCGCTGCTGCTGAACTACCGCGACGTCGCCAACGGCGTGCGCAGTACGAAGGACACCTCGGAAAATTCGCGCTTCCTGGCAGGAGCGCGCGGCAGCGTCGCCGGCTGGGATGTGGATTCCGCCTTCCTGTTCAGCCAGAGCAAGGTGAGGGAGGAACTGCTGTCCGGCTACGCCCAGTACTCGAAGGTACTGCCCATCCTGAACACCGGCGTGATCAACCCCTTCGGCGACACCACCGACCAGGCCGCGC
>JBBWZO010000165.1:0-12592 GCA_039649125.1 Massilia sp. | reverse complement strand
AGTTCGCGGTCGACGTCCTGAAGGTCAAGCACATCATCATCTGTGGCCATTATGGCTGCGGGGGCGTGCATGCGGCGCTCACCAATACCCGCGTCGGACTGGCCGACAACTGGCTGGGTCACGTGCGCGACGTGCGCGACAAGCACGGCCGTTATCTCGGCAACGTGGCAGGACAGGCCGCGACCAACCGCCTCGTGGAACTCAACGTGGCCGAGCAGGTCATCAATGTCGCCCACACGACGATCGTGCGCGACGCCTGGGAACGCGGCCAGCCGCTGACCATCCACAGCTGGGTCTACGGCGTGCACGACGGCCTGCTGCGCGACCTCGGCATCACGGTCAGCAGCTTCGAGGAAATCGCGCCGAAGCTCGACGTCGTCCTGAAGGGCTACCTCGGCAAGGAAGCCGCGCAGTGAACGAGGTCGGCGACCTGGTCCGGCTGCGCGCCATCGTCCGCCAGTTCGTGGACGAGCGCGACTGGGACCGGTTCCACACGCCGAAGAATTTATCTTCGGCGCTGTCGGTCGAGGCCGCCGAGTTACTGGAACATTTTCAGTGGCTGCAGCACGGCCGCGCCGAGGAACTGGGCGCCGATAAACTGGAGCAGGTGCGCCACGAGATGGCCGATGTGCTGGTGTACCTGGTGCGCCTGGCCGACAAGCTCGACGTCGACCTGATGGCGGCGGTCGAGGAAAAAATGGTGCTGAACCGGGCAAAATACCCGGCCGACAAGGTGCGCGGGGATGCGCGTAAGTATCACGAGTACAAGGATTCGTGATCCGGCCGCCTACGATTTAGAGCCCGCCCAGATACCAGGCCAGCAACCCATCCGAACTCTCGATGCCGAGGAGATCCATGATCTCCTCGAGCGCCAGCCCGAAGCGCTCGCGCGCTTCTGTCTCCTCGTGTTCGAGCCCTTCCAGCGTCTGCTGGAACTGTTTCATTACCCAGAACTTGGTCGGATGACGCTCGATCCCGGCCAGCAGCGCCGCATGCAGGCGCTCGAGCGCCGCCGTCAGCCGGGCGCGCTCCGCAGCCGTGTCCACACCTGGTAAATCGTCGAACTTCGACGCCGGCCGGTAAGCCCGCAACGCATCGAGCACATGCGGCACGATGAACAGCGGCGCATCGACGACATTCGACAGCGGATCGCGCGTCATGACTTCTCCCAGACAGATGTAGTTCGCCGCGAGGTCATCGTCATTCCTGCCTCGATTCCTCGATCCCGAAGTCAATATGGCAGAGCGCTTCGCAAGAGGAGCGGCCAGGCAAGCTGCCGACCGCGCCGAGCCGTGTTGGCATCGTTCTCCACTTGCCATTAAGCTTTTGCCATGAAATCGCGATTTACTAGCAGATCGGACCAACCCATGCGCTGAACACGCACGGTGTTTGATCTGGATTAATGGCACCTCGCGCTTGGACCAGATTGCTCGTATGATGGTCTTAGTGCGCTCAAGACAAGGTAGAAACCATGCGCCCCATCGTCATCGTTCCGGCTTGCACGCGTGATTTTGGTGAACATCCGTACCACGCGGCCCAGCACAAGTATGTCGACGCCATCGTCCTTGGCGCCGACTGCGCTCCCATGATCCTGCCTTCGCTGGGCAAGTCGCTCGACCTGGAGACGATGCTGCAGTTGTGCGATGGGATCATGCTCACCGGCTCGGCCTCCAACGTCCACCCCAGCTATTACTCGGAAGAGGTGCTCGATCCTTCGTTGCCGCAGGATCCCGCGCGCGACGAAACGACCTTGCCGCTGATCCGGGCGGCGGTCGGGCGGGGCATTCCGATCATTGCGATCTGCCGCGGTTTCCAGGAGATGAACGTGGCGCTCGGCGGCAGCCTGCACCAGGCGGTGCAGCTGGTGGAGGGCAAGTTCGACCACCGCGAAAACCCCGAACTCGGCATGGATGAGCAATACGGCGACGCCCACAAGATCATGCTGACCCCGGGCGGCATGCTGCATGGGATCGTCGGCGCCGACGAAATACCCGTCAATTCGCTGCACGGGCAGGGTGTCAACGAACTGGCGCCGGGCCTGGTGGTCGAAGCGGTCGCCGAAGACGGCCTGGTCGAAGCGTTTTCGGTCGGTGCCGCGCCCGGCTTCACGCTCGCGGTGCAGTGGCACCCGGAGTGGCGCATCACGCACAACCCGTATTCGATGAAGATGTTCGGCGCCTTCGGCCAGGCCTGCCGCGACTATCGCGCCAAAAAACTGGGAAGCACATGACCGCCCATCCGCGATTGACAGTTCGCTACGGGGCGGCCGGCGCCGTTCCATAGCTGCCTCGTTCTCTCCCCCATGCGTGCAGGGCGCATCGTTGCGCCCTGTGAAGATGAACACGAATCGAGAACACAGAGGCAATCATGGCAATCCGCGAGAATTTCAGCTACACCGACATGGACGAGTGGCTCAATGCCAAGCGCGTCACCGAAATCGAATGCCTGGTCCCCGACCTGACCGGCGTCGCCCGCGGCAAGATCCTGCCGCGCGTTAAATTTACCGAAGAGCGCGGCATGCGCCTGCCGGAAGCCGTGCTCGGCATGACCGTCACCGGCAATTCGCCGACCCACGACGACGCCTACGACCGCGCCATTTCCAGCACCGACCGCGACATGATCCTGCGCGCCGACCCGACCACCATCACGATGGTGCCGTGGGCGGTGGACCCGACCGCGCAGGTGATCCACGACTGTTACTTTGCCGATGGCGAACTGGTCGATTTCGCCCCGCGCACGGTGCTGCGCCGCGTGCTGAAACTGTACGCCGAGAAGGGCTGGAAGCCGCTGGTCGCGCCGGAACTCGAGTTTTATCTGACGGCGAAAAACATCGACCCCGACCTGCCGCTGGCCGCCCCGATCGGCCGCAGCGGGCGCGCCGAGACCAGCCGCCAGGTGTACAGCATCGACGCCGTCAACGAGTTCGATCCGCTGTTCGAGGACATCTACGATTACTGCGACCTGATGAACCTCGACGTCGACACCCTGATCCACGAGATCGGCGCCGGCCAGATGGAAATCAATTTCCAGCACGGCGATCCGTTGGGACTGGCCGACAAGGTGTTTTATTTCAAACGCACCTTGCGCGAAGCGGCCCTGAAACACGACATGTATGCCACCTTCATGGCCAAGCCGATGGCGGGCGAGCCGGGCTCGGCCATGCACGTGCACCAGAGCGTGGTCGATGCCAAGACCGGGCGCAACATTTTCAGCGACCCTGACGGGTCGGAATCAAAACTGTTCCACCAGTACATCGGCGGCCTGCAGCGCTACATGCCGTCGGCGATGGCGATCGTCGCCCCTTACGTGAATTCCTACCGCCGCATCGTGCGCCATACGGCCGCGCCGATCAACCTGCAGTGGGGCATCGACAACCGCACCGTGGGCTTCCGCGTGCCGGTGTCCGGCGCCCAGGACCGCCGCATCGAGAACCGCATCATCGGCGCCGACGCCAACCCGTACCTGGCACTGGCGGTGACGCTGGCCTGCGGCTACCTCGGCATGGTCGAGGGGAGCGAACCGTCGCCGATCGTCGAAGGCAGCGCCTACAAGATGCCGGTCGAGCTGCCGCAGGGCCTGCCCGAGGCGCTGAACCTGCTGCGCGGCGAAGCGGCCCTGCGCGAGGTGCTGGGCAACCGTTTTATTGATGTGTATTCCGCGATCAAGGAGCTCGAGCACCAGGAATTCATGACCGTGATCAGTCCGTGGGAGCGCGAGCACCTGCTGCTGCACGTCTGAGTGTTATTGCTGCACGTTGGACCGGGGTTTCAAACTAAGAGCGCCTAACAAGACCTTCAGAGCAAGGGATGCGGCCGCCCGACGCGGCGACGAAGACAGTACGCTTGTACGGCGAGGAGCTGCAACGCAGCCATGAAGGTTTTGTTAGGCGCTTAAACTAAAACTAGGGTTAACAACTACAACGAGGTGCCATCATGGCAACCGACGATACGGCGGTCATTGCCGCCAGCTTGGCTTCGCTGCACGTGCCGGACGTGGAAGCGTTCGACACGCGCGCCCTGCAACAACTCGATTCCGCCCACTTCCTGCACCCGTTTACCGACCACGCCGCGCTGCGCGACAGGGGCGCGCGCGTGATCGTGCGTGCCCAGGGCGTCTACGTCTGGGACTCCGACGGCCATCAGATCATCGACGGCATGTCGGGCTTATGGTGCGTGAACGCCGGTTACGGACGCACGTCGATCTCGCAGGCTGTGTACCGGCAGATGGAAACGCTGCCGTTCTACAACAGCTTCTTCAACACCACCAACGTGCCGGCCCTGCGCCTGGCCGCCGAACTGGTGCAACTGGCGCCGCCGCAGTTCAGCCATGTCTTTTTCACCGGCTCCGGCTCGGAAGCGAACGACACGGTCGTGCGCATGGTGCGGCGCTACTGGGATGTACAGGGCCAGCCCGGACGCCAGGTCATCATCAGCCGCCACAATGCCTACCACGGCAGCACGCTGGCCGGGGCCTCGCTGGGCGGCATGCCGGGCATGCATGCCCAGGGCGGCCTGCCGATTCCCGGTATCCGCCACATCGGCCAGCCGAACTACGCGGAAGCCGGCCACGGCATGGACGAGAACGCATTCGGCCTGGTGGCGGCAAGCTGGCTGGAGGAAGAGATCCTGGCGGCCGGGCCCGACAAGGTCGCCGCCTTCATCGGCGAACCGGTGCAGGGCGCGGGCGGGGTCATCATTCCGCCCGCCACCTACTGGCCGGAAGTGCAGCGCATCTGCGACAAGTACGGGATTTTGCTGGTGGCCGACGAAGTCATCTGCGGCTTCGGGCGGCTCGGCACCTGGTTCGGTTGCGAGCTGATGGGATTTAAACCGGACCTGATCAGCTTTGCCAAGGGCGTCACCTCCGGCTATGTGCCGCTCGGCGGCGTCCTGATCGGCCAGCGCCTGGCGCAGGCGCTGGTCGAGCAGGGCGGCGATTTCAACCACGGTTTCACGTATTCCGGGCACCCGGTGGCCTGCGCGGCGGCGCTGGAAAACCTGCGCATCCTGCGCGAAGAGCGGCTGGTGGACAAGGTGGCGCTGGAATCCGGCCCGCACCTGAAGGCCGCCTTTCAGGAGCTGGCGACGCATCCGCTGGTCGGACACGCCGAGAGTTGCGGCATGGTGGCCGGACTGAACCTGGTCAAGGTGAAAGGGGAGACGGCGCATGACTGCATCCCCTTCGAGCGGGCGCTGCATGTCGGCATGCTGTGCCGCGGGCACATGTTCGACAACGGCGTCATCATGCGCGCCGTGGGTGACCGCATGATCGTGGCGCCGCCGCTGGTGATGACGCAGGCGGAGATCGACGAGATGGCGGCGCGGATCTGGGATTGCCTGGATCTGACGCTGGCGGATGTGCAGGCGCGCGGCTGGATGTAGGGTGGGCACAGGGTGCCCACCCTACAAAACCCGCCAGCGCTCAGGCACTTGCCCCAATCCTCTTGCCCGGCTCCGTCCGGTTCTTGAACACCTGCGGCGCCAGCGAACCGACGAACATGCCGGCAAACGCGGCCAGCAGGCCGGCCAGCTGGCCCGGGAAGGCTTCGCCCAGGTTCGATACCTGCGGGAAGAACAGGATCCATACGAACAGCCCGGCCGCGATCGAGACGATCGCGCCCTGGGTTGTCGCACGCTGCCAGTACAGCCCCATCACCAGCGGCACGAAGGCGGCCACCAGGGTCACCTGGTAGGCCGACGACACCAGTTCATAAATCGAGGTGCCCTGCATCGCGATCGCGTAAGCCAGCACCAGCGCGGCGAAAATGACGATGGTCAGGCGCATCGCGAACAGTTGCTGCTTGTCGCTCAGGCCAGGAACCAGGTTCTTCAGGATGTTTTCCGTAAAGCTGGTCGACGGCGCCAGCAGCGTGGCCGACGAGGTGCTTTTGATCGCCGACAGCAGGGCGCCGAAGAACAGGATCTGCATGATGAGCGGCATCTTGGTCATCACGAAGGTCGGCAGCAGCTGCTGGTAGTCGTTGCGCGCGATCTCCATGGCGTTCTCGCCCATCACCACCACGGCGGCGGCGACGATGAACATCGGCACGAAGGCGAACAGGATGTAGCTGGCGCCGCCGATCACGGCGCCGGTGCGCGCGGTCGGCGCGTCCTTGGCGGACATCACGCGCTGGAACACGTCCTGCTGCGGGATGCTGCCGAACATCATTGTGATGGCTGCGCCGATGAAGAAGGCGATGTCGGTGAAGGTCGGTTCCGGCCAGACGCGCCACAGGTCGGCGCTTTCCGCCATGTCGAGCACACGGCCGGCGCCGCCCGCCAGGTCGGCGGCGAAGAAGGCGATGATCGACATCCCGATCACCAGCACGATCATCTGGATGAAGTCGGTCAGGGCGACGGCCAGGAAGCCGCCCACCACGACATAGATCAGCACCGCTAGGGTGCCGATCACCATGCCCGTCGCCAGCGACATGGCGCCCCCCGTCAGCACCGAGAACACCAGGCCGAGCGCCGTGATCTGGGCCGCGACCCAGCCCAGGTAGCTGAGGATGATCGCCACCGAGCAGAAGATTTCGATGCCCTTGCCGTAGCGCTGGCGGTAGTAGTCGCCGATGGTCAGCAGGTTCAGCTTGTACAGCTTGGCGGCGAAGAACAGGCCGACCAGGATCAGGCAGGTGCCGGCGCCGAACGGGTCTTCGATGACGGCGTTCAGGCCGCCCTGCACGAATTTCGCCGGCACGCCCATCACCGTCTCGGCGCCGAACCACGTGGCGAAGGTCGTCGTGATGACCATGATCAAAGGCAGGCTACGCCCTGCCACCGCGAAGTCGCTGGTATTCTTGATGCGCGAGCCCGCCCAAACGCCCAGCGCCAGCGTGCCCAGCAGATAAAGCACGACGCAAGTAATCAGTGTGGTGTTCATGGCGGCGGCAGCTCCAGGGGAATAATTATCGGGCGGAAAATCGGCGATTATAGCGGCAGAACTTCGCTATTGGATCGCCCATACATTGTTTTTCGTGGGGTTTTCTTCACTTTAGGAGGAACGCTGGCATGGCGACAACAACCTGGCACGAACGTGCCGCCGAACTACGCCCCGACGGCCGTGCCGTCATCGCTGGCGAACGGGTCGCTGCAGTCTCGGGCGCGCGCTTCGACTGCCTCTCGCCGGTCGACGGCCGCAAGCTCGCCGAGGTCGCGCGCTGTACCGGCGCCGACGTCGATACGGCCGTCGCTGCGGCGCGCGCCGCCTTCGAAGACCGGCGCTGGGCGGGAAAAGCGCCCGCCGAGCGCAAGCGGATCCTGGTGCGCTTCGCCGACCTGATGCTTGCCAACCGCGACGAGCTGGCGCTGCTGGAAACCCTCGACATGGGCAAACCGATCCGCTACAGCCGCAGCGTCGACGTCCAGCTGGCGCAGAACTGCATCCGCTGGTACGGAGAGGCGATCGACAAGCTCTACGACCAGGTCGCGCCCACGGCTGACGACAGCCTGGCCCTGGTCACGCGCGAGCCGATCGGCGTGGTCGCGGCCATCATCCCCTGGAATTACCCGATGCTGATGGCGGCATGGAAGATCGGCCCGGCGCTGGCTGCCGGCAACAGCCTGGTGCTGAAACCGTCGGAAAAAGCGCCCTTGAGTTCGCTGCGCCTGGCCGAGCTGGCGCTGGAAGCCGGCGTGCCGGCCGGCGTCTTCAACGTGGTGCCGGGTTTTGGCGACGAGGCAGGCCGCGCGCTCGGGCTGCACATGGACGTCGACTGCATTGCGTTCACCGGTTCCACCCGCACGGGCAAGCAGATCGTGCAGATGGCCGGGCAGTCGAATTTGAAGCGGGCCTGGACCGAACTGGGCGGCAAGTCGGCGAACATCGTCTGCGCCGACTGTCCCGACCTGGACGCGGCGGTGTCGAGCGCCATCGGTTCCATCTATTTCAATCAGGGAGAAAGCTGCAACGCGCCCTCGCGCCTGTTCGTGGAAGCGTCGATCAAGGATGCCTTCCTCGACAAGGCCTTGTCGATGATTCCGCAGTTCGCCCCGGGCGACCCGCTCATTGAAACCACCGTCATGGGCGCGATCGTCGACCCGCTCCAGATGAAGACCGTGCTCGGCTACATCGAGTCGGGGAAAGAGGAGGGCGCGCGCCTGCTCGCCGGCGGCGCGGCGGCGCGGATCGATTCGGGCGGACTGTACATCGAGCCGACCCTGTTCGACGGCGTGCAGGCGTCGATGCGCATCGCGCGCGAGGAGATTTTCGGGCCGGTGCTGTCGGTACTGGCGTTCACCGACCTCGACGAAGCGGTGCGCCAGGCGAATGCCACGCCCTACGGCCTGGCGGCGGCCGTCTGGACGTCGGATGTGAGCCGCGCGATCCGCACCTCGCGCGCGCTGCGGGCCGGCACCGTGCACGTCAACCAGTACGACAACGACGACATCACGGTGCCTTTCGGCGGCTATAAACAGTCCGGCAACGGCCGCGACAAGTCCTTGCACGCCTTCGACAAGTACACGGAGCTCAAAACGACCTGGATCCAGGTCGGCTAGCCCCGCGCTTTACCATGAGCAACGCATGCTCAGGGTCTACGGAGGCTTTGTAAGGCGCTCTGATGGCCGACGTGCTACATTCTCCGGTCCGTCCTGCCGGAGAGTGCAATGAGCGATGCGATGCGCGATTTTTTGCGCGACCATAACATTCACGAAGTCGAGTGCGTCATCACCGACATGACGGGGATTGCGCGCGGCAAGATCCTGCCGAAGGACCTGTTCCTCAGCGGCGGGTCCATGCGCCTGCCGAAGAGCGTGCTCCTGAATACCGTCAACGGCGAGCAGCCGAACAATCTGCCTTATGTCGGTGCGACCGATCCCGACATGGTCTGCGTGCCGGACCCGGCGACCATGCGCGTGGTGCCCTGGGCATCGGAAGCGGTGGCGCTGGTCATTCATGACTGCGAGAATTTTGACGGCAGCCCGGTCGAGCTGGCGCCGCGCGCGGTGCTGCGCCGTGTGCTGCGCCTGTATGCCGAGCGCGGCTGGAAGCCGGTGGTGGCCCCCGAGATGGAGTTTTATCTCGTCGCCCGCAACAACGACCCGAATGTGCCGCTGGTGCCGCCCCTGGGCCGCACCGGCATGACCGAAATGGGGCGCCAGTCGTATTCGATCGATGCCGTCAACGACTTCGATCCGTTTTTCCTGGAGCTCTCCAGCTTTTGCAAGGCCCACGAGCTGGGCGTGGAAACCCTGATTCACGAGGCCGGCGCCGGCCAGATGGAAATCAATTTTGCGCATGGCGACGCGCTCGAGCTGGCCGACCGCGTGTTCCTGTTCAAGCGCGCCGTGCGCGAAACCGCACTGCGTCACGGCATCTTCGCCACCTTCATGGCGAAACCGATGGAGACGGAACCGGGCAGCGCGATGCACGTGCACCAGAGCGTGGTCGATGCGGCGACCGGCCGCAACATTTTTACGAATCCGGATGGCGGGCCGAGCGCGCACTTTTTCCATTTTATTGGCGGGCTGGAGAAATACGTGCCGTCGGCCTTGCTGATGTTCGCGCCGCACGTCAATTCCTACCGGCGCCTGTCGCGTTTCCAGTCGGCGCCGACCAACGTGCGCTGGGGCTACGACAACCGCACTTGCGGCATCCGCGTGCCGAATTCCTCGCCCGAGAACCGGCGCGTCGAGAACCGGGTGCCCGGCGTCGACGTCAACCCCTACCTGGCGATGGCCGCCACCCTCAGCTGCGGCTACCTCGGCATGGTGGCAGGCGTGGAGCCGTCCGAACCGACGGCCGATAGTGCCGAGCACATCCACGACGACCTGCCGCGCAACCTGGAAGACGCGATCCTGCGCATGCGGCAGTGCCCGCCCTTGTCGGACATGCTGGGAGCCTTGTTCGTGCAGGCCTTCTGCGAAGTGAAGGAACTGGAATTCGCGACCTTCAGCCGCGTGATCAGTTCGTGGGAGCGCGAGCATTTGATGCTGCTGGTGTGAGCGAGCGGTTGCAACCGTAGCGTGGACGGCTCGTGTTCCTTCGGCCGCGTGACGATTCAGCTGTATTCCTGCAGCACCGTATAACCCCCGCCATTGCCGGTCTTCGACTCCACCAGCGCATAACCCGAGATGTCCCAGACCAGCGGCTCGGCCTCCGGCGGAACGACAGCGGTATTCGCCCGCCGCGCCAGCGTCACGTGCGGACGGAATTTGCGCGCCTCGGGCTGCAGGCCGAGCGCCAGCAGCGCCTCGGCCAGGTTCGCATGCAATTGCAGCAGCCGGGGCGGCTCCTCGTGCGGCTCGAGCACGGCAATCCCATGCGACCACAGCTTCGGCACACCGATCGACAGGGAAAACGGGGTGAACGGCACTGCCAGGCCAGCTCGCAGCGCAGGCACGCGCTCGGTCGGGATGCCGCCCAGGAAGTGCAGCGTCATGTGCAGTTTATCCGTGTGGACCGGGCTGGCGCCGTGCGGCCAGTTCCAGGCATCCCTTCGTTCGCGCAGGGCGTGGCGGATCTCCGGATCCGGCCACAGGGCGACGAACAGGCGGGTGGTCGAAACACTGTCCATCGCTTTCTCCTTATTGGTCGCGCCCAACAAAACCCTTATGGCGGCGTTGCATTCGTCTCGCCGTACTAGCGTACTGTCTTCGACGATGCGCCGCGCTCCGAGCGCCCCGCGCTCAAAGCCCCGTAAGGGTTTTGTTGAGCGCGCTTACTCATTAATTAAAAGCAGTGTTCCGGCGCCGGGAAGCTGCCGTCCTTGACGCCGGACACATAGGCGCGCACGGCGCCCTCGATGCTGGCTTGTCCTTCCATGAAGTTCTTCACGAAGCGGGCCTTGTGGCCGGGGAACACGCCCAGCATGTCGTGCATGACCAGCACCTGGCCCGAGCAGTCGGGGCCGGCGCCGATGCCGATCGTCGGGACGGCCAGCAGTTCGGTGGTTTCCTTCCCCAGCGCGGCCGGGACGGCTTCGAGCAGCACGATTGCCGCGCCCGCCGCCTGCAGCGCCAGCGCGTCTTTCTTGAGGCGCTCGGCGCCTTCCTCGGTCTTGCCCTGCACCTTAAAACCGCCGAGCTGGTGCACGAATTGCGGCGTCAGGCCGATGTGGGCGCAGACCGGGATGCCGCGTTCGGCGAGGAAGGCAACCGTGTCGGCCAGCCAGGCACCGCCTTCGATCTTGACCATCTGGGCACCGGCGCGCATCAGGGCGGCCGAGCTCTCGAAGGCGATTTCTTTCGTGGCGTAGCTGGCGAAGGGCAGGTCGGCCACCAGCAGGGCATTCTTGTTGCCGCGGGCGACCGAGGCCGTGTGGTAGACCATGTCGGCCAGCGTCACCGGCAGCGTCGAATCGTGGCCGGCGCAGACCATGCCCAGCGAATCGCCGACCAGCAGCATGTCGACACCGCAGCGGTCCATCAGGGACGCGAAACTGGCGTCGTAGCAGGTCAGCATGGCGATCTTGGTGCCGGCCGCGCGCATTGCATGCAGCGCGGGGATGGTGACGGCCTTCGGCGCCGGCTTCGGTGGCGGAGGCGCGTCGCCGCCCGTCATTTCCTTGCCCTGCAGATAAGCGCTCATAGTGGTCCTTTTAAAACGGATTGAATCGACGGCGTAGTGTAATGCGGCGACGAAAAACGTGCCGAAACGACTATGTTTTTAATTGCGGAAGATGAAATAGACGGCGCCCACCAGGCACAGCGCGGCCCACACGTAATCGAGCTTGAACGGCTGGTTCATGTAGAACATCGCGAAGGGCACGAACACGGTCAGCGTAATGGCTTCCTGCATGATCTTCAGTTGCGCCAGACTGTACTGGCTGGCGCCGATGCGGTTCGCCGGCACCTGCAGCAGGTATTCGAACAGGGCGATTCCCCAGCTCACCAGCGCGGCCACATACCAGGCGCGCGTGTTCAGGCTTTTCAGGTGCCCGTACCAGGCGAAGGTCATGAAGATGTTCGACAGCACCAGCAGGCCGGCGGTCTGGAAAAAGACGGGGATCTGCATCGCTAGTCGAGGCGGGCGATCGCCTGGTCGGCGACGCGGGGCAGGAAACCGGCGGCCGGGCCGCGACCGGGAATGAGGGCATCAGGGGCGATCTCGCACAGCGGCGCCAGCACGAAGGCGCGCTCGTGCATGCGCGGATGCGGCACGCTGAGCTCAAGCGTGGCGATGGTCTCGTCGCCGTACAGCAGCAGGTCGAGGTCGAGCGTGCGCGGGGCGTTGCGGTACGGCCGCTCGCGTCCGTGCGCCTGCTCGATGCCGTGCAGGGCAGCCAGCAGCCCGGGCGCGCTCATCGGGGTGTCGATGCAGGCCACGGCGTTGATGTAGTCGTCGCCGGAGGAATCGATCGGCGCGGTGCGGTAGCTGGCGGAGTGCCGCAGCAGGCGGGTGTCGGGCAGCGCGGCGAGCCGCGCAATCGCGTCGATGACGTTGGCACTGGCGTCGCCGAGGTTGGCACCGATCCCGACGTACGCGATCATTCCTCGCCCGTGCTGCCGGTGGACTCGACCGGCCTGTTGCGCGGCGCGCGGCGCGGCGGACGCTTGCGCTTGGCGCCGGCCGGCGCCGCGTGCGCGCTGGCCAGCAGCTGCTCGCGTTCGGTGGCGTCGCCTTCGTAGAACCCGGTCCACCATTCGCCGAT
>JBBWZO010000150.1:0-22250 GCA_039649125.1 Massilia sp. | reverse complement strand
ACTTCGTCTGCCCGGTGGACGGCGCGATCAGCCAGTTCGGCGCGATCGACGACCACCACATCCTGCAGGCCAAGGGCCACAAGTTCACGACCACCCAGCTGGTCGGCGGCGACGCCTCGCTGGCCGCGCACTTCCAGCACGGCAGCTTCGCCAACCTCTACTTGAGCCCGAAGGACTACCACCGCCTGCACATGCCCTGCGACGGCCGCCTGACGCGCATGATCTACGTGCCGGGCGCCCTGTTCTCGGTGAACCCGACCACCGCGCGCGGCGTGCCCGGCCTGTTCGCGCGCAACGAGCGCGTGGTGTGCGTGTTCGAGTCCGAGGAATTCGGCACCTTCGTGATGGTGCTGGTCGGCGCGACCATCGTCGGCAGCATGGCGACGTCCTGGCACGGCGTGGTCAACCCCCAACGCCTGGGACGCCTGAGCGAGTGGACCTACGACACCACGCCGGTGGTGCTGAAAAAGGGAGAGGAAATGGGGCGCTTCCTGCTCGGCTCGACGGTCGTCATGCTGTTCAAGGAAAAGACCATCGAGTTCAACAAGGACTGGGCGCCGGAGCGCAAGGTGAAGCTGGGCGAGATGATGGGCAACCGCCCGGCCTGAGTCCGGTTCGACCTGCTGCGGCCTCACTGCGCGATTGCCCCGGCAAGGTTTTCATGGGAGGATGACTCATCCATTCCTGTGAAGGTGCCGCCGATGAACGCTCCCTACGCTCCCGCCGCCCCCACCGCTACGCTGACGATCGCCGACGCCCAGCACGACATGCGCGATGCCTACCTGGACGGCGGGCTGGGCGTACTGACCTCTGGCACCGCCTGGCTCGTCGCCGGCTTTGCCTGCCTGTGGCAATCGCCCGAACGCGCGGTCTGGACCCTGTTCGTCGGCGGCATGCTGATCCATCCGGTGGCGGTGCTGCTGCTAAAGGCGCTCGGCCGCCGCGGCACCCATGCGCGCGGCAATCCGCTCGGTACGCTGGCGCTTGCCACCACCTTCTGGATGATCCTGGCCCTGCCCCTGGTCTATGCGGCGTCGCTGGTCCGCATCGCGTGGTTCTTCCCGGCCATGCTGCTGGTGATCGGCGGGCGCTACCTCTGCTTCTCGACAGTGTACGGCCTGCGCCTGTACTGGGCCTTCGGCGCCGTACTCGCGCTGGCTGGCTGGGCGCTCGGGTCCGCAGGCGCGCCACCCGCGCTCGGCGCCTTCAGTGGCGCGGCGATCGAGCTCGTGTTCGGGTGCGTCATCCTGGCAGGCAGCCGCGCACGCGCGGCGAGCTGAGCGCCTGGCCCGCTCCCGCCTCCCCGCAAAACATCTCCTCCATCATGTCGAGAAAGGCCCGCGTCTTCGCCGGCATCAGCCTGCGCCCCGGGAACACCGCCCAGCCGGTCGCCGTCGGCATGTCCCATTCTGGCAGCACCCGCACCAGTTCCCGCTTCTTCACCAGCGGCAGTGCGAACAACTCGGAGCTGGCGGCGATCCCCGCCCCGCTGCAGGCGATGCGCGCCAGCAGATCGGGAGAATTGGCCGTCAGGCGCGCCGGCAGCGCGCGCTCCCAGCGCACCTTGCCGCGTGTGAGCACCCAGGGCAATGCGCCGCCGCTGCGGCTCAGCAGGCACAGCACGTCATGCGCCAGCAGGTCGTCCGGATGCTCGGGCAGGCCGCGCAGCGCCGTGTAGCAGGGCGAGGCGTACAGGCCGAAGCGCTGCAGGGTGACGCGGCGCGCGTTCAGCGAGGCGTCGTCCGGCAGGTCGCCCATGCGGATTGCGATGTCGACGTTTTCCGCCACCAGGTCGACCCGGCGCGGCGACAGGTCCAGTTCCACGTCCACCGCCGGATAGCGTTCCAGGAAGCGGCCGATCATCGCGCTCATGCCGAGGTTGGCGAAATCGGCCGGCAGCGAGATGCGCAGGCGCCCGCTGGGCGCGGCCTGGCGGTGCTGGGCCAGGGCGCCGGCCGCCTCCACCTCCTCGAGCACCTTGCGCGCATGCTCCAGCAGGCTGGCGCCGAACTCGGTCACCACCAGCTTGCGGGTGGTCCGCTGCAACAGCCGCTCGCCCAGGCGCGCCTCCAGCAGCGAGATGCGGCGCGAGACGGTCGATTTCGGCAGGTTCACGCGAGTGGCCGCCGCGCTGAAGCTGCCGGCCTCGACGATGCGCGCAAACAGCAGCAGGTCGTTCGGTTCGACTTCCATAGGCTTCCTTCGATTGTTCCACTGGCTGAATAATGTTATCCATTCTAGCGGCTTCTGGTTCGATTTTGGAACTGCTAAAGTACATCCCATCGAAGCGAAACCCTGAACCTAAGAGCGTCTAACAAAACCCCTAGGGCAAGGCGTGGCGTCGAAGACAGTACAACCGTACGGCGAGACGCTGCAACGCAGCCATTGGAGTTTTGTTAGGCGCTCTAAATCGAACAAGGAAGACACCCAATGAATATCCTGCAAATCACCTCCAGCCTGCGCGGCGCCGAATCGGAATCGACCCGCGTCGCCAACAGCATCGTCGCCAAACTGGTGGCCGCCAATCCAAGCGCGGCCGTCGTGACCCGTGACCTGGCGCGCGATCCGCACCCGCAACTGGACGAAGCGGCGCTGGGCGCCCTGTTCACCCCGCTTGAAGCGCGTAGCGCCGAGCAGGCCGCGCGCGTGGCCCTGGACGACGCCCTGATCGCCCAGGTGCAGGCAGCCGACGTGGTCGTGATCGGCGCGCCGATGTACAACTTCGGCATTCCGGTGCAGCTGAAAAGCTGGTTCGACGCCATCGCCCGTGCCGGCGTGACCTTCCGCTACACCGAGACCGGCCCTGAAGGCCTGCTGAAGAACAAGAAGGTGTATGTCGCGACCTCGCGTGGCGGCATCTACCCGCTTGATGCCGATCCGCAGGTGCCTTTTGTCCGCATGCTGCTGAACTTCCTGGGCATGACCGACCACACCTTCGTGTACTCGGCCGGCCAGGCGATGGGTCCGGACGCTGCCGCCAAGGGCCGCGCCGAGGCTGACGCAGCGATCGAAGCCGCACTGGCCTGATCGGCCAACCGATCGGACAACTGATCGGCCAACATCGCCACCCCGGCGGCGCTTGCAAAGGAGAAGATGATGACCCAGGTAGTGAACCACGAAACGGTGACCCATGACCGGGTGACCAAGGCGCGCGGCGTGGAGCGCCTGATCAGCGGCCAGTTCGTGATGGACGGCGCCGGCGTGAAGATCAATCGCCTCCTCACCGGCCCGCTGCAGCGCCGCCTCGATCCGTTTCTGATGCTCGACGCCTTCGGCAGCGAGAAGGCCGGCGACTACATCGCCGGCTTCCCGGAACACCCGCACCGCGGCTTCGAGACCGTCACCTACATGTTGCACGGGAAGATGCGCCACCGCGACAGCGCCGGCAACGAAGGCCTGATCACGGACGGCGGCGTGCAGTGGATGACGGCCGGGCGCGGCGTAATCCACTCCGAGATGCCCGAGCAGAACGAAGGGCTGATGGAAGGCTTCCAGCTGTGGCTGAACCTGCCCGCCGGCGAGAAGATGTGCGCGCCCTGGTACCGCGACATCCCGAACGCCGAGGTACCGCGCTTCACGCTGCGCAGTGGCGACGGCAGCGGCGTCACCGTGCAGGTCATCGCGGGCGAGAGCCACGGCGTGGCCGGCGCGGTACAGCGTACAGGCACCGAGCCGCTCTACCTCGACGTCGAGCTGCCGCAAGGCGCGCGCTTCGAGCAGGCGCTGCCCGCCGGGCATAACGCCTTCATCTATGTGTTTCGCGGCGAAGCGCTCGTGGCCGGGCGCGGCGTGGCTGCCACCCGCATGGCGATCCTCGACAATGCCGAAGGCGCCGACGGCGTCGTCGTCAAGGCGGCCCAGCCGACGCGGCTGCTGCTGATCGCCGGCCGGCCGCTGAAGGAGCCGATCGCGCAGTACGGCCCGTTCGTGATGAACACCCAGGCCGAGCTGCACCAGGCGGTAGAGGACTTCCGCGCCGGACGTTTCGCGGCCTGAGCGATGCATCGCTGGACGAAGGATCGGTAGAGAACCGGTGGGGCCGGCGGTCGATGGATCGCCGGCCCCGCTTGCTTTACACTAGCGCCATGCCCACCCATGCTCTTTGTCCATGTCCCTGATTCCCGTCCTGCTCGACCTGCTGTCGAAGGCAAGCCATGCGCTCGGCTTCGAGACCGTCGACCGCTTCCCCGCCGGCCATCCTTACGCGCGCACGCGCTGGGATCGCGCCTGGTTCGACGTCGCCTCCGACCTGAAACCGGACGCCATCGAGCGCCTGCTGTGCGCATCGATCGCCAACACCCCCTCGGTATTCGCCCACATCGTGAACCCGACCCCGGCCATGCAGCGCACGCTGCTGGGTGTGATCGACACCCGCCTGCGCCGCTCCTGCGGCGCGCCGACCGACCTCGTGGCCCTGCTGGTCGAGGCCTACCGCAGCCCGCACACGCTGGAAGCGCGGCCCGGCCTGCGCGCCGCCATCGAGGCCACGCAGGGCCAGCAGATGCGCGAGCGCGTGCATGCGACCCTGGCCTTCCTCGGTGCGATGCCGGCCGCCTTCGACGTCATCGAGTCGCAGGACTGCTGAGCGCGGGAGCTGGCGCCAGGTTGCTCGGCACATAGCGCTCGCGCAGCGTCATGAAAGGCGTTTCCACCAGCCGGTACAGCAGCCAGCCCGACAGCACGCTCAATGCCAGCAGCGTGACGATGGCGAGCGGCGTCTGCGGGCCATGGCCTGCCTTGGAAAGCGCCTCGGCACCGATGGCCGAAACGCCGCGGTGCGTCAGGTAAATCGCATACGACCAGACCGCCAGGCTGCCGGCACCGGGCACGCGCAAGTCGCGCAGCAGCGATCGTTCGGACAGCGCGGCCAGGATCAAGAGGCCGAAGCCCAGCGCCAGCAGCGGATAGCCGAACACGGTCTGCGCGAAACCATAGCGATCGCGCAGGAACAGCCAGAAGGTGGCGCCCGTGACGATCAGGCCCAGCGCCAGCGTGCGGTTGCCGTGCCGGGTCAGGCGCGACCACAGGCCGCCGTGGCGGTTCTTCAGCAGCGCCAGGGCCACCCCGGCCATCAGTTCGTCCAGGCGGCATAAGCTCGAGTAATAGATGAGCTTGTAATAGAACCAAGTCCCATACTTGTGCGCATCGACGCGATCGGACCACAGCTCGGCGCGCAGCAGCATGCCGCCCACGAGCACCAGGGCGATCACGACCCAGGCCAGCGAAATGCGTGCGCGCAGCGCCGCGCCGGCCAGTGCCAGGGCCGGCAGCAGCAGGTAGAACTGCTCTTCGATCGCCAGCGACCAGCTGTGCGAGAAGGCGGTGCGGGGCGGCAGGCCGATGTTCTGGGTGAAGCTCAGGTAGCGCCACAGCGGCAGCAACGGCGCGTGCTCGCGGAACGCCGGCCACAGGAAGTAGATCGCCAGGATGACGTAGAAATTCGGCAGCGTGCGCAGCAGGCGGCGCGCGTAGAAGTTCTTCAGCGAGAGCCCGTCATCGGTCCGCAGCGCCGCGAAGATCTGGTTGCCGATCAGGTAGCCCGACAGGGCGAAGAACAGGTCGACCCCGGTCCAGCCGATCCGCCCCACCCAGCCAAAGGTATGGTCATCGTTCGAGACGAACAGCGTGTAGTGGTGCAGCACGACGAGCGTGACGGCGAGGGCGCGCAAGGTGTCGAGGCCATACAGGCGCTGGCTGCGGGAAGTCATCATGCAATGCGGATCGTCGGATCCAGGGATAAAGAGAGTGGCGGATCATGCCACGTGCTGTACACCTCGGCCAAGGTTTCCCGATAAAATGTCGGCACCGTTATTTCCTTGGATCACCTCGCATGACCTCCGCACCGAATCTGCAGTTCAAGTTTGTCAACTATACCGGCCTGGGCGAAGGTCCGAGCGTCATCATCATGGGGGCGACCCATGGCAACGAAACCTGCGGCACCGAAGCGATCCGCCGCGTCATGGCCGAGCTCGACAGCGGCGCGCTGCGCATCGCGGCCGGCAGCGTCACCTTCGTCCCGATCGTCAATCCGCTTGCCTATGCCAAGAACGAGCGCAACGGCGACCGCAACCTGAACCGCAACCTGTTCCCGAAGGACGACCCGCAGGACTTCGAGGACCGCATCGCCAACTGGCTGTGCCCGCTGCTGGCCCAGCACGACGTGCTGCTCGACCTGCATTCGTTCAATGCCGCGCATGGCGAACCCTTCGTGATGGTCGGCCCGGTGAACAACGACGGCCCGCTCGAGCCCTTCGTGCACGCCGAGAAGGAACGCGCGCTGGCGCGGCGCCTTGGCGTGCGCCGCTTCGTCACCGGCTGGATGGCGGCCTATGGCGGCGGCGTGCAGCGCCGCACGCGTGGCAACGCGGCGGAACTGGAAACCGTGCTGCGCTACGGCGTCGGCACCACCGAATACATGCGCACCACCGGCGGCTACGCGCTCACCCTCGAGTGCGGCCAGCACGTGGATCCAAAGGCGCCCGAGGTCGCCTACCGCGCGATCATGAATACCCTGGCGCACCTGAAGCTGATCGAGGCGCCGGATCCGGAGCCGGTGCCCTTCGAGGAGATGGAAGCGCTGCACATGGTGGCCGTGTACGACAAGCTGGACGCCAGCGACAGCTTCTCGCGCGGCTGGGCCAGCTTCGACCCGGTCAGCGAGGGCGAACAGATCGGCACCCGCGCCGACGGCACCCCGGTACTGGCGGAATTCACCGGCCGCATCCTGTTCCCGGACGCGAAGGCAGGCGCCAATTCGGAATGGTATTACCTGACTCGGCCGAATCCGGGATTCGGCCGCGACTGAGCGGGCGGTCTGAGCGGACGTGAGCGGGGGCCGCCCATTGGCGGCAAACGGGCACGCGTTTCGCGTATGATCGCAGGACCGCCAAACCAGAACAAGAACACGGACGAGAATGGGCCTCCACGTACAGCAGGGTTTCCCGGATGTCTCCCCCTTCCACGCGCTGTTGAACAGCATGGACTGGAGCGCTTCCCCGCTGGGCAGCGTGGCCGGCTGGCCGCCCTCGCTGCGTGCGAACACCAACATGATGCTCGACACCCGGGTGCCGATGTCGATCGTCTGGGGTCCGCACCGCATCCTGCTGTACAACGAAGCCTATGTGCAGTTCCTGGGCGACAAGCACCCGTGGGCGCTGGGCCGGCCGCTGGACGAGGTCTGGCCCGAAATCTGGCACGAAATCGGCCCGCTGGTGGATCGCGCACGCGGCGGCGAAGCGCTGCACATCGAGAATGCGCTGTTGCCGATCGAGC
The DNA here is from genome assembly GCA_039649125.1 of Massilia sp. GTDB lineage: Bacteria > Pseudomonadota > Gammaproteobacteria > Burkholderiales > Burkholderiaceae_D > Telluria. The sequence goes on along the minus strand of JBBWZO010000150.1, from coordinate 14,978 downwards.
GCCACGGCCAGCTCGAGCCGGCCTGGTTCACCTTCTTCTATTCCCCCTTGCGCGACGACGCGGGCGATCTGGCCGGCATGGTCAGCACCGTGGTCGAGACCACCAGCCGCGTGCTGGCCGAACAGCACGTGCACCAGCTCAACCGCACGCTGGAAGAACGGGTGGCCGCGGCCACGCGCGAGCTGCGCCGCAACGAGGCCCACCTGCAATCCCTGTTCGAGCAGACCGCGGCCGGCATCGCGGAGGCCGGGCTCGACACCCGCATCCTGCGCGTCAACCGGACCTTCTGCCGGATCCTCGGCAGGCCCGCCGGGGAGCTCGTCGGCCGCACGCTCGCCACCCTGATCCATCCGGGCGACCTGGCCGCGAACATGGCCCTGTTCGAGCGCATGCTGGCGACGGGCGAACCCCTCGAAATCGAGAACCGCTACCTGCGTCCGGACGGCAGCGAGGTCTGGGTCGCCAAGATGTTGGCGCCGATCGTCGAACCGGGCGCCAGCGGCGTGACCAGCATCCTGGCCAACGTGGTCGACATTACCCAGCGCAAGCAGGCCGAATTGCAGCTGCGCGCGAATGCCGAGCGCCTGCGCCTGGCCACCGATGCCGCTCGCCTCGGCATCTGGAGCTGGGACATGCGGGACGAGAATCCGCGCTGGGAAAACGAGCGCCTGCACGAGATGGTCGGCCTGGCGCGCACCGACACCCCGATCGACACCGTGCGCCTGCTGGCCGAACTGATCCATCCGGACGATATCGCGCCCTACCAGGCGGCGATGGCGCGCACGCTGGAAACGGGCGAACCCTTCCGCTACGAGGGCCGCTTCCACCGGGTGTCGGACCGCGCGCTGCGCTGGTTCGAATTCACCGGGGCGCTCGAGCGCGACGCCGAAGGCCGGCCGCTGCGCATGGTCGGTACCACGGCCGACGTCACCGAGCGCCGCCAGGTGCAGGACAAGCTGCGCTTGCGCGAGGCCCGCTACCGCATGCTGCTGGACGCGATCGACGAAGGTTTCTGCGTCGTCGAGCTGTTCTTCGGCGAGCGGGGCGAGGCGGTCGACCACCGCATCCTCGAAGCGAATCCGGCCTTCGAGCGGCATACCGGCCTGAAGGACGCCGTGGGCAAGACCGCAAGCGTGGTGGCGCCGCGCCTGGGGCAGCGCTGGAACGAACTGTATGCGCGCGTGGCCCGCAGCGGCGAACCGGTGCGACTGGTCTGGCACGAGGAGGCGCTCGGGCGCTGGCTCGACGTGTTCGTCGCCAGGGCCGAGGCCACGGCCGGCAACCGGGTCGCCGTGGTATTCCGCGACGTCACCGAGCAGCGGCGGGCGGACGAGGACCTGCGCGCGCTGGCCGCCGACCTGGCGCAGGCGAACCGGCGCCAGAACGAATTCCTGGCCACCCTCGCCCACGAGCTGCGCAATCCGCTGGCGCCGATCAAGACCGGCCTTGACCTGATGCGCATCAGCCCCGGGAATGCGGCGGCCATGGTCAAGGTGCGCGGCATGATGGAGCGCCAGACCAACCACCTGATCCACCTGGTCAACGACCTGCTCGACCTGGCGCGCGTCCAGAGCGGCAAGGTGGTCCTGAAAAAGGCGCGGGTGGCGCTGCAGGACGTGGTGGCGAACGCGGTCGAGACGGCGCTGCCGCTGGTCGAAGACAAGCAGCACAGGCTAGACGTGCAATTGCCCGACGCGCCGCTGCTGCTCGATGCCGACGCCAACCGCCTGGCCCAGGTGATCGGCAACCTGTTGACGAATGCGGCGAAGTACACCCCGGCGCGCGGCACGATCGTCCTGTCCGCCCGCCAGGAAGGGATGGAGGCGGTCGTCAGCGTCGCCGATACCGGGATCGGCATCCCGCCCGAGGCCCTGCCCACGCTGTTCGAGATGTTCAACCAGGGCCGGCACGGCATGGACTATGCGCAAGGGGGACTCGGCATCGGCCTGAACCTGGTCAAGCGCCTCACCGAGAAGCACGGCGGCAGCGTCGGCGCCGCCAGCGAGGGTCCGAACCGGGGCAGCACTTTCACGCTGCGCCTGCCGCTCGCGCGCGGCCAGGAGAACGCGGCGCCGGCCATCAGCGCCGATGCGTCGGCGCAGGTGCCGACGCAGGCGCCGGCCGGACCGCGCCCCTTGCGGATCCTGGTCGCCGACGACAACCAGGACGCCGCCGACCTGCTGGCCCAGTTGCTGCGGTCCCAGGGGCACCAGGTGCAGACGGTCCACGACGGCTGCGCCGCCCTCGCGGCCGCACGGGCATGCCCGCCCGACCTCGCCCTGCTCGACATCGGCATGCCGGGCATGACCGGCTATGAAGTGGCCATCGCGCTGCGCCGGCTGCCGGCGCTGGAGGACACGGTGCTCGCCGCCGTAACGGGCTGGGGCGCCGGGCACGACCGCGCGCACGCGCGCGAGGCCGGGTTCGACCATCACATGACCAAGCCGGTCGATGTCGAGAGCCTGAACCGGCTGGTGGCGGCGATCCAGGCGGCGCCGGGATGACGGGTTGGCGTTCCGGCACGTGCGCCGTTGTCCGCGCCGCCGTTCTGGTGGATAATTCGCACCATGAACGATACCGCAACCCTCCCCCCACTCCCAGACCGGCTCTCGATCGACCCGAGCAGCCCTTTCCATAACCGCGACGTCTTCCAGCACGAAGTCGGCATTCGCTTCAACGACAAGGAACGCCACGACGTCGAAGAGTATTGCCTCAGCGAAGGCTGGATCAAGGTTGCCGCCGGCAAGACCCTCGACCGCAAGGGCAAGCCGATGCTGATCAAGCTGAAGGGCAAGGTCGAGGCGTTCTACCGCTGATACCGGACCTTTTTTAATCATGCAAACAATAACGGCGCCAATGGCGCCGTTATTGTTTGCATCCCCGCATCCATCCGCCGCATCCGGCCTGCGTCGCCGCGCCGCCTTATGCCGGTGTCAGCAGTTTCAGGCCGGCGATCCCGAGCGCGATCAGGCCGATCGAGCCGACGCGCAGCGCGCCGGCCGGTTCGCCCAGCATGACCATGCCGAACACGGCGGTGCCGATGGTGCCTATGCCGGTCCAGACCGCATAGGCCGTGCCCAGCGGCAGGTGGCGCAGGGCCAGCCCGAGCATGCCGACACTGGCCGCCATCGCCGCCAGGGTGAAGACCGACGGCCACAGGCGCGTAAAGCCTTGCGTGTACTTCAGCCCGACCGCCCACGCCACTTCCAGCACTCCCGCCACCACCAGGTAAATCCAGCTCATCTCGACCTTTCGCGGGCCTTGCCCGTCCATCAAAGATGGCGGCAAGTATAGCATCGCGGGCGGCCTCATCTTGCCGCGGCCGGGCCGGGCTGGAGAGGATGCGCGGCGCCGCCGGCGAGACCGCAGGCGTGGCGCATGCGTCCCCTGGCGCAGTGCGGCACGGGGCGTCAATACGTTTTTTGCCGCCGACTCTTCCTGCTTGGGCCGGCGTTGCACTCATGATATTCTTGCGCGATTCGCATTGCGCCGGCCTGCGGCGCCCGCTCACAAGGACCGATTTTGAAGATCTTCGCCCCTCGCATCATGGCCGTGGCCATCGCATCCAGCCTCGCCTTCGCCGCCGCCCACGCCGCGCCCGCGGCCGCCCCTGCACGCGCCGAGAACGCCTACCTCTCGCAGCAGGACGCCGCGGCGCGTTCGGCGCGCGTGTCGAACGTCGATTACGCGCTCGAGTTCACCCTGACCGGCAAGCCCGGCTTCAGCGGCGTCACCACCGCGCACTTCGACCTGGCAGACAACAGCGCGCCGCTGACGATCGACCTCGACAAGGCCACGGTGAAATCGGTCACCGTCAACGGCAAGACCGTCGATGCGAAGTACAACAACTGGTTCGTGACGATTGCCGCCGCCGACCTGGTCAAGGGCCGCAACACCGTCGTCATCGCCTACGAGCGCCTGCACAGCACCAATGGCGAAGGCCTGCACCGGATGGTCGACCCGGTCGACGGGCGCGTCTATACCTACTCGCATTTCGAGCCGGCCGCCGCGCACCAGATGTTCGCCGTCTTCGACCAGCCGGACCTGAAGGCCACGTACCAGGTGACCGCCACCGCCCCGGCCGACTGGCACGTGGTCTCGACCACGCGCGAGACCAGCATCGAAAATGCCGGCGCCGTGCGCCGCTGGGTCTTCCCAAAGACGAAGAAACTGAGCCCGTACAACTTCTCGCTGCATGCCGGCCCCTATAAAGTGTGGGAAGACAAGAGCGGCAAGTACCCGATGCGTCTGTTCGCGCGCCAGTCGGTCGCCGCGCAGGTGACGCCGGAAGACTGGTTCCGCTATACGAAGCAGGGCCTGGCCTTCTTCGACGACTACTTCGGCATCCCCTACCCGTTCGAGAAATACGACCAGCTGCTGGTGCCGGACTTCCTGTACGGCGCCATGGAAAACGCGGGCGCGATCACCTTCGCCGAGGCGCGCTTCCTGCACAAGGCGAAGATGACCGATGCCCAGCGTCTGTCGCTGGCCTCGGTGATCATGCACGAGATGGCGCACCAGTGGTTCGGCGACCTGGTCACCATGCAGTGGTGGAACGGCCTGTGGCTGAACGAAAGCTTCGCTTCCTTCATGGGCACGCTGGCCACCGCCGAGGCGACCGAATTCAAGGACGCCTGGCAGAACTTCTATTCGACCGGCAAGCAGGCCGCCTACGTGCAGGACCAGAAGGTCACCACCCACCCGATCGAGGTGCCGGTGCCCTCGACCCTGAACGCCTTCGACAACATCGACGCCATCACCTATTCGAAGGGCGCGTCGACCCTGGTGCAGCTGCGCCACCTGCTCGGCCCGGAAACCTTCCGCAAGGGTGTGCACAACTATCTCACCAAGTATTCCTGGCGTAATGCGAAGCTGGAAGACTTCATCGGCAGCCTGGGCGAGGCGGCGGGACGCGATTTGTCCGGCTGGACCCGCCAGTGGCTGTACGAAGCGGGCGTGAACACGATCGCCGCGAACTTTACTTGCAACGGCGGCAAGGACGGCAAGATCGGCAGCTTCACGCTGCAGCAGACGGCTGCAAGCCGTGCTTTGCCGACGCTGCGCGAACAGCGCGTGCAGGTGGCTACCTTCAAGCTGGACGGCGGCAAGTTGACGCCGTTACAGACGGTGCCGGTCACCTACGCCGGCGCGAGCACCCGCGTGCCCGGCCTGGTCGGCACAACCTGCCCGGACCTGGTCTACCCGAACTACCAGGACTGGGGTTTCGTCAAGATACAGCTGGACAAGCGCTCGTTCGCGACCGCGCGCGGCAACCTGGCGAAGGTCGACGACGCCCTGCTGCGCACGATGCTGTGGCAGAGCCTGTGGGACGGCGTACGCGACGGCAAGCTGCCGCTCAACGAGTTCATCCAGACCGCGCTCGTCAACGCACCGCTGGAAAAGGACTACACCTTGCTCGGCGACGTGCTCGGCAAGGTGGCCGTCGCCCGCGCATACCTCGACCAGATGGGCACCAGGTCGGCCTGGGCGGCGCAAACCCGCAGCGCCCTCGAGCAGATGGCGTGGAACGGCGTGCTCGCGTACAAGGGCAACGACAACTTCCAGCGCCGCTGGTTCGGCAGCTACGTGAGCCTGGCCAGCACGCCGGCCGCGCTCGACCGCCTGGCCGGCATCGTCGACGCCAATGCACCGGTCGAGGGCCTGGCGATCAACCAGGACCTGCGCTGGGCGATCATCCGCCAGCTGAACCGCTACGACCACCCCCAGAGCGCGGCCCGCATCGATGCCGAATTGAAGCGCGACAATTCGGACGCCGGCCAGGCCGCGGCGCTCGCCGCCACCGTCAGCCGTCCGGATCCGACAGTCAAGGCGCAGTGGCTCGGCACGGTGGAAGACCTGCAGACCAAGCTGCCGTTCTCGAAGGTCCGCACGGCCATCAACAACCTGTACCCTGCCGAACAGAATGTGCTGGGAGAAGAAACCGCGGTCAAGCGCCTCGCCCAGTTGCCAGGCCTCGACAAGGCGGCCGGCCCGGTCTACATGCGTGCCTATGCGAATGCCCTGATCCCGACGAGCTGCACGCCGGCCAGCGTCAAGCGCCTGAACGGGGCGGTCGCGCAGATGAAGGAGCTGTCGGCCGGTACCCGCCGCGCCCTGCTCGACGCGCAGCAGGAAGACCAGCGCTGCGTGAGCATCAAGCAGGCGATGACGGCGGCGAAGTAAGCGCGCCTGACCTTCGGGCGCAGCGCCGGCGCGGCGCCCGGCCGGTATGGCGGCAGGACGATCGTGAACAAGCCTGTTGGACGCAGCAACAAGCAGCCGGTTCGGCGCGCACGCCTGAGGTGGATCAGGCCTGGCCCCGTTGCCGCGCTTAGGCTGGGCTATCCATGAAAGGACAGCGATGCCCAAGCTTATTACCTGGAACATCCAGTCGGCCCGCACCGGGGACGGGGGCGCCGACCTAGGCCACGTGGTGGGCACGCTCGACCGCTTGTCCGACTGCGACGTGCTCTGCCTGCAGGAAGTCGCCTGCGGCTTCCACGCCCGCGATGGATCGCGCTTGCCCGACCAGTTCGCCGGCCTGGCCGCACGCCTGCCCGGCTACAGCGCCAGTTGGGCCACCCCGGTCGATACGCTGGCGCCCGACGGCGCCCGCTGCCTCCTGGGAACGGTCGTGTTCTCGCGCTATCCCGTGCTGCAGGTGCTGCGCCACTCGCTGCCCTGGCCGGCGGATCCCGGGGTGATGAGCCTGCCGCGCGCCGCCCTCGAAGTCACGCTCCGCACACCCGGCGGCCTGCTGCGCGTGGTCTCGGTCCACCTCGAATATTTTTCGGCGCTGCAGCGCATCGCCCAGGTCGACCGCCTGCGCGAACTGCATCGCGAAGCCGTAGCGCACGCGCGCAAGCCGCGGGCGGGACCGGCGGACGCCGGCGCCTTCGCCTTCGTTCCACGCGCGGCGCCCGCCGTCCTGATGGGAGACTTCAACATGTTGCCCGATTCGCCGGAGTACGCCCGGCTGCTGGCGCCCTTCGCGGACGGCACGCCGGCGCTGCGCGACGCCTGGCACCTGGCGCATCCGGGGCGGCCCCATGCGCCCACCGTCGGGCTGCACGCTGCAGCGCCGGACGCCGGCACGCCCTTCACCTTCGATTTCGCCTTTGTCAGCACCGATCTCGCCGGCCGCGTGCGGGGCCTGCGGGTCGACGGCGCCGCGACCGGATCCGATCACCAGCCACTGCTGCTCGAACTCGGCTAGCGCACAGGGCCCGGCGCCCGGCAAGCTAGAATAGCGCTTTTGCCGGCGATGGCCGTCTGGAAGGAACCGATTTGACCTGGGATTATCCGCAACCCTTTACGCTCTCCCTCGCGCCCGGCCCCGGCGACATCGACGGGCTGAACCACACGAACAATGCCGTCTACGTGGGCTGGTGCGAGCAGGCCGGCTGGGCGCATTCGGAAGCGCTGGGCCTGGGCATCGACGATTACCGCCGCCTCGACCGCGCCATGGCGATCCGGCGCGGCGAATACGATTACATCCTGCCCACTTCGCTGGGCGAAGCGCTGCTGCTGGCGACCTGGCTGGTCGGCGGCGACGGCAGGTTGTCGATGGAGCGCCGCTTCCAGCTGGTGCGGATCAGCGATGGCGCGACCGTGTTGCGCGGCCGCTGGGAACTGGTCTGCATCGACATCAGCAGCGGCCGCCCGCGCCGCATGCCGCCGGAATTCATTGCTGCGTATCTACCGCAAATCGTGCCGCAGCCCGTGCCATAAGCCGTACCGCACATCGTGCCATCACCCGGGTCCCCGCTTGTGTCCTCGTCCTTGCCGGGCTGAGGCATGCATGGGCTCGTGCGATGCACCTTGCGCCCCCTCAAAGGCAAAGTTGAGCGAACCGAGCCGGGCGACGTTCGCGGCGGGAGACACTTGACTGGTGTCCGCCGCCACGAGGAACGTCATGTCCCGCCCCGCCAACCGCCCCGCCAACCCCACCGCCAACCCCATTTTTGCCGTGCTGTTCTGTGCCGTCCTGTTCCTGCCGGGCGGCTGCCGCCTGCGCGACGGCTCTTCCGAGCAGCTGGTGATCCCCGAGGTCGTGCGCACCAACCTGTACGTCGCACCCGGCGGTTCCGACGCCAACCCGGGTACGCAGGCCGAGCCCTTCCGCACCATCAAACGCGCGGCGCAGGTCGTCACGCCCGGCACCACCGTGTATGTCGCTCCCGGCCAGTACACGGGGGGCTTTCGCACCACCGTCAGCGGCACCCTGGAAGCGCGCATCATTTTCCAGTCGATGGAGCGCTGGGGCGCGAAAATCGTCCCGCCCCTCGATTCGAGCACCACCAGCGCCTGGGACAACCGCGGCAGCTTTGTCGACATCGTCGGCTTCGAGGTCGACGGCACCCACTACCAGAGCGGCAACAAATGGCTCAGCGGCATTTATAACGGCGGGTCGCACAACAGCATCCGCCGGAACCACGTGCACCACGTCGGGGTCGACGTTCCCTGCGAGAGCGGGGGCGGCTCCGGTATCGGCGTGGACAGCTACTACAAGGGCAAGCACGCGGAAGTCGTCGGCAACAACGTGCACGACATCGGCCCGGCCGACTGCCGCTACCATCACGGCATCTACGTCAGCACCCAGGCGCGGGTGCGCAACAATGTCGTCTACCGGGTGTCGGGCGCGGGCATCCACCTGTGGCACGACGCCCACCGGGTCGACATCACGGGCAATACCGTCTCGACCTCCGGCTCGGGCATCGTCGTCGGCGGCGGCGACTTCTATTACTCGAAAGGGCCGAACGACTACACCGTGGTGGCGAACAACATCGTGTTCGACAACAAGCACGGCATCCTGGAGCAAGGGGCGACGGGCGACAACAACCGCTACGAACACAACCTCGTCTTCCAGAACGCCATCAGCGACTGGCGCCTGTCGCCCGGGCGCCAGCACGTCGGCACGATCGCGCAGGAGCCGGCCTTTGTCGAATACAGCCGTACCGGCACCCCGGACTTTCGCCTGAGCGCCAGGTCCCCCGCCATCGGCAAGGGCGCCGCGCTCGACCCCCAGCAGGATTTCCAGGGCAAGCCGCGCACCAAGGCAACCGGCTACGATATCGGCGCGTTCCAGCACTGACGGCCGTGCCCGGCTGTTCGTCTGCCTTACAACAGATCAACGCTTTTCCTTGTCGCTGTTGCCGTGCCGCTATAAAATCTTCGGCTTCGTTTTACGTACGCCAAGCTCGCGCAGCCAAGCTCGTTTATTTGCGCGAACCACAAACGGAGAACGAGAGACAACCGCGGCCCGCGGCAAGCGAGACGGAGAAGACATGAGTGACCACCTGCTGCGCGCTGCGGCATTACCCACCCGGGGCCAACGCACTGCCCTGCGCCTGCTCAACCTGCTCGGCTGGAAGCTGCATTACAAGCCGCTGCCCGGCCCGCACGGGATTGCCGTCGTCTATCCGCATACCTCCAACCGGGACTTTCCCATCGGCCTGCTCGGCAAGTGGGCGCTCGGCCTCCCGTTCCGCTGGCTGGCCAAGGATTCCCTGTTCCGCGGCCCGATAGGCGCCCTCATGCGCTACTGGGGCGGCGTGGCCGTCGACCGGCGCGCCCCGATGGGCGCCACCCGCATGCTGGTCGACCGCATGCTGAGCGAAAAGTGGTTCTGGGTGGCGATCACGCCGGAAGGCACGCGCGGCTATCGCCCGCACTGGAAAAGCGGCTTCTACCACCTGGCGACGGCGGCCAATGTGCCGCTGCTGCTGATCTCCCTCGACTACGCGGCAAAGGAGCTGAGCGTGGTCGACGTCATCCACCTGAGCGGCGACCAGGACGCCGACATGGCGGCGATTGCCGCCGTCTACGCGGGCAAGCAGGCGCTCTACCCCGAGCATGCCGCCCCGATCCGGCTGGCGCCGCCGCATACCGGACCGGAGCGACGCAAGCGCGCGTAAGGGCGCCTGACATAGGTAAGGCGCGCCATCAAGCCCCTCAGGCGCGCAATGCGCGCTGCCGTTCGCGCATGAACAGGGTCTTGTAATAAATTGCCGTGGCGCGCCAGGCGCCGTCCGGCGTTGCGCAGTATTCCGGCAGTTCGCCCACCCGGGTGTAACCGAGCCGCAGGTAGAGGGATTCGGCGTTCGAGCCGGCTTCGGTGTCGAGGAACAGCAGGCCGCGCCGCAGCGCCAGCGCCTGCATTTCCGCCGCCGCCATCAGGGCCGTGGCGATTCCCAGCCGGCGCGCGCCGCTGTGCACCAGCAGCTTCTGCACCTCGGCCCGGTTGATGCCGTTCGGCTTCATGCACAGGTCGAGCTGCACCGTGCCTACCATGACGTGCTCGCGCCAGCCCACCAGCAGGATGCGCGTGCCGGCCGCCACCGCATCGCGTACGTCGCACCAGTAGGCGTCCGCGGCGGCGTCGGCAAGCGGCATCACGAAGCCAACCGATGCGCCGTGCGCGACGGCATCCAACAGTAGCCCGCGCAACTGCGCCGCGTGCGCGGTTACGCCGGGGCCGTCGAGCATTCGAATCTGCATGTCCTGTTCTCCCGGGATGTCCTGACTGGTAACTCTGCAGGAATCGTGCCCGCTTATTGAGCCCGCCTTCCAAGCCCGCACCCGGCAAAAGACGCACCATATTGGTGCAGATTAACGCCCGCGCACCAAAAGCGCACCCCGGCGGCGAGCAGCGCAGCGCAGCCGGAGCATCGCGCTCACGTCCGGCGCGACAGCAAACGCATCCAGAACACCAGTTCGAAGGCGCCGGCCGCAGCCAGGAAAAGCACCGAGCCCGTATTGAAACCCGCGATCCACAGGACGGTGGCGATCAGCATGCAGGCAAAAGTGATCAGGCGATGCATGGCGGCTCCCGAAAGTTGTCAATGAGTGTTTATGCACGGATACTGCCACAGTATGTACAGCACCGCAATGGACGAGGTCAGGCGCCCCCCAGTTCATCCCAGGCCATTGCCGTACTCAGGAACAACTTGCCGCCCAGCGAACCGAGCAGGTCGCTGTGCTTGAGCCGGTCCATGACCGGCCCCTTGACCTCGGCCAGGTGCAGCTTGATCCCGCGCGCGGCCAGCGTCCCGTTCAGTTCGCCCAGGGCGAACAGCGCCGAAGTGTCGATCGCATTCACCGCCGACAGCACCAGCACCAGGTGGCGCGTGTCGGGCCGCGCCGCCAGCTCGTCCTCGATGCGCTCGTTGACGGCCTCCACATTGCCGAAGAACAGCCCGGCATCGACACGCAGCAGCAGCAAGCCCGGCGCGGTGCCGGCCGAATAGCGTTCGACATTGCGGAAATGCTCGGTGCCGGGAATGCGCCCCAGCACCGCGATATGGGGCCGGCTGGCGCGCCAGATCAGGACGCCCATCGAGAGCGCGACGCCGATCACGACGCCGGCCTCGACGCCGAGCGCCAGCACCCCGCAGGCGGTGGCGGCCAGGGCCACTGCGTCGGCGCGGTCATAGCGCCAGCTCGTCTTGAGGGTGCTGGTGTCGAGCATGCCCATCACGGCGACGATGATGGTGGCCGCCAGCGCCGGCAGCGGCAGCAAGGCGAGCCAGCCGGTGGGGGCAACGAGTGCCAGCGCCAGCAGCGCGGCCGCGATCAGGCTGGCGAGCTGGGAATTCGCGCCCGCCGCGAAATTCACGGCCGAGCGCGACATGCTGCCGGTGACGGGAAAGCCCCCGGTCAGTGCGCTGCCGATGTTGGCGGCGCCCAGGCCGATCAGTTCGTAATTGCTGTGCAGCTTTTCGGCGCGCTTGAGCGCCAGCGCCTGCGCCCCGGACATGCTGATCAGGAAGACCATGAAGCCGATCAGCAGCGCCGGCTGCAGCAGCGCCTGCCAGTGGCTGCCCGAGGTGGCGAGGTTCAGCCCGGGCAGCCCGGCCGGCACCGTCCCGACCGTGCGTACGCCGAGCGCTTCGAGCCCGAGAACCGGCACCAGGGCGGTCGCGCCCATCACGACGAGCATCGGCGCCAGCTTCGCCCCGATGTCGGCCGCGTTCGCGGAGAGCCCGGCGCTGCGCAGGACGCGCGCCAGGGTGCGCCTGGCCAGCAGCAGCACGGCCAGCGACGCCAGGCCGAGGATGGCGCTCGGCAGGTGCAGGCCGCCCCATGGCGCGCCGAGCAGGGCGGGCACCTGGCCGAGCGCGATCACGACGGCCGAACCGATGGTGAACCCGCTCATCACGGGACGCGAAAAGAAGTTGGCGATGAAGCCGATGCGCAGCAGGCCGCACACCAGCAGCACGGCTCCCGACAGCAGGGCCAGCTGCGCGGCCAGCACCGTGTACAGCGTGCTGCCCGCGGCGGCCAGCGGCGCCAGGCTCGATGCCGTCATCAGGGAGATGATCGCCATCGGCCCCACCGATTGCGTGCTGCTGGTGCCGAACAGGGCATACAGCACGGGCGGCAGGATGCTGGCGTAGAGGCCGACCACCGGAGGCAAGCCGGCCACGAGGGCGTAGGCCATGCCCTGCGGGATCATCATCATCGCCACCACCACCCCGGCGCTGATATCGCCAGGCAGCATCGCGCGCCGGTAGTGCCTCAACCAGTAGAGCATTGCTCGTCCGTTTCAAAAGCGCAAGGGTAGCACGGGCGGTGCGAGGGGCGGTGCGGCCTGCTGCGGGCTTCCGTAAAACCGTCGTCGGATCATGCTCGAGACATGTAGGGTGGGCGGCGTCGAGGCCGCTGGCCTGCTCGCGCCCAGTGGAGCCGCCCGGTGAACCCGTCATTGAGGCCATTGGCCTCAATGACCCCTACGGTATGCTCGTCGTCCGCCGCCTACAGCATCGCCAGTTCCACGCAGTTGCGCCCTGCGCGCTTGGCCCGGGCCAGCGCCGCGTTCGCGCGCACGGTCAGGGAATCGGCGCTTTCCTGCTCGCCGAGCTGCGCCACGCCCAGGCTGATGGTGACCTGGTCGACGCCCGGCATCTCGGTGTCCTCGATGGCCGCGCGCAGCTTCTCGGCCATCTTCAGGCCGTCGATCGCGCTCGTGTGCGGCGCGATCACCTGGAATTCCTCGCCGCCCGAGCGCACCAGCACGTCGCTGGCGCGCACCAGCTTTTGCGCGGCGTCGGCGACCGTGCGCAGCACCATGTCGCCGACCGGATGGCCGTAACGGTCGTTGACCGTCTTGAAGCGGTCGATGTCGAAGGCGATCAGCGCCAGCGGCAGGCGGTAGCGGCGCGCACGCTTGATTTCGGTGTCCAGCAGCGCTTCCCCATGGCGTCGGTTGACAAGCGAGGTGAGCGCATCGCTGGTCGCCAGGCGCGTCACTTGCGCCAGCATTTCCTCGCTTTCGCGGTTCAGGTCGGCCATGCGCAGGCCGCCGGCGGCGAGATCGGCCACCTCGGCCAGGGCATCGAGTTCGTTGCGCGAGAAGCTGCGTGCGGAGCGGAACGACAGGCACAGCGAACCGCGCGGCGTGCCCGGGCCATCCGCCGGAATCGGCAAGCCCAGCACCATCCCGATACCGTGCTCGCGCAACGCCTCGGCCAGCAGGGGCTCGCCCGATTTCTCCGGCTCGTCGAACAGCGCGACCGTATTCGCGGCGGCCGCCAGCAGGCCGGGGAAGGCATGGCGCAGGGGCGACTGCAGCAGCCGCTCGCCGCGGCCCAGCAGGCGCGCCAGGTTCAGGCCGCGCTCGCCGGCCTGCGCCTGCAGGCGCAGGTCGCCGCCCGGCTGCAGGTGGAACAGCGCGGCATGCGCCACGCCCGGCCAGCCGCACAGCGCGCGGCACAGGCGCTCGGCCATGGCATCGAGTTCCTCGCCGTCGCCGATCGCCGCGCGCACTTGCGCGCGCAGGGCCTGCAGGCGCTGCTGCTCGCGTTCGCGCGGGGTGAGCGCCGCGACTGGCGTCGGGCCGGCGAGCAGGCGCGCCGCGATCGTTGCCCGCAAGGCGTCGTCGTCCATCGGTGCGATCGCATACTCGACCGGCCCGCAGGCCATCAGCGCCGCCAGCCAGCGCGCGTTCGCGAACGGACACAGCACGAAGGTCGGCGCCCCGGCCCGCGCCACGACCAGCGCAGCCAGGCCAGCGTGGTCGAGCTCGGGGTCGAAGCGGTCGAGGTCGATGACCATCAGGTCGATGACGGGAAGGCCGGTCGATCCCTGCGCCTCCAGCACCTCGAGCGCGGCGTCGGCGCCATCGGCCAGGCGCAGGCTGCCGAACTGTGCGCCGCACACGGCCTCGAATTCAGCGCGGCGCGCGGCTGCCGGATTGACGAACAACCCGGCCGGGGCGCCTCGCTGCTGGGCCTGCTGGGGCATGGGGTTCTCCTTGACATGCGGATTGGTTAAAAAATGATGCTAATTTTGACACAATTACCCCTGCCCGAACAGGCAAAGTGGTGCGCTGTGTGTGGAACCGCACCGTCGCCAGGCGAGTCGCGGCCGATACTGGGCCGGACTCGAACCTCTGCACTGTAAAGGGAACATGATGGCCAACCAGGACGACGTAGCGAACCACCAGAAAGCAATCCAGAACCGCCAGGACCAGCTCGACGCCAGCGGGGGCGCGCAAGGAGGCGAAAAGCCGGTCCAGATCGGCGCCGAGCAGCCGGTGCCGCCGATGCCGCGCCAGCACCTCGCCAAGCCCGGCCTGGAAGCGCACATGGACGTGAAACCGCGCTTCATGGCGGAGAGCTACAAGGGCAGCGGCAAGCTCGAAGGCCTGGTCGCGATCGTCACCGGGGGCGACTCCGGCATCGGGCGCGCGGTCGCGGTGCTGTTCGCGCGCGAAGGCGCCGACGTCGCCGTCCTCTACCTGAACGAACACGAAGACGCCGCCGAGACCCAGCGCTGCGTCGAGGCCGAAGGCCGCCGCTGCGTGACGATCGCCGGCGACGTCAAGGACATGGACTTCTGCCAGCAGGCAGTCGACCGGGTGGTGGCCGAATGGGGCCGCCTGGACGTGCTGGTGAATAACGCCGCTTTCCAGATGCACGCCAACTCGCTGCTCGAGATCACCGACGAGCGCTTCGACGAGACGATGCGCACGAATA
>JBBWZO010000018.1:0-8048 GCA_039649125.1 Massilia sp. | reverse complement strand
CCGTCGCGCCTGTGGGTGACCGACCGCCTGAACTTCTTCGTGGTTGCCTATAACACCAACAAATACAAGCGCGCCGACCTGCCGGCGCACTACGAGGGCTTCCTCGATCCGAAGTGGAAGGGCCAGATCGGCATCGAGGCCACCGACGTCGAATGGATGGCGACCATCATCCACAAGCTCGGCAACGAACGCGGGATGAAGCTGTTCGAGCGGCTGTCGGCGATGCGTCCGGACGTGCGCAAGAGCCACGTGCTGCTGGCCGAGATGGTGGGCGCCAACGAAGTGCCGGTGGCGCTGACCGTCTACAACGCCGAAGTCGAGTCGCTCAAGCGGCGCGGGGCGCCGGTCGACTGGGTGCCGGTCGAGCCGGTGGTCGGGCGGCCGCAGGGCATCGGCGTCATGAAGAAGGCGCCGCATCCGCACGCGGCACTGCTGTTCGCCGACTTCGTGCTCTCGCCCGAAGGCCAGGCCCTGTTCAGCGCGATGGGCCGGGTGCCGGTCAGCCTGAAAGTCGACAGCAAGCTCAGTAGCTTCCCGTATTCGATGGTCGATCCCGCCACCGTGCTGGACGAAGGAGCGAAATGGGAAGCCCTGTGGAACAAGCTGTTCCTCCAAAAATAACGCGGCTCGCCGCACTCGCACACTCGAAAAGGTAGACCTGATTATGCAAGCATTGCCTCAAGACTGGCTGGGACTGGTACTGGTGGTTTTCATCCTGGGCATGAAGCACGGCATGGACCCCGACCACATGGCGACGATTGACGGCATGACCCGCTTCAACGCGGAGCAGCGCCCGCGCCTGTCGCGCTGGTCCGGCTTCCTGTTCTCGCTCGGCCACGGGATCGTGGTGATGGCGGTGGCGGCGCTGGTGGCGCTGAGCGCCTCGAGCTGGAGCCCGCCGCACTGGCTGGAGAGCGTCGGTGCCTGGATCTCGATCGTGTTCCTGACCCTGCTCGGCGGCGCGAACCTGCGCGCCGTGCTGCGCGCCGCCCCGGACCAGCCAGTGCGCCCGGTGGGACTGAAGGGCCGCTTCCTGCGCCGCTTTTCCGAGACCAGCCACCCGGCCGTGATGGCCGCGGTCGGCGCCGCGTTCGCGCTGTCGTTCGACACCGTCAGCCAGACCGCGCTGTTTTCGCTGGCCGCGTCGAACCTGGCCGGCGCCCTGTTTTCGATCGGCCTGGGCCTGCTGTTCATGATCGGCATGATGTGCACCGACGGCATCTGCGGCTTGTGGGTCGCGCGCCTGCTGCGCCAGACCAGCCAGCGCGCGCTGGTAGCCTCGCGTGTGATGGGCCTGTCGATCGGGTTCCTGAGCCTGGCGATCGCGGCGCTCGGGATCGCCAAGTATTTCGCGCCCGCGCTGGCCGCGCTGCTCGATGACGCCGGACTGTGGATGGGCCTCGCGCTGATGGCGATCCTGCTGGCCAGCTTCGGCCTCGCGCTGCGCCTGTCGCAGCCGGAAGCGCTGGCGTGAGCACCGCCACATTTGCTTGTGACGCCGAGTTGTTATCGATAAACTGCGTTCTGTATACCGGAAAATGGAGCCGATAATGGAACGCAAGACCAAACCTGAAGTAGAGAAGACCCGGCTGTCGTCGGTCGCGAACGCGATCCGGCTGCTGAAGGTGTTCTCGGATGAGAACTACGAAATCGGCATCAGTGAGCTGGGCAAGATGCTGAAGCTGCCGAAGAGCACGGTGCACCGGCTGGCCAGTACGCTGGTCGACGCCAACATGCTCGAGCAGAGCGAGGAGAACGGCAAGTACCGGCTCGGCCTGGTCCTGTTCGAGCTCGGCTCGCTGGTACGCCGCAAGATGGACTTCTCGAGCGAAGCCAAGCCCTTCCTGATGGCCCTGCGCGAAAAGACCGGCGAGACGGTGCACCTGGCGATCCTGGACGGCGCCAGCATCATGTACATCAACAGCCTGGAAAGCAAGCAGGCGATCCGCATGACGCTCGATATCGGCATGCGCAAACCGGCGTATTCGACCGCGGCGGGCAAGGTGATGCTGGCCTTCCAGCCGGCCGATGTGGTGGAGAAGGTGCTGGCCGAAGGCCTGCACTCCCATACCGCGAATACGATCGCCGGTGCGGAAGAATTCCGCCAGGAGCTGGCGCAGATCCGCAGCCGCGGTTACGCGCTGGCCGATGAGGAGAACGAAGTCGGCGTGCGCAGCCTGGCCGCACCGGTGCGCGATTATGCCGGCAACGTGATCGCCGCGGCCAGCATCGCAGGTCCGGCGCAGCGGCTGACCAGGAAGGTGCTGGCCGGGTTTGCGCCCGAGGTGGTCAGTGCCGCCGAGGCGATTTCAGCGCGCCTGGGGTATCACCCGCTGCGCCTGGCGCGGCGCCACCGCATGGCGTGACCACCGGGCAGCGGGTCGTGCGCCGGTGGTGTTGAGCAGTCAGTTTTGTTAATCAACCACAGGAGACGATCATCGTTGCCACGTTTACCATCGCGCTCGCCGACGGCGCAGCGCAGTTCCCCTGCGCGGCGGACGACACCATCATGCGCGCGGCGCTGCGCGCCGGAGTCGGACTGCCGTATGAATGCAATGTCGGCGCTTGCGGCACCTGCAAGGTCGAGCTGGTGAGCGGCCAGCTCGCGTCGAACTGGCCGGCTGCACCCGGCTTGGGCGAGCGCGACATCGCCCGCAAGCGCGTGCTCGCCTGCCAGTCGCGACCGCTGTCCGATTGCACCGTCAAGGCCCGTGTGCTGCCGCAGTACGCCCAGGCAGGGGTGCCGCGCCGCTTCGAGGCCACGCTGGCCGCGACCCGCGAGCTGACCCACGACCTGCGCGAATTTTCCTTCACGCTGCCCGAGCCGATCGATTTCCTGCCGGGCCAGTACGCGCTGCTGTATCTACCCGGCGTGGACGGCCCGCGCGCGTATTCGATGTCCAACATCGCCCGGGGGCGGCCGGGCTGGGAATTCCAGATCAAGCGCACTCCCGGCGGTGCCGCCACCGGCGCCCTGTTCGACCGGCTCGCCTGCGGCGAGCGGATCGTCATCGACGGCCCTTATGGCATGGCCTACCTGCGCACCGACAGCCGGCGCGACATCGTCTGCATCGGCGGCGGCTCGGGGCTCGCTCCAATGATGTCGATCGTGCGCGGGGTGGCGGCCGATCCGGCGATGGCCGGCATCAAGGTCCACCTGTTCTATGGCGGGCGCGCCGCGCGCGACATCTGCGGCGACGACATGCTGCGCGCCTTGCCCGGCTACGGCGAGCGCTTCTTTTTCCATCCGATCGTGTCGATGCCGGAATCGGCCGAGGGCGACTGGAACGGCAAAGTCGGGTTCGTGCACGAACTGGCGCTCGAGACGATCGGCATGGCCATGCCCGAGCATGAAATCTACTTCGCCGGGCCGCCGGCGATGGCGCAGGCGGTCCAGCGCATGCTGGTCGAGCAGCAGGTGCCAAGCGCCCAGGTCCACTTCGACGCCTTCTATTGATCACCCCAACCACTATCGAGCGGAGTCCACAAACCCTCGAATCCTTCAAGATCTGACATCATGCCTCCAACCGACAAGCAGCAAGCCCCCCGCGTCCACAGCCTGGACGACCACCAGTACGGCCAGGAATTCAACCATGTGCACGCCGATGGCGAGGAGAGCGACCACGACCACGACGACTTCGATACCGACCCCGGTTCGCTCGAGGATAACCCGGTGTGGCAGCAGGACCACGTGTCCCTGTGCAGCGTCGGGATCGACATCGGCTCGTCCGGCACCCCGGTCATCTTCTCGCGGCTGCAGCTGCGCCGCCTCGGCGAGGACCTGTCGAGCCGCTATTTCGTGGTCTCGCGCGAGACCGTCTACCAGTCGCCGGTTGCGCTCACGCCGTACCAGAACGAAAGCCGGATCGACGAGGCTGCGCTGGGCCGCATCATCGACGAGGCCTACGCCGGCGCCGGCCTGCATCCCGACGACATCGATACCGGCGCGGTAATCCTGACCGGCGAAGCGCTGCGGCGCGACAATGCCCAGGCAATCTCCGCGATCCTGGCCGAGCAGGGCGGCGAATTCGTCTGCGCCACCGCTGGCCATCACATGGAATCGATGCTGGCCGCCTATGGCTCGGGCGCAGCGCGGGTATCGCACGACCGCGGCCAGCGCATGCTCAACATCGACATCGGCGGCGGCACCACCAAGCTCGCCGCGGTCGAAGGCGGCAAGGTGAAGGGCACCGCTGCGGTCCACATCGGCGGGCGCCTGATCGTGGTCGACCAGGCGGGGAAAATCGTGCGCCTCGACCCGGCCGGGCAGTACCACGCCGAGCAGGCCGGCTTCCGCTGGCACCTGGGCGACCAGGTCACGCGCGAGCAGATGGCGAAGGTGGCGGACTGGATGGCCGACGCGCTGATCGAGGCGATCGGCAGGCATCGGCTGCGCGAAGCGGTCGACCGCCTCTACCTCACCGAGCCGCTGGCCGACGGCGAGGTGGCGGCGGCGATGTTCTCCGGCGGCGTGGCCGAGTACGTGTACGGGCGCGAAACGCGAGACTTCGGCGACATGGGCCTGCTGCTGGGCAGCGCGCTGCGGCGCCGCATCGACGCCGGCGCGCTGGCGTGGCCGGTGCTGCCGGCCGGCGAGTGCATCCGTGCCACCGCGCTCGGTGCTTCCGAATATTCGGTCCAGCTGAGCGGGAATACGACATATATATCGAGTCCGGCGCGGCTGCTGCCGCGCCGCAACCTGCAGGTGCTGCAGCCGAACCACGAGTGCGGCCCCGACATCGATCCGGACGCGCTGGCGCAGGCCATCCGGGCCCACTTCAAGGCCTTCGACCTGGTCGAGGGCGAGGCCGAGGTGGCGCTGGCGTTCCGCTGGAGCGGCGCGCCGTCGTATGCCCGGATAGCGGCGTTCGCGGCCGGTATCGTGCGGGCGCTGCCGGCCACGCTGGCGCAGGGACGGCCGCTGTACCTGATCCTCGACGGCGACCTCGCGCATACGCTGGGCACGCTGCTGCGCGAGGAAATGGCGGTCGCCAGCGACATCCTGGTCATCGACGGCATCGTGTTGTGGGACTTCGACTATATCGACCTCGGGCGCATCCGCATGCCCTCGGGAACGGTGCCGGTGACGGTCAAGTCGCTGGTATTCAGCCAGGATCCGCGCACCGCGGCCGGCAACGCGCGTCCCGACCTGAAGTACCGGCCGCACGTGCGCCCCCATGGCCACGATCACGGCCATGGCCATAGCCATAGCCACGGGGATGGCCCCGGCCAGCACCGGCACGACGGCCATGCGCATCACGACCACGCCCACCAGCCCTGAGAGCGGCGCCATGGACGACAACCAGAATAGTTACGCGGACGAGAAAACGATGCTGGCCGATGCGATCCGGATGCTGGAGCGGGCCGGGATCATCGACTTCAACGGCCACTTCAGCTGGCGGGTGCCCGACCGCGACCTCATGCTGATCAATTCGGGCGCCTCGGTGCGCAGCGCGCTGACCGGCGCCGACATCGTGCTGGTCGACTTCGACGGCAAGCCGGTGGCGGGGGAGGCGGTGCCGCCGATGGAGTTCCACATCCACTCCGAAATCTACCGGCGCCGCCCGGATGTCGGTGCGGTCGTGCACACCCATCCGCTATGGTCGACCCTGTTCAGCATGGCCGGGGTGCCGGTGCAGCCGGTGATCATGCAGGCTGCGGTGCTGGGCCCGATCCGGCTGTTCGACGAGACCGCGTCGATCAACCGGCGCGAACTCGGGCAACGCCTGGCCACGGCGCTGGGCGAGGACCGGGTGGTCATGCTCAAGTCGCATGGCGCAGTGGCCGCGGGCGCCGGAATCGTCGAAGCGTTCGTGCTGGCGGTCTACCTCGAGGAGACCGCGCAGCGCCAGCACCTGGCCAGCCAGCTCGGCGCGCCGACCGTGCTCGAAGCTGCGCAGATTGCCGCGATCCGCGCCAATTTGTGGAAGCCGCACCTGCTGCGCAAGGTGTGGGACTACCACCACGCCAAGCTCGAACGCTAGGCGCCGCACCGGGCGGCGCAGGCCGCTGCCGCCCGGCCGCAACTGTTTTCTACATCGCCGCCGATTGTTGTTGACATCGCATGAACACGTCGGTAAATTCAACTCACCGCTTTTTGGACCAACGGTCCACATAGCGGAACGAGAAAAAAATCAACCAACAGGCACAAACCGCGCAGACGGGCTGACACACTTAATGGGGAGACGCGTTGATTATGGGAGCTGCAGCACAAGGTGTCGCATTACCTGCGGAGCCGCCCAAGGGCTGGCGTAACATCGATTTCAAATGGCTGGTCATCGGCGCCTGCGTGCTGGTGGTGGCTTATCTGGCGCTTATGCCGCTCGGCTTCCTGCTGTGGCAAAGCTTCTTCTCGCCGCGCACCGCCAGCAGCCCGGCAGTGTTCACCTTCGCCAACTACATGACCGCCTACGGTGACAGCGAAACGCTGACACTGCTGTTCAATTCGGTCCAGTTCGCCAGCGGCACCGCGGTATTCGCGTTCCTGGTCGGCACCGCGCTGGCCTGGATGAACGAGCGCACCAACACGCCGCTCAAGTCGCTGTTCTTCGCGCTGTCGATCATCCCGCTGATCATTCCGAGCATCCTGTTCACGGTCGCCTGGATCCTGCTGGCCAGCCCCAAGATCGGCATCCTGAACATGCTGCTGCAAAGCTGGTTCGACACCGACTACGTGTTCTTCAATATCTACTCGATGGGCGGCATGATCTGGGTCGACGGCCTGCATTACTCGTCGATGGCCTTCCTGATCATGACCGCGGCGTTCCGCTCGATGGATCCGTCGCTGGAAGAATCGGCGATGATGAGTGGCGCCAGCGTGCCGCAGATCGCCTGGCATATCACGCTCAAGCTCACCTGGCCGGCGATCTTCGCCACGTTGCTGATCCTGTTCGTGCGGGCGATCGAATCGTTCGAGGTACCGGCTCTGCTCGGCCTGCCGGTCGGGATCCAGGTATTCACCTCGTCGATCTACCAGGCCATCCACTCGTATCCGAGCAAGATCGGCCTGGCCTCGTCGTATGCGGTCACGCTGCTGTTCATCACGGCGATCGGCATCTTCTTCCAGACCAAGCTGTCGAGCAAGGGCGGCAAGTACTCGACCGTGACCGGCAAGGGCTTCCGCCCGCGTGCGATGGACCTGGGCCGCTGGCGTTACCTGACCGGCGCGGTGTTCCTGCTGTACTTCTCGTTCATCGTGGTGCTGCCTTTCCTGGTGCTGCTGTGGTCGTCGCTGCAGAAGTTCTACAGCGTGCCGTCGATGGCAGCGCTGCGCAACCTGTCGTTCGACGCCTACCATTTCGTCGCGACCTATCCGACCCTGATCAACGCGGTCGGCAACAGCCTGCTGCTGGCGGTCGGCAGCGCCACGGTCGTCATGCTGCTCACCTCGGTCATCTGCTGGATCGTGGTCAAGACCAAGCTGCCGGGCCGCTTCCTGCTCGACAGCATGGCATCGATGCCGATGGTGTTCCCCGGCCTGGTGCTGGGCCTGGCGCTGATGGTGTTCTACCTGTACTTCGACATCGGCGTGTACGGCACCATGTGGATCATGTTCATTGCCTACGTCACGCGCTTCATGCCCTACGGCCTGCGCTACAACACCACCTCCATGCTGCAGATCCACAAGGAGCTGGAAGAGTCGGCGGCGATGAGCGGCGCGTCCTGGGGCACCACCTTCTGGCGCATCGTACTGCCGCTGCTGAAACCGGGCCTGCTGGCCGGCTGGATCTACGTGGTGATCGTGTCGGTGCGCGAACTGTCGACCTCGATCCTGCTGTACAGCCCGGGCACCGAAGTGATCTCGGTACTGATCTGGGAACTGTGGGAGAACGGCCAGTACGTCGAACTGTCGGCACTTGGCGTGATGTTCATCGTCGCCCTGTTCGCGCTGGTGATGACCGCGCAGTGGCTGGGCAGGAAATTCGGCGTCAAAGAAGGCTGATCAATATAACCAGGCGGAGATTCTTATGTTGAATGTGAATGCGCTGTACACGGAGTACCCGAACGAGAAGGGCGAAAAGGTCAAGGCAGCGCAGAACGTGTCGTTC
>JBBWZO010000014.1:0-13832 GCA_039649125.1 Massilia sp. | reverse complement strand
GCACGACGTCCTTCGAGCGGTGCACCGCGACCTTGGTGAAGCCCAGTTTCTCGAAAATCGGTTCCAGCACGCCCGGGGTCGGGGATGCGAACTCGACGAACTCGAAGCCCATCAGGCCCATCGGATTATCAAACAGGTCAGCCATGTCTTGTCTCCATGTTGTAGGTCAGTCCGGCAGCGGACGAATGGAGAAAAGTATAAAACTTCCCTAACGATGTGAAAGATGCATTTTGGAAGCTTTGAACTTCCGGATCGGAATATCACGAGCTGCGCAAGGCACTGTGCGGCAGGAACAGCGACGCGCAGAACGATGCGCTTGCAATCGCCGCGCTGACCAGGAAGGTATTGTCAAAGGCAG
Source organism: Massilia sp. (assembly GCA_039649125.1). Classification (GTDB taxonomy): domain Bacteria; phylum Pseudomonadota; class Gammaproteobacteria; order Burkholderiales; family Burkholderiaceae_D; genus Telluria. The sequence goes on along the minus strand of JBBWZO010000014.1, from coordinate 13,474 downwards.
TGGTCGCCAAAGCCAGCATGGAGGGATCGCCGCCCGCCTGTGCGACGAGTTCGCGCATCAGCACCGCGCCCGACCTCCCCTCCCTGCCCAGGGACAGCAGCAAGGTCGTGCTCAGCACCGCGATGCCGACGGCGGCGCCGAGCGAACGGGAAAAGACGGCCGTCGCCGTCGCGATGCCGACATGGCGGCTCGGCACCGCGTTCTGGATCGCGACCAGCGAGGTCGGAAACTGCAGCCCGATGCCGATGCCGATAAAGGCCAGCACGAGCGGCTGGCCGGCCGCGGGCAGCCAGGGCAGGCCGAGCGCCAGGACGCCCGCAGCAGCCACGCCGGCGCCCCAGATCTGCAGCGGGCGGGTCGAACCGGTGCGCAGCATGATGCGGCCGGCCAGGTAGGCTCCGGCCGGCCCGCCCAGGGTCAGCGGCACCAGGCCAAGCGCCGCCTCGCCTGCCGCGGCGCCCAGCAGCATCTGGCTGCGCATCGGGACGAGCACGGTCAACGCGATCAGCTGCATGTAGGCGACGAAGAGGATGAAGCAGGACAGGCGCACGGTCGGCAGCGCGAACAGCGCGAGCGGCACCAATGGTTCGGCGGTGCGCCGCTCCTGCCACACGAAAGCGCACAGCAGCACGGCCGCCGCCGCGTAGGCCACCAGTTGCGAAGGGTCGAGGGGCGGCACGCCCATGCCGATGCGCGTGATGCCGGTCAGGAGCACCACCAGGCCGGCGGAAAGCAGCAGCGCGCCCGCATAATCGACGACGACGCGGCCGGCCGGCACCGGGATGCGGCCCAGGGCCCTGCGCGAGACCAGCAGGGCCAACAGGCCCAGCGGGAGGTTGAGCCAGAAGATCCAGTGCCAGGACAGGTGCTCGGTGAGCAGGCCGCCGACCACGGGACCGGCGACGCTGGCCACCACATGCACGCCGCTGAAGTAGATCTGGTAGCGCCCCCGTTCGCGCGGCGAGACGACGTCGGCGATCGCGGCCTGCGCGACGGCGATCACCGCCCCGCCGCCGACGCCCTGCAAGGCCCGGAAGGCGACCAGCAGCGGCATCGAGGGGGCCAGCGCGCAGCCAACCGCCCCCAGGATGAAGAAGACGATGGCGGCGGACAAGGCCTTGCGTCGCCCCGCCAGGTCGCCCAGCTTGCCGAACAGCGGCGTCGAGACGGTGGAGCCGATCAGGTAGCTCGAGACCACCCAGGCCAGCATTTCCATGCCGTGCAGGTCGGCGCCGATGCGCGGCAGCGCCACCGCGACGATGTTCTGGTCGAGCGCGGCCAGCAGCATCGCCAGCAGCAAGCCCACGAACACCGCGCGGATCTCGCCTTCGCTCAGGCGCGCGGCCGGCTCGGCCAACCCGGTAGATTCCCCTTCACTCGACAAATGCATCCTCCCGTTTGCTGCGCAGCGACGGCGCCAGCCCCATGGCCATGGCCGCGAGGGTTTGAAGCACACGCAGGGCGCGGCGTCAGTCGATGCTCATGCCGGACTGCTTGACCAGCTTGCCGTACTTTACCAGATCAGTCTGGAACAGCGACGCGGCCTCGGCCGGCGTGCTGCCGATCGGGCTGAAACCCTGCGCCGTCAGCGCGTCCTGGACGGTCCTGGCCGCCAGCGTCTTCTTCAGTTCGTTCGACAGCCGCGACACCACGGCTGCTTGCATGCCGGCCGGGCCGATCAGGGCGATCCAGCCCTGCATGTCGTAGTTCGGCAGACCCTGCTGGGCCAGCGGCGCCACGTCCGGCATCGCGATCGACGGCGTCGCGGTCGACACGCCGATCGCGCGCAGCTTGCCGTTCTTGACGTGCTGGACGGCGCCGGTGACGCCGACAAAGGCGAGCTGGATCGTCCCGCCCAGCAGATCGCTCGTCATCTGGCCCGTGCCCTTATAGGGGATGTGGCGGAAGCTCACGCCCGCCTGGTGCTGCAGTTCCTCGGCCGCCAGGTGGAGGATGGTGCCGTTGCCGGACGAGCCGATCGTGATATCGCCCGGCTTCGTCTTCGCCAGTGCGATCAGTTCCTTCAGGTTGGACACCCCAAGCGAAGGATGCGCGACCAGCACGAAGGACGAACCGCCCACGACGCCGATCGTCGTGATGTCCTTGATCGAGTCGAAGGGCATCTTCTTGTACAGGCTGGGATTGACCACGTGGTTGTTGGAGACCATGCCCAGCGTCGAACCATCCTTCGGGGCCCGTGCGATCTGCGCGGTGGCCGGCACGCCGCCGGCGCCGGGCAGGTTCTCGATCACCATCGTGCGGCCGAGGCTTTGCGAAAGCGGCACACTGATGATGCGCGTCAGTGCGTCGACGCTGGAACCCGGGGCGTTCGGGACGATGACACGGATCGGCTTGCCGCTTTCGGCAAGGGCCGGCAGCGTCAGGGTGCAGGACAGGACGGTAGCAACGATGCGGGTAGGGCGGAATGCGTGGATCATGGTGTCTCCAGTTGTCGTGGTTGGGTGGCGCTCGCCGGCGCCCTAGAGCGCCTAACAAAACCTCCACGGCTGCGTTGCAGCGTCTCGCCGTACAGTCGTACTGTCTTCGACGCCGCGTCGGGTGGCCGCATCCCTCGCCCTGAGGACCCCGTCCTCAGGGCCCCATGAAGGTTTTGTCAGGCGCTCTTATTCGATGACTGCGTTGATTGGTGCGATGTCTCTCCCGTCGCTGGCGGGCGATCCGGCCAGCGATACGGCTCAGGGTGCCGGACCATCCCCCCTCTTCCTGGCGGCCAGTCCGGCCAGCACTTCCCCGGTGTGCTCGCCGATGCGCGGCAGCGGGCGCTGTACGCCCAGCCTGCGGCCATCCATCAGCACCGGCATCAGCACCACGTCCGTCATCCCGCCCTCGGCCGTCTGCATGGGCACCAGGCCGCCGCTCGCGCGCAGGTGCGCATCGTCCAGCAGCTGGTCCGGGCGCGCGATCGGCGCATACGGCAGGCCTGCCGCTTCCAGCTTGGCCGACAGTTCCACGATGTCGTGTTCGCGCAGGATGGCGCCCAGCCGCTCCAGCAACTGGGGGCGGATCGCAACGCGCTGCTCGTTGGTGCGGAGAAGCGGGTCATCCAGCAGGTCCCGGCGTTCGAGCACGGTGCACAGCTGGTCCCACTGCTTGTCGCTCACCGCGGCAATGAACAGCTGCCTGCCTTCGGCCAGCGTGAACACGTCGTACACCGACCAGGGCGACGAACGCGCCGGCATCGGCGGCGGCGCTTCGCCGGACATGGCGGCCTGCTGCATGTGCGAGGCGACCAGGAAGGCGCAGTTCTCGAACAAGGCGCTCTGGATCTCCTGGCCCTTGCCCGTCGTGCGCCGCTCCCACAGCGACGCCAGGACCGCGATCGCGCCGAACATGCCGCCCATGATGTCGTTGACCGAGGCACCCGCACGCAGCGGCCGGCCCGGCGGCCCGGTCATGTAGGCCAGGCCGCCCATCATCTGCACGACCTCGTCGAGCGCCAGGCGGTTTTCGTAAGGGCCGGGCAGGAAGCCCTTGTGCGAGACGTAGATCAGGCCCGGGCACTCTTTTGAGAGCGTCGCGTAGTCGAGGCCGAGTTTCGCCATCAGGCCGGGCCGGAAATTCTCGATCATCACGTCGCAGTCGCAGATCAGCTCGTTCGCGGTCGCCAGCCCCTGCGGGGTCTGGATGTCGAGCACGATGCTTTTCTTGTTGCGGTTGAAGGTGCGGAAGAAGCCGAGGCCGACGCCGGTCATGGTGCGGGTCTTGTCGCCGCTCGGCGGCTCGACCTTGATCACTTCGGCGCCGAGGTCCGCGAGGATCATGCCGCAGGTCGGGCCCATGACCATGTGGGAGAATTCGATGACGCGGATCCCCTCCAATGGGAGGCGCGCGCCCTGCTGTTCAGTGGTATGCATGATGGATTCCGGGGTTCAGGCAGCAGCTGCCATTGAAAATGTCATGGGTAGGCCGGCCAGGTGCAGCGCGCCGTGCAGGGTTTCGCCCTGCAGCCAGCCGGCCACCCTGGCGCGCAGGGCGAGCAGGCGCTCGAGGTCGATGCCGGTGGCAACATTCATGCTGGCGAGCATGTAGGCGACATCCTCGGTCGCGGCGTTGCCGCTAGCGCCGGGCGCGTGCGGGCAGCCGCCGATACCGGCGAGCGAAGCGTCGAAACGGGTCACGCCGCTCTCCAGCGCCGCGTAGACATTCACCAGCGCCATGCCGCGCGTGTCGTGGAAATGTCCGCAGCAGAAGCGCTCGCCGGCGACCGCGATGGCCTTCTCGCACAGTTCACGCACCATGCGCGGATCGGCGTAGCCGACGGTATCGGCCAGGCTGACGCGGTCGGCGCCGGCATCGAGCAGCGCCTGCATCAGGCGCAGCACCTCGGCCTGGTCTACCTGGCCCTGCAGCGTGCAGCCGAAGGCGGTGCCGACGCCGCCTTCGATCAGGGTCTTCGAGCCGGCGGCGTCGCGGGCGGCACGGATGCGCCCCAGTTCGGCAACGACTTCATCCGGCGTCTTGCGCAGGTTGGCCAGGCTGTGCGCATGGCTCGCCGACAGCGGCAGGATCATCAGGTGGGCCTTGCCGTCGATCGCGCGCTCGGCGCCCTTCAGGTTCGGCACCAGCACCGAGGCGCGCAGGCCGGGCAGCGTGTTGGCGAAGGCCAGCAGTTCGGCCGTGTCGGCCAGTTGCGGCAGCAACCTGGCCGGCACGAAGGAGCCGACTTCGATCTCGCGCTGGCCGGCTTCATGGGCGCCCTTGATCCACTCGATCTTCTGTTCGGTGGGGACGATGGTGGCGATGCTTTGCAGCCCGTCGCGCAGGCCGACTTCGCGCACGATGGCATTCCCTGGGAGTGGGCGCATGATGGGCTCCTCAGCCGATTTTCTTGAGTTCGGTTCTGAAGCGGCGGCCCCGGGCGACATACTCGAGCGCGTTCTTGCGCAAGGCGGCGATGTCGTCCTCGCTCAAGGTGCGCAGCGCCTTGGCCGGGACGCCGACGATCAGCGAGTTATCCGGGAACTCCTTGCGCTCGGTAACCAGCGCGCCGGCGCCGACCAGGCAGTTCCTGCCGATCTTCGCCCCGTTCAGGACGACCGCACCGATGCCGACGAGCGAACCTTCGCCGATCGTGCAGCCATGCAGCATCGCCTGGTGCCCGACCGAGACATTCGCTTCGATCTGCAAGGGGTAGCCCGGGTCGGTATGCAGGACGGCGCATTCCTGGATGTTGACGCCGGCGGCGAGGGCGATGCGCTCATTGTCGCCGCGGATCACCGCGCCGGACCAGACGCTGGCGTCCTGGGCGATGGTGACGTTGCCGATGACGACAGCCGAATCGGCAATGTAGGCGCTGTCGTGTATGCCGGGTACGACGCCGGCCAGTTCGTAGATGGGCATGTTCGATCCTTGTCTCGTGCGCCCCTTGTCGGATGTGCAGCCTTGGCGCTTGAAACGAGTATAAAACTTCCAATCCGCGTGTACAGAAGCGTGTGGGAATGGCAGGAATTCCAAACCGGAAGTTCTGGGTCCGTGCTGCGGGCACAAAAAACCCCGCACGCGGCGGGGTCGGACCAGGCTCCGGCAAGCTTAGCGCTTGCCTGCTTCGCAAGCGAGCGCATCGAGCACCACCGGCGCACGGAATCGGACTGGCGGGCCAGACTGGCCTGCCGTCGGCTACCGCCGGCACCACCCGGTCGCGTGCAAACCAGCAAACATTTTCTGCCGAACGCAGGCGAAAAAAAACCCGCCATTGCGGCGGGTTGAATCCAATTCTGTGAAGAGTTGGAGGAGACAAGTGCAGTATGCTGCGCTACAGCATATATGTCCAATTTCGATTTGAAATCACCGCCATACTGTCGATGAATAACTCATGCATGCTCCACCAAAGGGACCCGGACATTCATCTTGTCGGCACCGTCGTCCTCATTCAGCAGTCGCGCCAGCCTGCCTGACGATGTTGCCCCACTTCGTCGTCTCGCTCCGGATGAACTGCGCGAACTGTTCCGGCTTTTCACCGTAAGGGTCGGCGCCCTGCTCCAGCATTTTCTTTTTCACCTCCGGATCGGCCAGGGCCTTCAGGATGGACGCGTTCAACCTGGCCACGACCGGGGCGGGCGTCTTCGCCGGCGCCAGCAGGCCGAACCAAGACGTGGCTTCGTAGCCGGGCACGCCTGCCTCGGCGATGGTCGGCACGTCCGGAAGCGCCGGCGAACGCTTTGGCGTGGTCACTGCCAGGGGGCGCAGCTTTCCGGACTTGACGTGGCCGATGGCCGACGGCATGTTGTCGAAGATGAGCGCGATCTGGCCGCCGAGCAGGTCGGTCAGTGCCGGGGCGCTTCCGCGGTACGCAACGTGCTGCATGTCGACGCCGGCCATGTGCTTGAAGAGCTCGCCCGACAGGTGGATGGAACTTCCGTTGCCCGAGGATCCGAAAGTGACCTTGCCGGGGTTTGCCTTGGCATAGGCGACCAGTTCCTTTACGTTCTTGTACGGTTGTGCTGGATGGGCCACCAGCAGGTTCGGCACCAGGGCGACGCGCGACAACGGCGCGAAGTCCTTGATCGGGTCGAACGACAGCTTCTTGTAGAGGCTCTGGTTGATCGCGTGCGTGCCGACGGTACCCATCAGGAGCGTGTGGCCGTCCGGCGCGGCGCGCGCGACCACCTGCGCGCCGATATTGCCCCCGGCCCCGGCGCGGTTGTCCACCACCACCGGCTGGCCCAGGTCCTTGCTCATGTATTGCCCGACGACGCGCGCCAGGATATCGGTCGTGCCGCCCGCCGAGAAAGGCACGACGATCGTGATGGTCTTGGTCGGAAAGGCCGCCTGGGCCTGCGCCGACAGGGGAAGCAGCGACAGCACGCCGGCGGCGGTGGCGCTTGCGAAGGCGAGGGTCGTACGGCACTTCAAAGCGGTATCGAAAAAGAAGCGTGGCATGAAAGGTCTCACTTAAGTTATACCAGCAGGGCGGCATGCCGGCTGCGGGCGATATGAACGGGCAGGCCCGTTTGCGGGTGGGGCGGGTACGGTTGCCGGCCCCTGTCCATGCGGGATCAGATCGGTGCGACGCCGAGCGTCGTGCCGCCGCATACGTACAGCACCTGGCCGGTCACGAATCCGTTGTCCGGGGCGAGGAAGAACATCGCGGCACGCGCCACGTCGCCCGGGGTGCCGAGACGCCCCACCACGATGCTGTCGAGGATGCGCTTCGTCTGGGGCGCCCCCTCGGGATTGCTTTTGCGGAAGAGTTCGGTCGCGATCGGCCCCGGGGCGACGGCATTCACGGTGATGCCATCGGCGCCGAGTTCCAGCGCCAGCGTGCGCGTCAGACCGATCAGGCCGGCCTTGGTGGCCGAATACACGATGCGCTCCGCCTTGCCCAGCCCCGCACGCGACGACATGTTCACGATGCGCCCCTGCCCCGAGGCGCGCATCGCCGGCAATGCCGCCTGGATCAGGATGATGCTTGCCTTCAGGTGCAGGTCGACCACGTAATCGAGGTCGGCCATCGTGGCCGTGTCGATCGTGCCGGGGCGGGTGGCGCCGGCATTGTTGACCAGCGCCGTGACGGCGTAGCGCGCGGTGATCTCGCGGGCCGCTGCCTGCGCCTCGTCCTGCCGGGTCAGGTCCGCCTGAAAGGAGACCAGCTTCTCGTGGCTCCAGTCAGGCTGCTTGTAGTCGAGATTGACGACGCTGCGTCCCTGGCCGATCAGGGCTTCGCAGATGGCCCGGCCGATGCCGGTGCTGCCGCCCGTGACGAGCGTGACTTCCTGTTGGCTCATCGATGTCTCCTATGTTTTTTATATCCGTACGCGCAGCGTCCACTGCCGCACACGAGCTGGCACAGCGCCGTGGCGACGACAGACGCCGGCGTTCGATCACCGCACGGATGTTTGGTGGAAGAACAGTCGAGCCTAGTGTAGGGTGCAACTGTCGGCGGCGCAAGAAGGTGCCGACAGATTCTGTTCGGCCGCCGAACATCCGATACGCGGCGCGGGGAGCATGCGCGACGCGACCGGTCAGTGGGAACGGGTCAGAACGCGCCCACGTAATTCTCCGCCAGCGCCGTCTGCATCGCGCGTGAGGACACGACGTTTTCCAGCTCGGCACGCTGCACCTGGCGCTCGAATGGCGACGCGTCGGCGAAGGTGTGCAACAGGCGCGTCATCCACCACGAGAAGTACTCGGCCCGCCATACGCGCTTGAGGGCCGCCTCCGAATAGCCGTCCAGCAGCTCTTCGGTGCCGCGCCTGTAGAAGGCCTCCAGCGCGCGCGCCAGCAGGCGCACGTCGGAAATCGCCAGGTTCATCCCCTTGGCGCCGGTCGGCGGCACGATATGCGCGGCGTCGCCGGCCAGGAACAGGCGGCCGGAGCGCATCGGGGCGCAGACGAAACTGCGCATGCCGATGATGTTCTTCTGGAAGATCCGGCCCTCCTTGAGCTTCCAGCCGTCGTCGATCTCGGTCCGCGCATGCAGTTCGGACCAGATGCGGTCGTCCGACCAGTTGTCGACATGGTCCTGCGGGTCGCACTGGAAGTACAGGCGCTGTACGGTTGGCGAACGGGTGCTGATGAGGGCGAAGCCGCGCTCGTGCCGGGCGTAGATCAGCTCATCGGACGACGGCGCCGACTCGACCAGGATGCCGAACCAGCCGAACGGATAGGTGCGCTGGAAGTCCTGGCGCACCCCCGCCGGAATCATCGGGCGCGACACGCCGTGGAAACCGTCGCAGCCGATGACGAAGTCCGCTTCGAGCCGCTGTGCTTGCCCCCTGTGCGAGAACGTGACCGACGGCTGCCCGGTATCGGTGCCGTGCAGCGCCACCTCGCTCGCTTCGAACATCAGTTGGCCGCCCGCCGCCAGGCGGGCGGCGACGAGGTCGATGATCACTTCGTGCTGCGGATACACCGTGATCGCCTTGCCCGTCAGTTCCGTGAGATCGATGCGATGGCGCTTGCCGCCGAAGGCCAGCTCGAAGCCGTGGTGGAGCGCGCCTTCCTTGCGCATGCGCTCGCCGACGCCGGCCTCGTTCAGGATGTCCATGCTGCCCTGTTCGAGTACGCCGGCGCGGATCGTGGCCTCGATATCGGCGCGGCTGCGCGTCTCGAGCACGACCGACTCGATGCCGTTCAGGTGCAGCAGGTGGGAAAGCAGAAGGCCGGCAGGACCGGCGCCGACGATGGCGACCTGGGTACGCATGGTGTTGTCTCCGTTTGTGTTGTGGTTGACATCATCGTAGTACCCGGCGGCGCGGATAAGAATGGATAGAACCCGGAAAAACTTGTACTATTTTCACATTCCCTGCTCGTCGCCCGTTTGCCGTCATGCTCAAGCCGCAATCCGCGCCATCCCCGAAAATTCCTGAATTCGCGCTCTATGGCGAGCTGACGCGGGGCACGGACGCCGAGGGAGTACATATCGAGCTGATCGAAACGCGCAGCCGCCAGCATGACTGGCACATCGGAATCCACCGGCACGCAGGGCTATTCCAGGTACTTTTTTTACTTGGCGGGCGGGTCGTGGCCGACATCGATGGCGACCGTTGGGAGTGCGCTGGTCCGGTCGCCCTGACCATCCATCCGTCGCTGGCCCACGGTTTTGCCTTTTCCGAGGAAGCACATGGCTATGTGCTGACCCTCGACCAGAACGTGCTGTTCGCCGCCGCCGGCCACGAGGGCGACCTGTTCGCCGCGCTGTTCGTACAGCCGCTCGCCATCGCGCTGGAAGCCGTGCCGGAGGTGCGCGAGCGCATCGAGGCGCTGCTGCGCAACCTGATCGCCGAGGCGGCGTGGCCGCTCCAGGGGCATACCCTGATGCTCGAGTGGCTGGCGCGCTGTGCGCTCCTGAATCTGGTACGGGTGCAGGCCGAGCGGCGCATCGCCGACAAGTCCGGCCGCGGCGACTTCGAGCTGTTCAGCCGCTTCCGGGTCGAGGTGGAGCGCCATTACCAGGAGCAGTGGCAGGTCGGCCGGTATGCGGACTTGCTGCGGATCTCGGCGGCGCGCCTGAACCGGCTGTGCCTCAAGCTGGCCAGCAAGACGGCCTTCGACATCACCCAGGACCGGCTGATGCTGGAAGCCTGCCGCAAGCTGACCTACGTACCGGCGAGCATCGCCAGCATTGCCTATGAACTCGGCTTCCAGGACCCCGCCTATTTCAGCCGGCTGTTCAAGAAGCTGATCGGGGTAACGCCGAAGGAGTTCAGGCTGCAGACCCAGGCTGCGGCGACGGCTTAGCGCGCCTACAGCAAGGCGCCCAGTTCCACCTGAATCTTGATCATCGCCGGCAGGCAGCGCTCGACCATCTGCTGGGCCGGGAGGCGCGCCGCGTGGACGCTGACGTTCATCGCCGCTACGACATCGCCGCGGAAATTCCTGAGCGGTACGGCGATTGTGCGCAGGCCCAGCTCCAGTTCCTGGTCGACCAGGGCATAGCCCTGGGCCCGGCTGCGCGCGATTTCCAGCGCGAGGCGCTCCTTGTTGACGATGGTGTGCTGGGTGATCTGCTCGGGCCGGGCACGTTCCAGGAAATCGTCGACCTGCTCCTGCGGCAGGCTCGCGAGCAGCATCCGCCCGTTGGCCGTGCACCAGGCCGGCACGCGCGTACCCGGCTGCAGCGTGCCCGACACCAACTGGCCGGCGCTCACGGCCGCCACGCAGACCAGCTGGTCGTGGTCGAGCACCCCCACCGAGGCGGCCTCGCCCAGCGAATACGCAAGCCGGTACAGCAGCGGCTGGGCGATGCGCGGCAAGCGCGCCGAATGCAGGTAGGACTGGCCGAGCCGCAGCACGGCCGGGGTCAGCGAGAACAGCTTGTTCTCGTGGCGCATGTAGCCAAGATGCGTGAGCGTGATCAGGTAGCGGCGCGCTGCGGCCCGCGTCAGTCCGGTCGCCTGCGCCACCTCGGCGATCGTCAGGCGCGAGCGTTCCTGATCGAAGGCTTCGATGACTTTCAGGCCTTTGTCGAGGCCTGCGACGAGATCGCGTGCCAGCGGCTGTGCTGCTTCTTCGCTCATGGATTCTAAAAATGCGGAATTTGTGCGATTATCGCACACCCTGCCCGTTTTACGGATGGCGCCGTTATCCGGCCGTTTTGCAACGCTTACGAGACCGGCAATCCAAGCCTGGCGCGCGCTTCCATCGGTGTCGCAGGACGGAAGCCATGACGGGCACAGAGATCGGCAGCAATGCGCACCAACTCCGCATTGCTTGTTGCCAGGCGCTCGCGGTCGATTCGGATATTGTCTTCCAGACCGGTGCGCACCGCATCGCCCTTGCGCTTGAGCACCCACTCGATCACCTCGTTTTGATGGCGGCCGAGCCCGGCTGCGGTCCAGGTGGCCTTCGGCGCTACGCGTTTCAGGACCGAGAGCAGCAGATCGAGCAGATACTCATCGACCGGCAACGCATTCTTGATGCCCATGACGAACTGGACATGCGGGCGGTCGCTGATCAGCCCTTCATCCATCAGCCTGCGCATGCCGTACAGGTGCGACAGGTCGAAGATTTCGATCTCCGGCACGATGGCGTGCGCCTTCATACTGGCTGCCAGCTGGTCCACCAGTGCCGGCGCGTTTTCATAGATGATGGTAGGGAAGTTAACGGTGCCGGTGGCCAGCGACGCCATGTCCGGCCTGTGGTGCAGCGCGGCTCCCCGGGCTGACTGGTCGCGGCCGCGGCCCCCTGTTGAAAACTGCACGATCATGCCGGGACAGTGTTTGCGTACGCCCTCCAGAACGCTCGCGAACAGCGCAGGATCGGACGACGAGCTCTCATCCGGGTTGCGCACGTGCAGATGGACCAGGGCGGCGCCTGCCTCGTAAGCTTCATGGGTCGATTCGATCTGTTCGGCGACGGTGACCGGCACTGCCGGATTGTCTTTTTTGCGGGGCACCGAACCGGTGATGGCAACAGCGATAGTGACGAAATCCATATGTTCTCCCTAGTTCATGACGCCTGATACAGATGGCCTTGGCCATCGAGGCGGTCCAGGTGTGATGTTGCAATTTCTCTCGTCCACGACGTAGCGGCGAGATGCGGGTGCGTTCCATCGGATTGCCGAACGGCTTGCGAGATAAACATCTTAGAACAGGTCGCATCTGAAAAATGGGCGATAGCCGAATATTCGTGCGCATAGCGCCCGCAGAGTTCGGATCACGTGCAGCGTTCGGATCACGTGCAGACAATCAGCGCGAGACGACGGCGTCGGGGCGACGCATTTTTATAAGGTCCGCCCGGCATAAGCCCGCACCTGCAGGCTGTGCCGGAGCACCCGGTCGGTAATCCATTTCGCTGCCAGCAGTGCGCGGGCACAGACGATGTCAGGCGACAGCTGGAGATAATCGTCGTTGACGACCTCCAGGCTGTAGGCACCACGGTAGCCAGCGCGGTCGAGCCGCCGCAGCATGCTCGACAGTTCGACCGAGTGGCTGCCCTCGCCCGGGAATACCCGCAAATGCCCCGCAGTCTCGATGCGTTCCTCGGTGCTGCCCAAATCACGCCACATGAAGTCCGACAGCTGGACCAGTGCGATCTTTTCGGACGGGATGTCTTCCAGCCCCTCCAGCTCCGACCCGTCGGCGAGTATGTGGAACGAATCGAGCACCACGCCGAGATTGGCGTGGGCGGCCATGTCGACCACCTCCCACGCGTCCTCGTAGGTGTGCACATGCCGCCCCCAGGACAAGGCTTCGTAGCCGATCCTCACCCCCAGGGGCACCGCGGAGTTGGCGAGCTTCGCCAGGTCGCGTGCGATCAGCTCGCGCTCGCCGCTGGCGTGGCTGGAGGTGCTGGAACAGACGATCAGGAGGCGCGCGCCGACCGCCTTGCACACGCGGAGCAAATGGCGTGCGATATCGAGCTTGTATTCGTGCAGGGCCCCTTCCAGGCCTTCATAGTCGCGCATGACCTGGATTCCGGTCACACGCAAGCCGCTGCGCCTGACCATCCGCACCGCCTCCTCGGTTCCGCCCGGATGCTCTACCAGGTCGCGCGCCCACAGCATGATCTGTGAAAAACCGGCCGCCCGGCAGGCCGCCAGCTTCGACTCGAGCGAGCCGGCGAGCGTGACGCTGTCCATGCCAAAATTAGACAGGTTCATCGCGTCCCCCGCCGCCTGCGCCGCGCTTGCTCACCACGAGTTCGAAGCTCACCCCACCCTTGTACAGCTGGGTCAGGGCCCCTTTTCCGCCAGGCTGTGGCGGCTGGCGGTCGATGAATACGATGCCGCGCGCCTCGAGCTCGCGGACAGCTGCCGCGACGTCCGGTACGCCAAAACCGATGCGCACCAGTCGCTCTTCCCATTGCAGGCTGCCGGCCCCAGGCGGCGGCTCGATCAATTGCAGGTAAAAGCTGCGGCACGGGCTGGCCAACAAGGTCCCCTTGGGAACGACACCAAAAAACTGGCCTTCCGGCAGCGCTTCGAAATGCATCAACTGGCGGTAGAAGTCGCTCCACTCGGGCTGCCGTCCCTCGTCGATCGACTGGACGACACCGAAGAAATGCATGCCGG
>JBBWZO010000094.1:0-3624 GCA_039649125.1 Massilia sp. | reverse complement strand
CGACCCAGACCTTCGAGGAAACGCTGCGCATCGAGCGCCTGGTGCGCACCGGCGAAATCGACCTCGTCTACGTGGCGCCCGAGCGCCTGATGACCCAGCGCTGCCTCGACCTGTTCGAGGATTCGCGTATTTCTCTGTTCGCGATCGACGAGGCGCACTGCGTCTCGCAATGGGGCCACGATTTCCGGCCGGAATACATCCGCCTGTCGATCCTGCACGAGCGCTTCCCCGAGGTGCCGCGCATCGCGCTCACGGCCACCGCCGACCAGCAGACCCGCGCCGAGATCGCGCACCGCCTGCAGCTGGACGAAGCGCGCCAGTTCGTTTCCTCCTTCGACCGCCCGAACATCCGTTATTCGATCGTCGAAAAGACCACCGGGCGCAAGCAGCTGCTCGATTTTATTACGACCGAACATCCGGGCGACTCCGGCATCGTCTACTGCCTGTCGCGCAAAAAGGTCGAGGAGACCGCCGAGTTCCTGAACGAAAACGGCATCCGGGCGATGGCCTACCACGCCGGCATGGAGCACACCAAACGCGCCGAGAACCAGGCAAAGTTCTTGCGCGAAGAAAACATCGTGATGGTCGCGACCATCGCCTTCGGCATGGGCATCGACAAGCCGGACGTACGTTTCGTGTGCCACCTGGACCTGCCGAAAAGTATCGAGGGCTATTACCAGGAGACGGGCCGCGCCGGCCGCGACGGCATGCCGGCCAGCGCCTGGATGGCGTACGGCTTGCAGGACGTGGTGCTGCAGCGCCGGATGATCGACGAATCCGAAGCCGACGAGACGTTTAAACGCGTGCTGTCGGTCAAGCTCGACGCCATGCTGGGGCTGTGCGAAACATTGTCCTGCCGGCGCATGCGCCTGCTCGACTATTTCGGCGAGCGTTCGGGGCCGTGCGGCAATTGCGATACCTGCCTGATTCCGCCGGTGAGTTTCGATGCGACCGTGCCGGTGCAAAAGCTGCTGTCGGCAATCTACCGCGTCGACCAGCGCTTTGCCGCCGGCCACGTGATCGACGTGCTGCGCGGCGTGCAGACCGAGCGCATCAGCCAGTGGCACCACGACAGCCTGTCGGTGTTCGGCATCGGCAGCGACCGCAGCGAGCAGGAATGGCGGGCCATCGTGCGCCAGGTGATCGCGCTCGGCCTGGTGACGGTCGACCACGACGCCTACAGCTCCCTGAAACTGACCGACGCCGCGCGGCCGGTACTAAAAGGCGGGCAGAAGGTGCAGCTGCGCCAGTACCAGAAGCCGGTGAAACCGAAGCGCTCGTTTTCGTCGTCGAAGGGTTACGAGGAGCTGGAACTGTCGAAGTCGGAACAGGCGCTGTTCGAGCGCCTGCGTTCCTGGCGCATGGGCGCCGCGCGCACGCACGGGGTGCCGGCCTATGTCGTGTTCCAGGATGCGACGCTGCGCGAGATTGCCAAGGTCAAGCCGACCTCGCTGGATCAATTGCGCGGCGTGACGGGCGTGGGGGAAAAGAAGCTGGTGTCGTACGGCGAGGAGATCGTCGGGATCATCAACGAGATGATGTAAAACTGAATTGACGCCCGCGTTGTAGGGTGGGCACTTCGTGCCCACGCGGAACGATGATCATCGTTAGCGTTAATCGCTGAGCAGCGTTATCGTGTCAACGAGCGCTAACGTAATGCCGTGAACTCTGCTAACACCATGCACAGTTCCGCGTGGGCACGGGGTGCCCACGTTACTTCTTCGTAAACACCAGATCCCACACCCCGTGCCCCAGTTTCAGGCCGCGGTTCTCGAACTTGGTCAGCGGCCGGTACGCCGGCTGCGGCGCATAAGCCTCGGCCGTGTTGGCCAGCTGCTCTTCGGCGCCCAGCACTTCCAGCATCTGCACCGCGTAGTCTTCCCAGTCGGTCGCGCAGTGGATGTAGCCGCCGGTCGCCAGCTTCTGGCACAGCAGTTTCACGAACGGCGCCTGGATCAGGCGGCGTTTATTGTGGCGCGCCTTGTGCCAGGGGTCCGGGAAGAAGATGTGCACGCCGGCCAGCGAGCCGTCGGGAATCATGTGGTTCAGCACTTCGAAGGCATCGTGCTGGATCAGGCGCAGGTTCTGGATGCCCTGCTCGCCGATCTGTTTTAACAGGCTGCCGACGCCGGGCGTGTGCACTTCGACGCCGATGAAATCTTTCTCCGGCATCTGGCGCGCGATATGGGCCGTGGTGTCGCCCATGCCGAAACCGATCTCGAGGATGGTCGGCGCCTGGCGCCCGAAAGTGGCCGCGTAGTCGAGCATCTCTTTCTTGTACGCGACCAGGAATTGCGGGCCGAATTCCTCGAGCGCACGGGCTTGCCCCGTCGACAGGCGGCCGGCGCGGGTGACGAAACTGCGGATGCGGTGCTCGGTAGGGTCGTACAGCATCGTACGGGCCGGGCCGTTGTTGGTCGTGTCTTCGGACATGGGAATTGAGAGTGAGGAAAGAACGGCGGACATTATAGCCTACCGCCCCGCGCCTTTCCCCCATCGCCGGGCAGGATGCCTGTTGCAGCGCCGCACCGGTGTGTGGTCATAAAGGCAATCTGCGCGATAATCAATTCCCATTATTTTGCCCTTCCTGCCGAGACTTCCGATGCATTCGACCAAACACCCGATCGCGATCGAAGACAACGTCGCGACCTTCCAGCTCACCTCTTTTCATTACGGCACACCGGGCACCGGCAAGAAAGTCTATATCCAGGCCTCGCTGCATGCCGACGAGGTGCCGGCCATGCTGGTCGCCCATTTCCTGCGCCAGGAACTGGACCGGCTCGACGCCGAGGGCCGCATCCATGGCGAAATCATCCTGGTGCCGGCCGCGAATCCGATCGGGCTGTCGCAAACGATCCACGGCACGCCCTTCGGGCGCTACGACCTGTCGACCGGCGTGAATTTCAACCGGGCCTATAAACATGTTGCTGAAGACCTGAAGAAATCGCTCGAGGGCAAGCTGGGCCAGGATGCCGAGGCCAACGTCGCCCTGATCCGCGAGCACGCGCGCCAGTCGCTGGCGGAGTGGTCGCCAACGACGAGCGGCGGCCTGCTGAAAAAGATCCTGCTGTCGATGGCGATCGACGCCGACATCATGCTCGACCTGCATTGCGACAACGAGGCCGTGCTGCACATGTATGCGGGCGAACCGCTGGCCGAGGCGGTGGCGCCGCTGGCCGCGCTGATGGGGGCGCACGCCGTGCTGCTGGCGCGCGAGTCCGGCGGCGAGCCTTTTGATGAAGCCTGCAGCCGCCTGTGGTGGGACCTGGCCGAGCATTTCGGGCCAGAGGTCGCCATCCCGCCGGCCTGTGTGGCGGTGACCGTCGAGCTGCGCGGCGAGCGCGACGTGCGCTACGAAGCGGCCCGGCCGGACGCCGCCGCACTGCTGCAATACCTGGCGCGCGCCGGCGTCGTCGACATCCCGCTCGAACCCCTGCCGCAGGCGCTGTGCGCACCAACGCCGCTGGAAGCCGTCGAACCCCTGGCGACGCCGCACTCGGGCGTGCTCGTGTTCCTGAAACAGCTTGGAGACAAGGTCGAGGCCGGCGAGACGGTCGCCGAGATCGTCAATCCCGTGAGCGGGAAAGTGACGCCGATCCGGCCCGAGCGTCCCGGCGTGTTCTT
>JBBWZO010000080.1:0-6532 GCA_039649125.1 Massilia sp. | reverse complement strand
ATGGTGAAGGCGCTGTCGATTTTCGAATCGTCGCCTTCGTAGATCTTGCGCACCAGGTTGGCGGTGTTCGGCTTGAACAGGCCGTTGCCGACCACGATCACGCCCAGCGCCGAGAACAGGAACCAGGTATTCACGGTCGGGACGGCCATCAGCGCATAGCCGAGGGTCAGGATCATGGCGCCGAGCACCATGCAGCGGCGCGTGCCGAGCACCTTGTCGCCGATCCAGCCGCCGATGGCCGGTGCGACATAGATCAGTGCCGCGCTAGCGCCCCAGACCAGATTGGCGCGGCTGTCGTCGAAGCCCATGCGCTGGACCATGAAATACACGATCAGCGCCTGCATGCCGTAATAGCCGAAGCGCTCCCAGAGTTCGATCAGCGCGACCGTCATGAACGAGCGCGTCTGGCTGACCGGAAGGATTTCCGTTTTCAATGTTGCTCCTTGCTGGATGATGTTCTCTTCACCGCCGGCGCGTGACCAGCGGCAAGTCATTGCGCGCCAGGCGCCGACAATGGAAGAAACAATCCTGACAGGAGTGGGGAGGGGTCGTTTCGTATGAAGTCAATCGTGCGAGCCGCGTTTAGGGCGTCTAACAAAACCGCCATGGCTGCGTTGCATCGTCTCGCCGTACTGGCGTACTGTCTTCGACGCTGCGCCTTGCCCTAGGGGCTTTGCGAGGCGCTCTCGCGATAACTAACCAAATAACCGCTCAACCGAACCAGGAACGACATGCAGACCACGGAACTCGACCCGGCCCTCTCGAACGCGCTCGACCAGGCGCGCCAGCCCGGCCTCACGGTCGTCATCGGCAACAAGAACATCTCCTCGTGGTCGATGCGGCCCTGGGTGGCGGCGGTCGCGTTCAACATCCCGTTCACCGAGGTGCGCCTCCTGCTCGACCAGCCCGATACGGCCGCGAAAATCGCGCAGTATTCGCATGCCGGCCGCGTGCCGGTGCTGCTGGCCGGAGAAATGACGATCTGGGACAGCCTCGCCATCTGCGAATACCTGGCCGAGCAGTTCCCCGATAAACACCTGTGGCCGCAGGACGTGGCCGCGCGCGCGCTGGCGCGCTCGATCGTCGCCGAGATGCATTCCGGGTTCGTGGCGCTACGCAACGACATGTCGATGAACATCCAGGCGCGATTGCCGGGACGCGGGCGCACGCCGGGCGCCCAGGCCGACATCGGCCGCATCTGCGAGATCTGGGAAGACTGTTTATCGCGCTTCGGCCACCGCCGCTTCCTGTTCGGCGATTTTTCCATCGCCGACGCCTTCTATGCCCCGGTCGTGATGCGCTTTAATACCTATGGCGTGGCGCTCGCGCCGGCGCTGCAGGCCTATTGCGAGCGGGTGCAGGCCCATCCTGCGGTCGCGCGCTGGGTCGCCGAGGCGATGCAGGAAACCGACCCGACCCCGCTGCACGACGCCGACCTGCCGCAGGGTTGACACCGACGATGACGATGAAGACCTATGTCGTCGGCGGCGCCGTGCGCGACGAGCTGCTCGGCCTGCCCGTGAAGGACCGCGACCACGTCGTCGTCGGCGCCACGCCCGAGGAGATGCTGGCGGCCGGCTTTCGTCCGGTCGGCAAGGATTTCCCGGTCTTCCTGCACCCGGAGACCCAGGAGGAATACGCGCTGGCGCGCACCGAGCGCAAGACCGCGCCCGGCTACCACGGCTTCGTGTTCCACACCTCGCCCGAGGTCACGCTGGAAGACGACCTGGTCAGGCGCGATCTGACCATCAATGCGATGGCGCGCGCCGAGGACGGCAGCATCGTCGACCCCTACGGCGGCCGGCGCGACCTGGAGGCGCGGCGGTTCCGGCACGTATCGAACGCCTTTGCCGAAGACCCGGTGCGCATCCTGCGCCTGGCACGCTTCGCCGCCCGCTTCCCGGAATTTACGGTCGCCGACGAGACGCTCGCGCTGATGAAGAAGATGGTCGAGGACGGCGAGGTCGATGCGCTGGTGCCCGAGCGCGTCTGGCAGGAGCTGGCGCGCGGCCTGATGGAAGCGCGACCCTCGCGCATGCTGGCGGTACTGCGCGATTGCGGCGCGCTGGCGCGCATCCTGCCCGAGCTCGACAAGCTGTGGGGTGTGCCGCAGCCGCCGCTGCACCATCCGGAAGTGGACACCGGCGTCCACATGATGCTGGTGATCGACGTCGCCGCCGAACGCGGCCACAGCTTGCCGGTGCGCTTCGCCGCCCTCATGCACGACCTCGGCAAGGGCATCACCCCGCCCGATAAATGGCCGGCCCACCACGGCCACGAAGGCCTGGGCACAAAGCTCATCAGTGCCGTCTGCAAACGCCTGAAGGTGCCGAACGACTGCCGCGACCTGGCCCTGATGACGGCGCGCGAGCACGGCAACGTCAGCCGCGCGCTCGAACTGCGCGCCAACACGATCGTCACCCTGTTCGAGCGCTGCGACGCCTTCCGCAAACCGGAGCGCTTCGCCGACATGCTGCTGGCAAGCGAATGCGACGCGCGCGGGCGCGGCCACGAAACCCACGAAATGCGCACGCGCGCCTATCCGCAGGGGCCGTATCTGCTGGGCGCGCTGGAGGCCGCCCGCGCCGTGAATGCCGGCGAGGTGGCGGCGCGCCACGCCGAGCAGCGTGACAGGATTCCCGAGGCGGTGCACCGCGAGCGCGTGAATGCCGTGTCGCGCTGGATCTACAGTGCCGAGCGCGTGCGGGCGCAGCCTTAGAGCGCTGACAAAACCTCCATGACTGTGATGTTCGCCTGGCTGCGCCGGCGCAGCGACTCGATCGTACCGGCCATCGCCGCCCACGCTGCCTTCAATGCGGCGATGAATGGCTGGATCTTTGCCAGGTTGTGGCCGTAGCAACATCAATTGTTACAAGAAGGCACATTTACTTGAGACGGGCGGCAGTTTTGCTATGCTCGTCGCATGGACAGATTGTTGCGACAGACGGACCGCTTGTTCGCCGCCTTCATGCGCCGGCTGGAGACGATGCATCCCAGGCGGCGCCTGCGTCATGGGGCGCTGGCGGCGCTGGCGCTGGTGGGCCTGCTGGCTTTCCTCTACACCCGCACCACCGGCGTCGACGTCGATAGGCGCAATCGCGTGATGTTCGACCTGCAGGAATTGCGCCAGCTCGACGCCGAGTGGGACGCCAACCTGCTGCGCGCCCACATCGGCAGCGGCACGGCCGATGCCCGCCTGGCGACGGTGCTGCCCCAGATTAACGAGCTCTCCGCGCGCATCGGCGAAGCCTTGCCGCCATCGCATGGGCGCGATGCGCGCCGGGCGTACACCGCATTGGTGGAGTCGCTGCGCATCAAGGCCGGCCTGGTCGCCCGCTTCCGCACCCTGAATCCGCCGCTGCGTTCGGCCCTGATGTCGCTGCCGCCGGCGCTGGCCGACCTCAAGACCGAACTGGGCGGCATCGAAGGGGCGCTGGCGCCGGGACCCGTGGTGGTGCGCCTCGACGCGCTGCTGAACGACGTGCTGGCCGACACCCTGCGCTACAACCTGGTCCCGGCGCCCGCGCTGGCCAGCCGCATCGAGGGCAACCTGGCCCAGGTCGAAGCGCAGAAGGAGCGCTTTTCGCTGGCGGTCTCGGAACAGATGGACGCCATCGCGCGCGACGCGCGCACCATCATGGCCAATCGCCCGGCCGAAAACGAGGTCGAAGCCCGCATCGCCGCGCTCGGCACGGGCGAGGCCGTGGCGCGCCTCTCGCGCGAACTCGACCGCGCCTTCCAGGCCGAAGTGCTCGAGCGCCAGCGCTACCGCGGCTTCCTGTTCGCCTATTCGATCCTGCTGCTGGGCATGCTTGCCTATGTGGGCTGGCGCCTGCGCCGCAGCTACCGCATCATCAACGATGTCAACCGCCGCCTCTCGGCCGCCAACGACACCCTCGAACAGCGCGTTGCCGAGCGCACCGCGGAGCTGGAAGCGCAATCGGCCAAGCTGGCGCGCCTGGCCCAGCACGACAGCCTGACCGGCCTGGTCAATTACGGCCAGCTGACGCGCCTGCTGGAGCTGGCGCTGCTGCGTGCGGCGCGCCGCGACAGCGTGGTGGTGGCGATGTTCATCGACCTCGACGGTTTCAAAGGCGTGAACGATACCTGGGGCCACGCCACCGGCGACCTGGTGCTGCAGCTGGTCGCGCGCCGCGTGCAGAAGGTGCTGCGCGCCGAGGATGTCCTGGCGCGCCTGGGCGGCGACGAATTCGTCGTCATGCTCGAAGGCGTCGGCTTGCCCGAAGGCGCGCTGCGCATCGCGCGCCTGGTGCTCGACCAGATCGAAGGCATCGTCGAGGCCGACGGCAACCCGGTTGCGATCTCGGCCAGCATCGGCATTGGCAGCGCGCGCGGGCGCGCCGGGGCGGAGTGGGGCGCGGCGGCCCTGCTGGCCGACGCCGACAAGGCCATGTACGCGGCCAAGCAGGCCGGCAAGGGCACCTTCATCATCAGTCCGAATGCGCACTGGAACCTGGAGGGCGCAGCCGGCGTGCTCTAAAGCGTATACATCCAGCGACCAGATCCGTCGTCAACGCGAGCACGCCATTGCGCTACAATGGCGTTAATGCTGCAGCGCACAAAGCGGATGATGACATGCCTGACAATTCGATAAGCAACTGGTTTGCCAGCCTGGCCGGCACCAGCGCGCGTCCGTCGGTACTGGTCAAGGCGCTGGGTCCGCGCGACCGTCGCCGCATGCTCAGGCATTTTTTGGCCCTCGACGACGCCGACCGCCTGCTGCGCTTCGGCACCGTGTTGCCGGACGAGCAGGTCCACGCCTATGTGGGCAAGATCGATTTTGCGCGCGACATCGTGTTCGGCGTCGTCAGCCGCGGATTCCAACTGGTCGGCGTCGGCCATCTCGCCCTTGCGCCGCCGGAGCCGGCCCGGGCCGGCGCCACGGCCAAGGCGCGGGTGGCGGAATTCGGCGTGTCGGTGTCGGCATCGGCGCGCGGGCTGGGCGTCGGTTCGCGCCTGTTCGCGCGCGCGGCGATTCACTGCCGTAATTCCGACATCGATACCCTGTACATGCAGTGTTTGTCGAGCAACCGCACGATGATGCACATCGCGAAAAAGGCCGGCATGGAGATCAAGCGCGAATACGGGGAGGCGGATGCCTATCTGCACCTGCCGCCGCCGAGTCCCCGCAGCGTGATGCGCGAGGCGCTCGAAGAGCAGTTTGCGGTGATCGATTACACGGTCAAGGCCAATGCCCGCGCCGCCGTCAAATGGTTTACACCCCGCAAACGTCCGGAATGATCAGCGACCCGCTTCCCCGATCGGCAAGGCGGTCGTCTCTTTGATCCTCTGTAACGCAAAACTCGACTTCACATCCAGCACCGACGGATGGCGCAGCAAGGTCGCCATCATGAAGCGCGAGAAATGGTCCATGTCTTCGACGTGGACGCGCAGCAGGAAATCCATCTCTCCCGTCATCGCGTAGCAGGCCACCACTTCCGGCCAGGCCGCCACCGCCTGCGCAAATTCGAAGCGCGGCGAGGTTGCCGGCACGCGCGAATTGGCCGGGCCTTCGCTGTGTTTTTCCAGCCGCACATTTACATACGCCAGCAAGCCAAGGCCGATCTTGTCCGGGTCGACCAGCGCGACGTACTGGCGGATCACGCCGGCTTCCTCGAGGCGCTTGATGCGCCGCAGGCAGGGCGAGGGCGACAGGTTCACGCGCTCGGCCACGTCCTGGTTCGACAGGCGGCCATCGGCCTGCAAAATCTCGAGGATCTTGCGGTCGGTTTTGTCCAATTCTACCTTTGACATAAATTTCCCTTGGGCTGGAAAGACCCGCAATTTTATTGCGCATTTGCCGCGTCGGGGGGAATTGATTGGTATTTAATGCCGGGTGCACAAGACTATACTGAACCGGACTACGGAGGAGACATCTCCGTCGCGGCGCGACAAAAACAACATACGCGCCGCCCCTACCTAACGGAGACACCCGATGAACGCACCCCTGGACCGCTCCCAGCTGCAACCATCCCCGCCGGAGCACGAGATCACGCTCGACGACAAGTGGACGCTCGAGCGCGGCCGCGCCTTCATGACCGGCACCCAGGCCCTGATCCGCCTGCCGATGCTGCAACGCGAGCGCGACGTGAAGGCCGGCCTGAACACGGCCGGCTACATCACCGGCTACCGCGGCTCGCCCGTCACCGCCATCGACCAGACCGCGCTCAAGGCCAGACAGCACCTCGACGCCCACCACGTCAAATTCCATCCGGGCATGAACGAAGACCTGGCGGCGACCGCCGTCTGGGGCACCCAGCAGACGAATCTGTACAAGGACGCCCACTACGACGGCGTGTTTGCCATGTGGTACGGCAAGGGCCCGGGCGTCGACCGCTGCGGCGACGTGTTCAAACACGGCAATAATGCGGGCTCGGCGAAACACGGCGGCGTGCTGGTCGTGGCAGGGGACGACCACGCGGCGAAATCCTCGTCCACCGCGCACCAGTCCGACCACATCCTGACCCACTGCGGCATTCCCGTCCTGTACCCGTCGTCGGTCCAGGAATAC
>JBBWZO010000009.1:0-4702 GCA_039649125.1 Massilia sp. | reverse complement strand
TCGAGCACTTCATCAGGCTGATGGATCGCGAACACCGGACCTTCGCCCAGCACATTGAGGTTTGAATCGGTGACGACGACCGCGATTTCGATGATGCGGTCCTTGTCGGGGTCCAGACCCGTCATTTCCATATCAACCCAGACAAGATTGAATTCGTTGGGACGGATTTGCGGTGTGGCGATTTGGGAATCGGTAGCTTGTGACATAATTTGTTCTCTGATAGGACGCGGTCTTGAATCATTCCGACCGCATCATGGCAATCCGCCATTTTCTCACAGGCACAGAATGTCTTCACTCGCGTTTTCGGTATTCTTCGTCGTTTTCTTCGTGCTGACGCTCGGCCTGCGCTTCTGGCTGGCCAACCGCCAGATCCGCCACGTGCTGCGCCACCGCGGCCAGGTGCCGGGCGAATTCGCGCACAAGGTGTCGCTCGAGACCCACCAGAAGGCGGCCGACTACACAGTGGCCAAAACCCGCTTCGGCATCGCCGGCCTGCTCTGGGGCGGCCTGACCCTGATCGGCTTCACGCTGCTGGGCGGGCTGCAGGCCTTGTCAAACGCCCTGCTGCAGGTGGCCGGTCCTGGCATGCTACATCAGATCCTGCTGGTGGCCGCGTTTGCCGCCATCTCCGGTGTACTGGACCTGCCTTTCGATTACTACCGGCAGTTCGTGCTGGAACAGCGTTTCGGCTTCAACAAGATGAGCGTCAAACTGTGGATAGGCGACATCGTCAAGGGCGTGCTGCTCGGCGCCGTCATCGGCCTGCCCTTCCTGTGGCTCGTGCTCAAGCTGATGGAAACGACCGGCTCGCTCTGGTGGCTGTGGGTGTGGTGCGTGTGGAGCGGCTTCCAACTGTTGATGATGGTGCTCTACCCCACTCTGATCGCCCCCCTCTTCAACAAGTTCACGCCGCTCGCCGACGAGAGCCTGAGACAGCGCATCGAAGGCCTGATGGCGCGCGTCGGCTTCGCCTCGAAAGGCCTGTTCGTGATGGACGGCAGCCGCCGCAGCGCCCACGGCAACGCCTATTTCTCGGGCTTCGGCGCGGCGAAACGCATCGTCTTCTTCGATACCCTGATCGAGCGCCTCGCGCCCCAGGAAATCGAGGCGGTGCTGGCGCACGAACTGGGCCATTTCAAACTGCGCCACATCGTCAAGCGCATCGTCGTGATGTTCGCCCTGTCGCTGGCCTTCCTGGCCCTGCTCGGCTACCTGAAGGAGCAGAGCTGGTTCTACACCGGCCTCGGGGTGACGCCGATGCTGACGGCGCCGAACGACGCGATGGCGCTGCTGCTGTTCATGCTGGTGCTGCCGATCTTCACCTTCGTGCTCGGTCCGCTGAACTCGATCACCTCGCGCAAGCACGAATTCGAGGCCGACGCCTTCGCGGCGAAGCACAGCGACGCGCGCCACCTGGTGTCGGCACTGGTGAAAATGTACGAGGACAACGCGTCGACGCTCACGCCCGACCCGGTCCACTCGGCCTTTTACGATTCGCACCCGCCGGCCTCGGTACGCATTGCGCACCTGAATGCCCAGCTAAAGATGGCGGGCGCATGAAGCTGCGTGAACAGGCCTGCGTCCACGGCGCCCCAGCGCTGCCTGAGGCCGAGGTAATGGCCCTGCTGGCGCAAATGCCGGCATGGCGCCTGAGCGGCGGACGCATCGAGCGCTCCTATGCATTCAAGGACTATCACGAGACCATCGCCTTCGTGAACGCCCTGGCCTGGATGATCCACGCCCAGGACCACCACCCCGACCTGACGGTGCGCTACCGCCACTGCGAGGTTGCCTATACTACCCACTCGGCGGGCCACGCGGTCTCGCTGAACGATTTCATCTGCGCTGCGAAAGCCGACGCAATCTACGACGAACGGACGCGCGCATGAGCAACAGGATGAACAAGAACACGAACAAGAGCGTGAAGGACAGCGCGGACATCAGCGGCACCATCATCGCGGCGCACGGGCGCCATTACCTGGCCGACGTGAACGGCGAAAAATTCCAGTGCGTCACGCGCGGCAAGAAGACCAATGTCGCCGTCGGCGACGTGGTGCACCTGAAGCAGACCTCGAACGACCAGGCCGTGATCGAGGAGATCGCCGAGCGCACCACCCTGCTCTACCGCTCCGACCAGTACAAGTCGAAGCTGCTGGCGGCGAACATCTCGCGGCTGTTCATCGTGGTCGCCACCGAACCGGGCTTTGCCGACGACCTGGTCTCGCGCGCCCTGGTCGCCGCCGAAGCGGCCGGCATCGAGGCCCACCTGATCCTGAACAAGACCGACGTCGAGGAGTTGCTGCCGCGCGCGCGCGAACGGGCCGGCGTCTACGCCGCGCTCGGCTATCCGGTGCACGAAGTGTCGGCGCGCGCCAACCCGGAACACGCGCTGGCCACGCTGCGGCCGCTGCTGGCCGGGCAATCCTCGATCTTCATCGGCCAGTCGGGCATGGGCAAGTCCTCGCTGATCAACCTGCTGGTGCCGGATGCCGACATCGCGGTGCGCGAAATCTCGGCGGCGCTCGACACCGGCAAGCACACGACCACCTTCACCCGGCTGTACTGGCTGCCGGACGGCGCCGCCATCATCGATTCGCCCGGCTTCCAGGAATTCGGCCTGTACCACCTGAGCGAAGGCATGCTGGAGCGCGCCTTCGTCGAGTTCAAGCCCTACCTGGGCGGCTGCAAGTACTACAACTGCCGCCACCTGGCCGAACCGCAGTGCGCGATACTCACGGCTGTGGCCGAGGGCAAGATCGCGAAGATGCGGCACGAACTGTACGCGCAGCTGCTGCACGAGTCGGCGCAGACGCTGTATTAAAAAGGGCGTTCATTGTAGGGTGGACGGCTACGCCGTCCACGCGGTGATAGTTTGCACTGATGTCATCGAGCCCGTGTTCGAAACCGATAACGATCGACGCGTGGACGGCAGAGCCGTCCACCCTACAACAAGCGCTTTCTATCCTCTCCGGCAAAACCCCTTATAATCAGAGGGATAACATGGATCTTGAAACCGATATGCCAGGCACAAAAGCGATCAAGCATTTCCTGCAGTTCTCCGACTTCTCCCTCGACGAGTTCGAATACGTGATCGAGCGCGCGAAGGTCATCAAGCGCAAGTTCAAGGCCTATGAGGTCTACCACCCGCTGGTCGACCGCACGCTGGTGATGGTGTTCGAGAAGAGCTCGACCCGTACCCGCCTGTCGTTCGAAGCCGGCATGCACCAGCTTGGCGGCGCGGCGATCTACCTGAACACGCGCGACAGCCAGCTGGGCCGCGGCGAACCGGTCGAGGATGCGGGCCAGGTCATGTCCCGCATGTGCGACATCATCATGGTGCGTACCTTCGGCCAGGACATCATCGAGCGCTTCGCCGCCAATTCGCGGGTGCCGGTGATCAACGGCCTGACCAACGAGCACCACCCCTGCCAGGTACTGGCCGACATCTTCACCTTCTACGAGCACCGCGGCGCTATCGCGGGCAAGACGGTGGCCTGGATCGGCGACGCCAACAACATGCTGTACTCCTGGCTGCAGGCGGCCGAAGTGTTCGGCTTCCACCTCAACATCTCGACGCCGAAGGGCTACGACCTGGATCCGGCCCTGGTGAGCACCAAACGCTACACGCTGTTCGAGAATCCGTCGGACGCCTGCGAAGGCGCGCACCTGGTCAGCACCGACGTCTGGACCAGCATGGGCTACGAGAAGGAAAACGCGGAACGGCTCAAAGCATTTGACGGCTTCATCGTCGATGCCGCCAAGATGGCGCGCGCCAACCCGGATGCGATCTTCATGCACTGCCTGCCGGCGCACCGCGGCGAGGAAGTCGCGGCCGAAGTCATCGACGGCCCGCAGTCGGTCGTCTGGGACGAAGCGGAAAACCGCCTGCACGTGCAGAAGGCCCTGATCGAATACCTGCTGCTCGGCAGAATCGAAAACTGAGCGAAGACAAGTAAACATTTTTTCACCCACCTTTGTTTGATCGTCGGCCCCGTTGACAAAGAGCGAGCTCTTCAGCGGGCCGGCTGACCACTGCAATCCCACCTGCTTTCCCACACTGGAACCTCCATGAGCGACATCAAAAAAGTAGTTCTCGCCTACTCCGGCGGCCTCGACACCTCCGTCATCCTGAAATGGCTGCAAGACCACTACGGCTGCGAGATCGTCACCTTCACGGCCGACCTCGGCCAGGGTGAAGAACTCGAACCGGCCCGCGCAAAAGCGATCAAGTTCGGCATCAAGCCGGAGAACATCTACATCGACGACGTGCGCGAGGAATTCGTGCGCGACTTCGTGTTCCCGATGTTCCGCGCGAACACCGTCTACGAAGGCGAATACCTGCTGGGCACCTCGATCGCGCGTCCGCTGATCGCGAAACGCTTGATTGAGATTGCCAACGAAACCGGCGCCGACGCCGTCTCGCACGGCGCGACCGGCAAGGGCAACGATCAGGTGCGCTTCGAGCTGGGCGCCTATGCGCTCAAGCCCGACGTCAAGATCATCGCCCCGTGGCGCGAATGGGACCTGCTGTCGCGCGAAAAGCTGCTGAAGTACGCCGAAGACGCCGGCATCGACATCGACATGAAGCACAAGAACGGCGGCGCGCCCTACTCGATGGACGCCAACCTGCTGCACATCTCCTTCGAAGGCCGCCACCTGGAAAACCCGAGCGCGGAAGCCGAGGAATCGATGTGGCGCTGGA
>JBBWZO010000151.1:0-4201 GCA_039649125.1 Massilia sp. | reverse complement strand
TTACCTGCGACAGCGGCCCGGCGAGGTTGTCGCACAGATTCCGTTTCGCCTCGTCGCTCATCAGGCGGAACAAATTGCCGGGCTGGGTGTAATCGTCTTCCTGGCCGCGGAAGTCGAAGCGGCCCGCAGCGCCTTCCAGCGGCAGCTCCTGCTCGCCATGGCCCATGCCGGTGCCACCCTTGCCGACGCTGTCGATGGTGGCGTAGTTCGGCGCCGCGCCGCCATTGTTGATCGCCATCGCGCCGTCGCGCTGCTGGTTGTGGAAGGGGCAGCGCGGTGCATTCACCGGCAGGTGCTGGTGGTTGGTGCCGACGCGGTAGAGCTGGGCGTCGTGGTAGGCGAACAGGCGGCCCTGCAGCATCTTGTCCGGCGAGTAGCCCATGCCCGGCACCACGTTCGCCGGCGAGAACGCGGCCTGCTCGACTTCCGCGTGGTAGTTGACAGGGTTGCGGTTCAGTTCCAGCACGCCGACCGGCTGCAGCGGGAAGTCGCCGTGCGGCCAGACCTTGGTCAGGTCGAACGGGTTCCAGCCGGTACGCGCTTCCCACTCGGCCAGCTGGCCGGGCGTGGCCACCTGCACCGAGACGTCCCATTTCGGGTAGTCACCGGCGGCGATCGCTTCGAACAGGTCGCGCTGGGCGTGGTCCGGATCGGTTCCAGCCATGCGGACGGCGTCGGCACTGCTCAGATTCTTGATGCCCTGGCGCGTCTTGAAATGCCATTTCACGTAGAAGCGCTCGCCGGCCTCGTTGATGAGGCTGTAGGTGTGGCTGCCGAAGCCGTCCATGTGGCGGTAGCCGTCCGGGGTGCCGCGATCGGAGAACAGGATCGTCACCTGGTGCAGGCTTTCCGGAGCGCGGCTCCAGAAGTCGAACATCATGTTCGCCGACTTCAGGTTGGAGTCGGGCAGGCGTTTCTGGGTGTGGATGAAATCCGGGAACTTGATCGGGTCCTTGATGAAGAACACCGGGGTATTGTTGCCGACCAGGTCCCAGTTGCCTTCTTCCGTGTAGAAGCGCAGGGCAAAGCCACGCGGGTCGCGTTCGGTGTCGGCGCTGCCTTTTTCGCCGCCGACGGTGGAGAAGCGCAGGAAGGTCTCGGTCTGCTTGCCGACGCCGGCGAACAGTTTTGCTTTGGTGAAGCGGCGGATGTCGTGGGTGACCGTAAAGGTGCCGTAAGCGCCCGATCCCTTGGCGTGCACCACGCGTTCCGGAATGCGCTCGCGGTTGAAGTGCTGCAGTTTCTCGATCAGGTGGAAGTCCTGCAGCAGGAGCGGGCCGCGCGGGCCGGCGCTGAGCGAGTTCTGGTTGTCCGCGACAGGGATGCCGGAAGCAGTGGTGAGACGGGCTTGGGTCATACGTTCTCCTCGTTATAAATGATGAATTTGACGAAGAGATTCTACTTATGGCTCAGCCAAAGATAAATTTGATTGACATGATGAGCGCGATAGATTTTTCCTAATGGAAAATGCACAAGTGAATGTGACCCAGGATCGGGCCGGCGAGACGGTACGGGGAAGGCTGCGCCGGGCCACGCGATCACGGGAATCGCCGCCGAGTGCACAGGTGCACACGGCGGCGCCACATGCGTGGCGCGAAGCTCAGGGTGCGGCGAGCGCACCCCCGGGCGACCGGACCGACAGCTCAGTAACGCCGCGTGGTGGTCGCTTTATAGGTTTGCTTGCCCAGCTTCGCCTGGATTTTCTTCCAGATGAAACCGGCGATTGCCATCATGATCATCTTGCGCATGTCGTTCTCCAATAGTGAAAAGGTTGGTGTACTTCAGGATTCATTCTTGTAGATGCCCCGGATATTCATTGCCATCAGTGCCACCTGCAGCGAGATCAGCGCCCATGCTTCGTCATGCACACCCCAGATGATCCACAGCACATTGCTGAGGATGAACATCCAGAACCCGAAGATCCGTTTGCCGGCCTTTTTCGAGCCGATCATGAAGGCGGCGTACAGGCTTACCGCCATTGCAGGCCATTGCAGGAAGTCGAGAAACTGATCCATCCGTTACGCCGCCTTCCTGCGGCGAACGGGCGCCTTTGCTGCCGGTGCTGCCTTGACGGTTTTCGCCGCCGCTTTCTTCGCAGCTGGCTTGGCGGCCGGCTTTGAAGCGGCCTTGGCCGCAGCGCGCTTCGGCTTCGCGCTGGCGGTTGCTTCCTCTTCCTCCTCGCGCTCGACGCGGCGCGTGCGCGGTGCCGGCGCGTCGTCGTCGGCCGCGCGCGCGGCCGGCTTCGGCGCGCGCTTCGGCGGCGGCGGTTCGTCGTCATCGTCCTCATTGTGCCCGGCCTTGCCCGGCTTCTTGCCCAGGCTGGCCTGCAGCAGCGACACCAGGTCGATCACATTCGTCGCCTTGGCGGGTTTTTCGTCCGGGTCGGGCATGGTGATGGTCTTGGTCTGCCGGGCCTTGATCTTCTTCTCGATCAGGGCCATGACGTCTTCGCGGTAGGTGTCGTGGTACTGCTCCGGCTCCCAGTCCTCGCTCATGCCCTGCACCAGGGCCATGGCCATCTTGAGTTCCTTGTCGCTGACCGCGGCGGTCTTCGAGCTCTTGTCGGGCAGCTTCAGCTCGGACGGGTCGCGGATCTCGTCGGCGTAGCGCAGGGTGATCATGACGATGGCGTCGCCCACGCACACCAGTGCGGCCAGGTGCTGCTTGACGCGGATGACGACGCGCGCGATGCCGATCTTGCCGACCCGCTTGAGCACGTCGCGCAGCAGGGCGTAGACCTTGTCGCCGCCCTTGCCCGGTGCGAGGTAATAGGGCTGGTCGTAGTACACCAGCGGCACGTCGCCGGCGTCGACGAAGGCCATGATGTCGATGGTCTGGGTTGCCTCCGGGTTGGCGCGGCGCAGGTCCTCGTCGGACAGCACGACGTATTCGCCGTCCGCGTACTCGTAGCCCTTGATGATGTCGTCCCAGGAGACTTCCTTCAGGGTGTTCTTGTTGTAGCGCTTGAAGCCGATCGGCGCGAAGTCGCGGCGGTCCAGCATGTGCAGGTCGAGCCCCTTGTCGCTGGCCGCCGGGTACATTTCGACCGGAATGTGCACCAGCCCGAAGCTGATGGCGCCTTTCCACATGCTGCGTGCCATGGCCGTCCTCCCAAGAGTTATTCGCCGACGCTGCCGGTCACCGGCAGCACGATGCCCGTGATGTAGCTCGAGCAGGCGTTCGAGGCCAGGAACACGTAGGCGGGGGAGAGTTCTTCCGGCTGGGCGGCGCGGCCGTAGGTGGTGCTCTCGCCGAAGTGGACGATCTTGTCCGGCGACTGGTCGGCCGGATTGAGCGGCGTCCAGACCGGACCCGGGGCCACGCAGTTCACGCGGATGCCCTTGTCGAGCAGGTTGGCGGCCAGCGACATCGTGAATGCGTGGATCGCGCCTTTCGTCGACGAATAGTCGAGCAGCATCTTCGAGCCCTTGATGCCCGTGACCGACCCCGTGTTGATGATGGCGGCGCCGCGCTTCAGGTAGGGCAGGGCGGCCTTCGCCATGTGGAAGTAGCCGTAGATATTCGTGCGCATCGTTTCGTCGAAACGCTCTTCGGTGATCTCGAGCAGCGAGTTGGCGTGCTCCTGGAAGGCGGCGTTATTCACCAGCACGTCCAGGCGGCCCCATTGCGCGACGACGGCGTCGACCGCCTGCTGGCAGAAGTCCATGTCCTTGACGTCGCCGGCGATGGTGACGCAGCGGCGGCCTTCGGCCTCGATGACGCGCTGGGTCTCGGCGGCGTCCTCGTGTTCGTTCAGGTAGAGGATGGCGACGTCGGCGCCCTCGCGCGCGAACAGCACGGCGACGGCGCGGCCGATGCCGGAGTCGCCGCCGGTGACGATCGCGACCTGGCCCTCGAGCTTGCCGCTGCCCATGTAGCTTTCGGCCATGAAGCGCGGCTTGACGTCCATCTGCGCTTCCAGGCCGGGTTTGGCCAGGTGCTGGGCAGGCATCGGCGGCACCGGCTGCTGGGCGCCGATCTGCGCGGGCATCTGGCCCTGGTCCTTGTCGCCGCTGGCGTCGTGCTGGTCCTGGCGGTTCTGGATCGCCTTCTGGTGGTTCGCTACATCGTCCTGGTTGGCCATCGCGCTTCCTTTTCTCTGCATGTTCGTCGTCAAACAAGTATCGGCCGCGCGATGGGGGCGCGACGGTGCGCTCCCACACACAGCACGGCACTTCGCCTGCAGTTCGTCTGTCCTGTG
>JBBWZO010000348.1:0-10807 GCA_039649125.1 Massilia sp. | reverse complement strand
GCTCCCAGGCCGGCGGAACGGACGGTGCGGCCGGGCAGCGCCTGCTTGAGCAGCGCTTCGGCCATCGGGCTGCGGCAGATATTGCCGATGCAAACGACAAGGATGTTATTCATCGGTTGACCTGCCCGACAGAGTTGGCCGCCGTCGCAGCGGTCGGCAGGATGAGGTTGATCACGCGGTTGTAGCGCGCCAGGCCGGAGGCGTCGACGTAGACCACGTCGCGCGGATTGAGCTCGAAGCCTTCCGCCATGGCGAGTGCCACCGGCGAGGCCGCGTCGAGGTTGTAGACCACCGGTTCCGGCTGGTTGGCGCCGCGGATCACATAGACCTGGCGCGCGGCGCTGCTCAGCTGGTTCAGGCCGCCGGCCTCGCCCAGGGCGGCGGCAAGCGTGAGTTTGCCGTTGTGCAGCGGGAGCGCGGCCGGGCGGTTGACTTCGCCCAGCACATAGACCTTGCTTTCGTCGCGGCTCGGCACGCGCACCACGTCGCCGGGCGCCAGCATCAGGCGCGACATGTCGGCGCCCTGGCGCACCAGCTGCGGCAGGTTCACCGGATAGGAGACGCCCTTGCGCGCCACGGTCACCTGGCTCTGGTCGGCGGTCGGCAGGAAGCCGCCGGCGCGGCTCACGCCTTCCAGCAGCGTCATCGGCACGTCGTCGATCGCCTGGCTGCCCGGCGCCTTGACGTCGCCGTCGATGTACACCTTCTTACTGCGGTAGGCGAGCACGCGCAGGGTCAGGTCGGGGTTCTTGATCGACTCGATCAGGCGCTTCGACAGCAGGCTGCGTGCTTCCAGCTCGGTCATGCCGGCCACCTTGATCGGACCGACGTAGGGAAACTGGATCAGGCCCTGGCTGTCGACGACGAAGGCGGCCGGCGACTGCGCACCGGAGCTCGACAGCGCCTGGGCGCCGGTCGCGGCAATGTTCAGCTCGGGGTGGTTCCAGACCAGGATCGATAGCAGGTCGCCGGGTCCGATCACGTAGGGTCGCGCGTCGCCGAACAGGGCCTGCACGCGCTGGTCGGCGCTGCGCTCTGTGGCGAGGCGCTCTTCCTGGATCAGGTCAGGGGTGATCAGCTTGATGACCGGCGCCGGCATCGGCGCGCTGTGCGTGCTGGGGACGCGGTCGACATCGATGCGCATGCCCGGCTCCATGTTGGCGCAGCCGGTAACGACGAAGGGGAGCACGGCGACGAAGCTGGCCAGCTTCAGCGCCCTGGGGAGGGTGACTGACATCGATTTTTCCGCTGCCTCTGAAGGCGTGTAGTTTTGGATGGTGCTGGTCTGTTTTTGTTTTGTGCGACTTTTACCAGCAAACTATTGCCATGCAAGAGAGCGGAAAAGAATGCCTACAACCAACGAACGTAAAAATTGTACATAGTGAGTTTCCCCATCCAAAGAAATGTGACAGAGCAAATGTCAGATCTGGGAGGCAGAATTTCGCGATAAGTAACACTCATCTTTACGAATGGCGGTATTGATATCCCATCAGTGTGAATTTACGCGCAGGCCCGGATGTGCTTTTTCTGCTCCACGCCCGGCAAAAGCGCAGAGCATTACGCAAAACGGGCGCCGGATCTGGTTTTTCCATGCAGAAATATCACGCAATGTCACTAAATTGTGTAGAAAGATTTGTCACACTTTTGTCTCATTTTGGGCATAAAAATTGAAACTATCACCGCGTCATGCACCAAGAAATTGACATATGGCAACATTAAATTGGTCCTGGTACAGCAGACTCTGCAAATTACTGTCGCCTGCTCTACCGGAGATGAATGACATGGGGTTCTCCCGTCTGTTGGCCGTCGTGCTGTTATTGCCCCTTCACCCTGCCCTGGCGCAAACCCGGGTTGACACGCATGCGATCAACAATGCGCTCGCCCTCGGCTACCAGGCCAGCGCCGACGCCCTTGCCGCCCAGCGCGGGGCACAGGCGCGCGCGGCCATCGCCGAGGCGGAGCGGGACGCCTTGCTGGCACGGCTGCCGCCCGCCTCGAGCAAGGCGCCTGCCGGTGAGATGGATGTGTCCAGGTTCGGGGCGGCCGGCCTGGTCAAGGCCTTCGACCTGGCGCGGGAACTGGCGCCCGAGGTGTGCGGCGCCCTGCCCGCAGGCAGCGGGACGGTCATCCACGATCCGCTGTCCACCCAGGGCGTGGTCACGGCACGTATCGTCAACGACGGCATTGCGCAGATGAGCCTCGGCCTCGAACAACAGGCCAGGCAGCTGCAGGAGGTGATCGACCGGCACGGGCCCGCCGGAACCCGTGCGGCGCCGCTGTCGGCGCTGGGGCTGGCGGTGGTGCCGGCGGTCGTCAGGTCGCTGGCGGACATCAGCGCCCTGGCCCGGACGGACGTCATTGCGCAGGGCATCGCGTACGGAAGCGGCGCGCGCGACCTGTTCACGACGGCGCTGGCCCAGTCCTGCCCGGACAAGCTTGCCGGCCTGGGGAGCGGCTACCTGGGCGAACTCGACCCGGCGCAGCACGAACAGCTGGTGACACGGGTGCGCGCGCTCATGCTGCTGCGCGGGCAGAATGCCGGCCGCGTCGCCGTCATCGAGCGGCTGGCGGATGCGGCCAAGGGCGAACTGAAAAGGGAACTGGGGCGGGTGGCGGACGGTGCACAGGAGCTGCTGAAGGCGGCCGACGCCTTCGTCGAGTCGCTCAAGGTGGGCGAAGCCAGCGACCGGAGCCCGCTCTACAACGCCGCGCGCTACCTCGGCTACGCGAACCGGGCGCGCACGGCGCTGGTGCTCGATTTCGACCTGCGTCTGGAGGGGCTGACGCTGGTGCGGGACAGGCTGTTCACGGGGCAGAAGCTGCACCTGTCCGGTGTCGCCTTCCTCTGGTACCGGCTGCACGAGCCGGACGGCACGGTGCGCCTGGCGAAGGCGGCGCGCCGGATCACGAAGCCGGTCGAGGTGGACTTGCGCGGCGAGGCGGCGCCGGCGGATTTCTGGACCGGGACGGCCGATACGGCAGCCCGGCGTTAGCCGGGGCTGCCCGCCCTTCCTGTCGTTTCCTGTCGTTTCCTGCCGCCTGCTGCCGCTTAGCGCTCGGGCCGCCTGACGGCCTGCTCGATCGCCCCGAAGATCGATTTCCCCTTCTCGTCCAGCATCTCGATCCGGATCGTGTCGCCGAAGCGCATGAACGGGGTGCTCGGCGTGCCGTCGGCGATGGCCTCGCGGCTGCGCTGTTCGGCGATGCAGGCGTAGCCGGCGCCGGCCTCCCTGTTCGACACCGGCCCGGTGCCGACGATGGCGCCGGCACGCACGGTGCGGCTCCGGCACAGGTGCGCAATCAGTTGCGGGAAGTTGAACGCCATGTCCACCCCGGCATCCGGCTGCCCGACGAGGTGTCCGTTCAAGGTCGAGCGCAGCACGCCGTGCACCCTGCCGCCGCGCCAGGCCTCGCCCAGTTCGTCCGGCGTGACGGCCACCGGAGAGCACCCTGCCGCGGGCCGGGACTGGAGGAAGCCGGTGCCCCTGGCCAGCTCGTCGGCGGCCAGGCTGCGCAGCGCGACGTCGTTGGCCAGCATCAGCAGGCGGATGCGGCCGTGCGCCTCGTCGGGCGTTGCGCCCATCGGCACGTCGTCGACGATGACGGCTAGCCCGGCGCCGAAGTCGATGCCCCACTCCTCATGCGCCAGCACGATGTCGTCGTGCGCGCCGAGCAGGTCGTCGCCGCCGGCCTGGTGCATCAGGGGCGCGTCGCCGTCGACGGGCGGCAGGCCGGCGCGGTGCGGCAGCAGTTCGCGCAGCAGTTCGGCGTGGTGCAGGTAGGCGCCGCCCTCCACTCTCTGGGAGGCGCGCGGCAGCGGCGCCATGCAGCGCGCCGGGTCGAAATCGAAGGCGCGCCGGGTGGCGTTTGCGTTCAGCTGGGCGTACAGGCTGTCGAGCTGGGGAGCGATGAAGGCCCAGTCGTCGAGCGCGGCCCGCAGGGTCGGCGCGATGGTGTCGGCCATGTGCGCGCTTTTCAGGTCGCGCGAGACGACGGCCAGCTGGCCGTCGCGGCTGCCGTCCTTGATTGTGGCGAGTTTCATCTGCGGTCGGGAAATGTTCGGACCGTTATTGTAGTGCGACCGCTTGGGGAGACGGCTTGCTTTAGCATTGTAGGGTGGGCACGCGGTACGGCGCATCCTGTGGTTGGCAGCCGGACCGCCATCCAACACATGGCCTGGGCAATGCCGCTCTGTTGCGTTACCTCTGCGTTCCCAGATGGCGTGAGGCCGCATGAATTCCGACGATCTACCGCGTGGGCACAGAGTGCCCACCCTACTTTAAAACAGGCCGAGGACGCCGAGGCCGATCGAGCGCTGGAAGTAGTTGTAGTCGATCAGGCTCTGGCCGTAGCCGGCGAAGGCCTGCGCGTAGCCCTTCAGGTTGCCCGCCAGCGGGAAGGCCCAGCCGGCCTGGATGGCGCCGCGGCTGGTGTGGAAGTTGTAGCGCAGCGTCGAGGAATAAATGTGGCCCTCGCGGCGGTAGGCCAGCGCCAGGTCGCCGCGGCCCATGTAGTCGACGATGTCCGGGTTGTCGTCGTCGCTTTCGTTCAGGCGTTTCCAGACGCGCGCCGTGGCCGAGAAGCCGTCCTTCTCGACGCCGACCTGGGCGTACAGCCGGTTCCAGCTGCGCGAGAGCGTGCCCGACTGGCCGTTCGACTGGTGGTTCAGGCCGAGGCCGACGTGGCGCACCTGGAAGCCGCCGAGGTCGACGCCGACCGGGACGATCGCCATCACTTCCGGCTGGTAGTTGGTTTCGCGGAAAGGGCTGGAGGCCTTGCTGTTGGCCGCCTGCCAGAAGCTGTTCTGGGTGTAGCCGAACCAGAGGTCGAGCGGCTTGCCGAAGGCCTGCTGCACCATTTTCATCTTGAAGCTGAGCTGGAAGGCGAGCTCGCTCTTCGACAGGTCGGCATTGTTGTCGGTCAGGTCGCGGTACGGCAGGTAGGGCGTCTCGTTGGTGCGGTAGCTGCGCGTGGCGATCAGGTAACTGCCATAGTGCGGGCGGAACTTGAAGACGCCGCGCCGGTATGGGTCGTCCAGCTCCCAATGGTCGAGCTGGCTGAACTTCGCACTGCTCTCGGCCGAGGGCTGGGCGGTGACGACCGGCACCGTGGCCGCCGGGGCGCCATCGGCCGGGTTGACGACGACGGCGGCTTCCACGCGCGGCGCCGGCGTGGCCGCCAGCTTGTCGAAACAGGCCAGGCGCGCGGTGTCGTCGCCGATGTTGGCGCAGTCGGACAGGAGTTTCGGCGCTTCCTGGGCGAAGGCGTGCGAGGCGACCAGCAGGGGGAGGCAGAGCAGGAGGTTACGGTGTGGATGCGGCATTGTGAGCAGAAGAATCGGTTGCGAAAATGCGTCGTCGCGTTCGACTGCCGCTCTCCATTGAACAAGCGCCGACCACGACTCGACGCGCGGCGCCCTGCAGTGTGCAAGAAAACCGGGGGCTTCGGCGCACGGCAGGCCCGGCCATCGCGCCTAGCCTGCCGTGCGCTTTCTTCTTCCCGTCTCTTCCCGTCTCTTCCCGTCTCTTCCCGTCTCTTTCGGTGCTGCCGTCAGGCTGCGGCCAGCAGCGCCAGCTGGTCCTGCTCCAGGAAGCACCATTCGCCTTCCTTCAGTCCCAGCGACGCGAGCGTCAGGCCGCCGATCGCGGAACGGTGCAGTGCGCTGCAGTGGTTGCCGGCGGCGGCGAGCATGCGCTTGACCTGGTGATACTTGCCCTGCTCCAGCACGATCTCGAGCTGGTGCTCGCCGCGCTGCACGCAGGACACCGCGCGCAGCGGCGCCGGCTCGTCGTGCAGTTGCACGCCGGCAAGCAGCTGCTCCACCAGCGCCGGGGTAACCGGCTCGGCGGTCGTGGCCTGGTAGATCTTCGGCACATGGCGCTTGGGCGACGACTGGGCGTGGATGAAGGGGCCGTCGTCGGACATCAGGAGCAGGCCGGTGGTGTCATGGTCGAGGCGGCCGACCGGCTGCACTTCGCGCCAGCCGAACTGTTCCGGCAGCAGGGTCAGCACGCCCGGGTGGTGGCTCGGCTTGCGCGAGCACTCGAAATTGGCCGGCTTGTAGAGGGCGATATACACGTGCTCGCGGTACACCCATTCCTCGTCGAACACGGTGAGGACCAGGCCCTCGGTGTCCACGGCGAGCTTGTAGTTGTCTTGGATGACACCGTTCACGGCGACGTCGCCGTCCTCGATCAGGGCACGGCAATACTTGCGGGTACCGAAGCCTTGCGATTGCAGGATTCGGTCCAGGGATAATTTACTCATGGGCGAGACTTTAACAGAAGGCCTGGGCGCGGCAAAGCTTGCACGGTCTTGCATAGGTGTTACCGCAGGGATAGAAACGGTGCACGCGTTTGACATACATCAATCGTACCGGTCGATCCATTGATAGACTTCAATTCCATTAGGAATCGGCCTACGGCGCTTCAGCAATTTATAAGGGTAGCGCTAGGATTAATTACTCTACAAAGAGGAATGACATGCAAACAGAGAAACTTGTGTCCCCTGCCACCCTGCTCCCGGTCGCGTCCGCGTCGATCAGGGCAGCGCGCCGCTCGCTGGCACGTTCACAGTCGACCCTGTTCCCGACCCGGCTGGCGATGGCGCGCTGGACCGCCGGCGGCAATGTCCCTCACCTGCACGGCAACGGCAAGCTGCCCCTGCGCGCCGCATGGTTCGCCCGTGCCCAGCACGAATTCCAGGCCTGGCTCGATGCGGGCGGGTTTGTACAGCATGAAGAGGTGCCGGAGCCGGTGGAGATGGCGGCCGGCGGCCGGTCGGACGTTGCCGGCACCGAGGGCACCGCGAGCTGATGCTTCCTGAGCAATGGTCGCAGAGACTGTGCATGCAAGATCACGAACATGTAGCGAAGGACGTAGGACGTAGGGTGGACGACTCGTCACTCAGGCCCCAGCCTGATGCCAGTCAGCGAAGCATACCCGGTGCATTTAGTCATGTTTGCATCGTATCGTGCAGCATGCATTTCGCGATGTGTAGGGTGGACTCCTGAGTCCACGCAGTACCGCATTAAAATATCGAAATGCGACCCAAAGCCCCGGAACGCACATGCAAAGCATTGTTTTAAGCGCCGCGGTCTGCGAAGGTACAAGCGCGTGGACTCAGGAGTCCACCCTACCGATCGCGAGCAGAACGCAACCGCGTTCTACTCCCCAAATGAAAACGACGGCTTGCGCCGTCGTTTTCGCTCCCAGGAAGGGCTGTTACAGTGAGGAATTGAATTCTCTCGAAACCCGCACGCATGCGGGGAAGTGAGTGCTGCCAGATAGGTCGATCATGATGGTTAACACCGGTTATTAATCGCTCTTCCCGGAAGAACTACACGCTTCACTATAGAACATTTTGCGCCGCTTTCAAGGAACTTATTGATCTTTGTCAGTTCAACTTCGGCAGGGTCGGGGCGGACATGGCCTTCATCGCCCCTTCGCCGACCGACGCGCCAAACTTCTTGAGTACCCGTTCCGGCAAGCCTTCGTGCGCCGTGTAGTCAACGATGTCCTCGGCCTTGACGATGTCGCGCGCGACGGTGTCGACGGTGCCGAAGCCGTCGGCCAGTCCCATGTCCACCGCTTTCGCGCCGGTCCAGTACAGGCCGGAGAAGGTTTCCGGCGTTTCCTTCAGGCGCGTGCCGCGGCCGGCGCGCACCACCGAGATGAATTGCTGGTGGATTTCGTTCAGCATTTCTTGCGCGTGTTCACGGTGCTTGTCGGACTGCGGGCTGAACGGATCGAGGAAACCCTTATTGGTGCCGGCGGTCAGCAGGCGGCGTTCGACGCCCAGCTTTTCCATGGTGCCGGTGAAGCCGAAGCTGTCCATCAGCACGCCGACCGAGCCGACGATGCTGGCCTTGTTCACGTAGATCTTGTCGGCGGCGGCGGCAATGTAATAACCGCCCGAGGCGCAGATTTCGTCGACCACGACGTACAGCGGCTTGTCCGGATAGCCGCGTTTCAGGCGCAGGATCTCGTCGACGATGATGCCGGCCTGCACCGGACTGCCGCCGGGGCTGTCGATGCGCAGCACCACCGCGGCCGAGCCCGCGTCCTCAAAGGCCTTGTTCAGCGAAGGGATGACATTGTCGGCGGCGCCGCTGCCTTCTGCTTCGATCTCGCCGTTAATTTCGATCAAAGCCGTATGGCGGCCGAGGTTTTCGTCGTCGCCCCCGAAGTTCAGGCCCAGGTAGGTCCAGAGGGCAACCACGAGCACGATCAGGAAAGCGATCCGGAAAAAGATGCTCCAGCGGCGCGCCGCGCGCCGTTCCTTGATGGTGGCAAAGACGAGCTTTTCGAGCGTTTCGCGCTCCCAGTTGCTCACCGTCGGGTTGGCGGCAAACCGGCCTTCGCCCTCGTTCCTGATGTTGTCGCTCATACGTATCTGATTTAGGTATTGCTGGAAGCATCCAATGGGTTCGTGTTCAGGCGCCGGGCAGGCCGATCCGTTCGTCCGGCTGCCAGTACACCTTGCCATCGGTCTCGTGGACGGCGATCTGGCGCAGGCGCGCGCCGCGGCAGGGTCCGCCCGCGCACACGCCGCTTTCCGGGCGGTAGACCGCGCCGTGGGTCGCGCACATCAGGTATTCGCCGCCCGATTCGAAGAACTGGCCTTCCACCCAGTCCAGTTCGATCGGCACATGGGCGCAGCGGTTCAGGTAGGCATAGGGCCTGCCCTGGTAGCGCACGACGAAGCCGGTTGCCGCCTCCCCGAACACCGAGACCGGGAAGCGCACGCCGGCGCCGCGATCAACCAGCGCGTCGGAATCGCAGATCAGCACATCGGCCATATCATCGGCCATACTACGCGTACTCGGCCAGCCACGCGTGCAGCTCGACAGCCGATTTCGCCGAGTACAGCGGGCGGCAGGCCTGCAGCTGGTCGGCCGGATGGGCTCCGTACTCTACCGCAATACCGGCCGCGCCGGCGTTCCGGGCCATCAGCAGGTCGTGCGTGGTATCGCCGATCATCACGGTACGCCGCATGTCCTGGCCGAGCTCGCGCGTCAGTTCCTGCAGCATGGCCGGATGGGGCTTGGAAAATGTTTCGTCCGCACAGCGCGTGGCATCGAAGGTCGACAGCAGACCGGCCGCGTTCAGGGCCCGGTTCAGGCCGACCCGGCTCTTGCCGGTGGCCACGGCCAGGAAATAGCCTTGCTGGGAAAGTTCGGCCAACATCTCGCGAACGCCCTTGAACAGCACCAGTTCGTGGTCTTTTGTGAGGAAATGGTAGCGGTAGCGCTCGACCAGGCGCGGGTACATGCTGGCTGGCATGTCGGGCATGGCCGCCTGCATGGCTTCCGGCAAGGCCAGCCCGATCACATGCGAGGCGGCCTCGTCACTGGGCACCGGCAGGCCGACGTCGCGCGCCGCCGCCTGGATGCAGCGCACGATGGCGACGGTACTGTCCATCAGGGTGCCGTCCCAGTCGAACACGATCAGATCAAATTGCTTTCTTGGCATGTCTTCCGGCCGACTGCCGGCTCCTCTTGTTTCTCCCGGCACGTCGCCGGCTCTTGTTGTTCGTAGGGTGGACGGCTTTGCCGTCCACGCGGTGATAGTTTGCTGCAGCAAATTCGCGATCGATCCATCAATCGCGCTGTATGCGGGTACGAATGTTCATCGACAGTTGAACGCGTGGAGTCATTCAGGCCGGGGGCCTGGATGACGAGCCGTCGCCCCTCACTTTTAATTCACCGCCTGCCCCAAGCTTAACAAGAAACGGTCGCATTCTGCTGGCAAGGGTGCCTGCAGCGTCATCGGCTTACCCGAATCGGGATGGGTGAAGGTGATTTTATAGGCGTGCAGAAACATGCGGCGCAAGGCTCCGCGGCTTTCGTCGGCCTTCTGCAAGGCCTTGTTCAGTGCAAAATCGCCGTACTTTTCGTCACCAAGGATGGGGAAGCCGGACGATGCCAGATGAACGCGTATCTGGTGGGTGCGCCCGGTCTTTAGTTCGGCTTCCAGCAGGGCAAATTTTTCCCACTTGCGCAGCAAATTGAAGACCGTGTGCGATTCCATGCCGCCGGCCTGCACCACCACGCGCCGCTCGCCGTCGGGCGTCGAGTATTTATGCAGCGGCAGCTTGACATGCTGGCGCTTGTTGACCCAGTCGCCGGACACGGCGGCCAGGTAGCGCTTGTCGGTATGGCCGTCGCGCATTTGCTCGTGCAAATTGGTCAGCGCGGAGCGCTTTTTCGCCAGCAACAGCAAACCCGAGGTTTCGCGGTCGAGGCGGTGCACCAGTTCCAGGAACTTCGCATCCGGCCGCGCGGCGCGCAATTGCTCGATGACACCATACGATACGCCCGAGCCGCCATGCACGGCGACCCCGGCCGGCTTGTCGATGACGAGAAGGTGGGTGTCCTCGAAGACGATCTTGAATTCGGCGCCCGGCACCGGCGCCGTGCTGGTTTTCTCGGCGATGCGGATCGGCGGAATGCGTACCAGGTCGCCCGCTTCCAGGCGGTAGAGCTGGTCGATCCGGCCCTTGTTGACCCGGACTTCGCCCGAACGCAGGATCCGGTAAATGTGGCTTTTCGGAACGCCCTTGCATACCCGCAGCAGGTAGTTATCGATGCGCTGGCCGGCTTCTTCCTCGGTGATGGTGACGAACTGTGCTGCCAATGCCTGTGATGAAGGGGGAACAACATCGTTTTGCATCTTCATTTGGACTGTCTTCCCAGAAATTCTCTCTAAGTCCTTCATTTTGAATATATAATCGACAGGCGGCGGTGAAACCTCTGCAGGTGTAAGAATTAAAACGATATTTTACACAGGGGCGCGCTCCATCGGCC
>JBBWZO010000317.1:0-10537 GCA_039649125.1 Massilia sp. | reverse complement strand
GTCCGTTCCCTCACGCCGCAACTGGCGCCAGACCTTGTCGGCACCATAGACCTGCAGGTTCGCTTGCCAGACTCGCTCGATGTCGACGCTCAGCACGTCGTCGCGCTGGATGCGGGCACAGCGCAGTGCCGGGTTGCGCTGCTGTGCGGCGTAGCGCCAGTAGCCCGACGGCGCAACCTGCATCACCCGGCAGATCGGCTCGACACCGTAGGCATGGCGGTACCGGTCGATAAACGCTCTCACGGCTTGAAGTGGCGGCCGAGCTCCGCCTGGGCGAAAAACGCACTCGCCAGGCGCAAGATCTCGTTTGCCTTGCGCAGCTCGCGCACCTCCCGCTCGAGCGCCTTGACGCGCTCTTCTTCGGCGGTGGTCGGTCCTGGACGCTGGCCCGTATCGCGCTCCTGCTGGCGTACCCAGCGGCGCAACGTCTCTGGCGTGCAGCCGATCTTGGCCGCGATCGACGTGATCGCGGCCCACTGTGATTCGTACTGGCTGCCGGCTTCGCTGACCATGCGCACAGCGCGCTCGATGACTTCGGGGGAATACTTGGGTTGTTTCTTCATGACTCCATTCTCTCAAACAATGGAGCCTCTACAAAACCCGGGGCGGTTCAGTTCAGCTCGCCACAGGGGCACAAGGTGTGGTGATGTTGGGCTCTGTGTTAGGTGCAGGGAAGGTTGCGGGTAAAGCTACTACAGCCATCGGGGATGCGGTATCGGCGACGAGCAAAAAATCTATATCAGTGGCAGAGCGAGGCGGCGGAGGAGGGGCGTCAACAACCAGTCGTTCTACATCTGAGCCCGAGGATATTGTTTCGGGTATCGCCGAGACGCCAGCCGTTGCGCTAACCCCCTACGGGACAACGCTCGCTGACGAAATTGCGGCGCTACGTAACATGTCTATGTTAAACACCAACAAAGAAGGGACAGTATTCAATGCCCGAATATCCGCCAAACCATATATTATCGATGGC
The DNA here is from genome assembly GCA_039649125.1 of Massilia sp. Classification (GTDB taxonomy): domain Bacteria; phylum Pseudomonadota; class Gammaproteobacteria; order Burkholderiales; family Burkholderiaceae_D; genus Telluria. The sequence continues at coordinate 9,564 of JBBWZO010000317.1, read as the reverse complement.
GATGTCAATGGACTGATTCAGCAATTAGATGTCAGTACGGGCGGGAGGCCACTGGGATTTTGGAGTGGCAACTTAGATGCAGCCATGAGAGAGGCCGGTACTTCCGGAGTGGCGCTAATGGAGACAACACCAGGAGGCACAGTAGTAAATAATTGGAGGTTTCTTAACGATAGATTTACTTGGGATAAAGGTGGGGAGCAATTTTGGGGAGGGCTTTCTTCAAAATATGCTTCCGGAGCTTCTGGAAATATCCATGTTTGGCAGACTCCGGAAAAAGCAATTAATAGCTTGGGCGAGCTGGACTGGCAAGGCGGAACTGTCTGGCAGAAATATGAAGAACCGATCATTGAGAAGCTCCAGCTTATGGGGGAGGTTGACCAGATCGAGCGGAAGCTTGTTGAGCCGACTTTGAGAAATTCGCCAGCGCGTTTGCACTAGGAGTGACCATGAGTACCGATGCTTATTTGCGAGTAAGAACAAAGCTGCAACAAACCGGTCGAGAATACCTTGATGGTTTTTCTTGGCACGATTTCGAAGGATTGTCACTTCAAGAGTATGGCGAAATCGTTGATTCTTTAAAAACAAGGGCCGCGGCCGGTGATGGGGTTTCATTTGCTGCGCTAGAAATTGTGCTTTCGCGGGAAGAGTTGTTGGAATTTGCTAAAGATTTATTGAAGCTCGACGCTTGTCCTACGTCCTTACATCACGCACGACTTTTGACCGCTATCTTCGGTCGCACAGCAGATGAACAGGTTTGGCGTAGTCTAGTAAATGTTCTTGCGCAGGGAGACGCTGCGGCGAGGCTCTGGGCGCTAAACAATTTGCAAGTTGAGAACCTGAGTCCGCAGCGAATGAATGAGTTGTCAGTTCTTTTGTCAAAATTAATCAATCAAGAGCGAGATGAAGCGCTGCTTATTTCGCTTGTTGCGGATTTTCTGGTAACGCGGCGCCTCGTTCCTAAGAGCAGCCAATATATTCAATACGCAAAAAGACTGCGAAGCCCAAATCTTAAGGAAAGGCGGGCTGCTTTGATGGAGCTTGGATGCAAAGTTTAGGCGAGATAGCAGCCATGGCGTGCGGCACTTTGTATTCGCACGGGCTTTGTTGCGTAAATCAGGCTCGACCAGCGTAGAACGCGTAGGTCTGGTAGCCTGAACGGGATGAAACCAGCGCCACAGAAGTACCGCACGACCAACTGGAAGACATACAACGAAGCGTTGAAGTCGCGCGGCTCGCTGCTCATCTGGCTTGACCCGACGATGAACTGGCGTGGGCAACCGAGTGGCAAGCGCGGACGTAGCCAGACGTTCAGCGACGAGGCAATCCAGTTCTGCCTGAGCATGAAGTGCCTGTTCAATTTGCCACTACGGCAGGCCATGGGGATGACGCAAAGCCTGCTGCACCTGGCTGGGCTCGACTGGCCGGTGCCGGACTACAGCACAGTCAGCCGGCGGCAAAAGACGCTGCAAGTGGCAATCGGCGCTGCACCGACCACGACGGGCTTGCACCTGCTGGTGGACAGCACGGGCATCAAAATACTGGGCGAAGGCGAATGGAAGACGAAGAAGCACGGCGCGGATTACCGCCGCCAATGGCGCAAGGTGCATCTCGGGATTGACGCCGATACGCTCGAGATCCGGGCCATGGAAGTGACCGACAACAGTATCGGTGACGCACCTGTCCTGCCAGCGCTGCTCAACCAGATTTCTGCTGACGAGCGCATTGCCAGCGTCAGTGGCGACGGCGCTTACGACACGAAGGACTGTCATGAAGCCATCGCGCTGCGCGCTGCGCATGCCGTCATCCCAACCCGCAAGAACGCCAAGCCCTGGAAGGCAAACCGCTGTGGAGCCGATGCACGTAACGACATCCTGCGGGTGAGAAAAAGGCTGGGACGGGCAATATGGAAGAGATGGAGCGGCTACCACCGGCGCAGCCTTGTTGAAACCAAGATGCGCTGCTTTAAATTGCTGGGCGAACGCGTCATGGCTCGCGACTTCGACCGTCAGGTCGCCGAGCTCCAAGTGCGGGCTGCCGTGCTAAACCGCTTTACTCGGCTGAGCACCCCGGTTACGGTCCCAGTGTTATAAAACGAACTACAAATAGCGTCCGCTCGGCCTTCGCTCGATTTGCTCAACAAAGCCGCGCAGGTACCTACGGCAAGCCGGGTTGCAGTGAACAGTGCTAAGCCATTAACTCTCACTGGAGCGGGTGAAGGGAATCGAACCCTCGTCGTAAGCTTGGGAAGCTTCTGCTCTACCATTGAGCTACACCCGCGACTCGTTGCATTCTACGCGGTTTTGCCCGGCAGTGACAAGCTTGCATCGGTTGCGCCGGGACAGGACCGACGCGGGGCCGCGCTTCGTCGGCTGCCGGCTTATCAGCAGGCCATTCAGCAGGCCAGCTTCGCGTCGATCACGGGCTTGAAACCTTTTTTGTAGGCCACCTGCAGGATGTCGATGTCATAGCGCCAGTTGGCTTCGACGATCACCGGACCATCTTCGAGGATGGCGATGTCCCAGCCCACCGTGTGCAGGCCCGTGATCGAGGTATGCGCGCGCTTGGCCAGTGCCACCACTTCCGGCCAGTACGGCAATTGCACGCCCGTGATCGACGCGCCCGATTGCGGGTGCACCGGTACGTCCTTCATGGCCGGCCAGGTCTTCGACTTCGAGCCGATCGAGGTGATCATCCTGCCCGTGTCGACATCGACGCCGGCGACCAGGTTGCCGCTGGCGCCATGCGAGAAATTGTCGACATCGGATTCGCCGACCACGATGCGCACGGCGCCGGCGATGACCTCGATCTGCCCCGCCTTGCGGATGGTGACAACGCGGATCGTCGACAGGCCCTTCGACTGGGTGATGTTCTTGATGATGTGGTGGTTCGACAGCTTGGGCTGCACGATCAGGGCGCGCGTGAATGCGAGCGCCGCTTCGCAATAGCGCGACAGGTCGGCGAACGACCCATAATGGCCGCCGCTCCAGCGCAGGCCGGATGGGGTCACCGTCAGGGAAAAGGTGCCCTTGCCGTGCGAGCCGGCGCTCGGCTTGACGAAATACTCGCCAGGCACGAGCAGTCTTTCGAGGTCGGCCGGCGCCAGCACGTGGGGGATCGCGCTGCCGTTCGGCTCGGCTTTGGTAATCAGGGCAACGATGTTCGCGGTGGCGATCCCGTGTGCGCTGCAATGTTCGAAGAACTTGATCTTGTCATCGGCCAGCTGGCGCGCTTCTTTCGACGTGATGGCGGCGTAGCGCTTCTTGAGCGGCTCGTTGTCCAGGTAATCCGACCAGGTGCGCTTCGGCACCTCGGCCAGGCTGTACAGGGAAAAGAACTTGGCGCCGAGGCCCAGGTTGCGCCGCGCATGGATCGGCCCCCACAGCAGGTGCACGTCGGACAGGCGCTTGATCGATGAAATCGCATACAGCTCGGCTCGCATGTATTCCGAGGCGACATTCAACACGTGTGACAATTTCATCGTCCAACCTTCCCTTTTGTTTGCCCTGGCATCGTTACCTGCAGAGATAGCCATTTTGTATCTTTGCAACATCCCTTCACGATGATAACGCAATAGCAAGTTCAGCCGTCGCACGACATGTTTTTTAGGCAATTCAAGGAAGCGGCAGTGCTGTCGGGGCGGCCGGGTTTATTTCGGCGGCTCGACCGCATACCCCTTGGCCTGCAGCGTGGCGATCACGCCCTTCGGGTCGAGGATGTCCTGGATGGGCACGACCGTGAACGTGCTCGCGTTGCTGGCGAGTGCCTTCTCCGCAGCGTCCACCCATTTGGCGGCGGCGCGCTCGTGGATGTCCTTCAGCTCGGGCTGGTCCCTGGCAAGCGAACTGGTGCCCAGCGCCTGGGCGCAGGCCGCCCTGCGGTCGGCAAAGTTCAGCTTGCGAATCTCGTCGAGCTCGCCGACCGCCCAGGCGTTGGCGCGGGCGCGCATCACTTCGACGTCGGCGTCGAGGCTGTCGATGGTTTTCGCCAGGCAGGCCGTGTCGTCCATGGCCGTCTTCTTGAAATCGCGCACTGCCTTGGCGGGATCCTTGACCGCGACCTGGTAGCTCGCGTCGGTGAACTTCAGCTTGTGCTTGTCGGCGAGCTTGCCGATGGTCTTGCGCACGTCGTCGTCGCTCGCGAGGCCGGCCTGCTTCATCGCGCGGCTGTACAGTTCGGGCGCGACGAAGGTCGGGCGCTCGCGCTCGATGCCGCCGTCGTTGCCGAAATATTTCTGTTTCAGGGGCAGCCAGCGCGCATACACTTCCGGCGGTAGCACATCCTTCAGCTCGGCGCCGTCCGGGTTTTTCTTGATGCCGATCAGGAAGGGCAAGGCGGTGATGCCGGTCCAGCCCACCCCGATCCCGTAACCCGGCGCCTTCAGGTATTCCTGGGAGCCGGCGATAACTTTCTCCACGTCGCGCGAGCGCCATTCCATCTTCGCGGGCAATGGAGAATAGGCGCCGAACACCCACATCACGTGCTCGTCCTTCGACACCTTCCACAGGCCCGGTCCTGGCCGGCTGCCGGAAACGAGCACCGTTTGCGGCACCGCTTCACCGTCTTCCAGCGTCGGCGCAGTTGGCGGGGCAGGCGCGGCATCGGTTTGCGCCCATGCCGGCAGGCCGAACAGACACAGCATCAGGGCAGGCAATACGCGTTTCAACATCGGACATCCCTTTGTAGTTAATTTCTGAAAGGTATTGTCTTTCCGTCTAGCGAACCAAGCAAGAAACAAGATGTTACAAGAGGCATATGCATGCCTGGTATCTGTCTACTCGGGCCGCTTGCGCGCCGCCCAGGGGCGCAGGACGGCATACCTGGGCACCGCGGTCGGCGCGCTGCGCGTGACGCCGACCAGTTGCCGGCGTTCGAGCAGGGCAATCGCACGCTGCGCCGTCACCTTCGACAGGCCGGTCTCCAATGCCAGCGTCGCGTAACTCGCCTGCACGGCGCGGCCCTGCTGCGCTTCGGTGCGCTGCCACAGGTACAAATAGATGAGGAAGGCGGCGGGCGAGCGTTCGTGGCCGGCCAGGTCGGGCATCAGGACGTCAATCACGTAGGGGTCGAGGTCGTCACTGTATTCTTCAAGAGTATAGTCTTGATGATTATAGCGGACCGCTTCCCGGTGCGAGAATGCCGGCCACCCAACCAGGAGACCCGCTTGATCACCCATATCAAATTCGTCAGCATCCCGACCCGCGACCAGGACGCGGCGCTCGCCTTCTATACCGAGAAGCTCGGCTTTCGCGTGATCACCGACCAGGACTTCGACGGCAAGCAGCGCTGGATCGAGCTGCGCATCGGCAGCTCGGAAACGCGCTTCGTGCTGTTCACGCCCGATGGCCAGCAGGACCGCATCGGCAGCGCCTTCAACGGTTCGCTCGCCTGCGACGACGTCGAGGCGACCTGGCGCCAGCTCTCGGCGCGCGGCGTCGAGTTCGTGTCGGAACCGCAAAAGCAGCCCTGGGGGACGTTCGCCATCATGAAGGACCCGGACGGCAACCAGTTCGTGCTGTCCTCGTCCTGACCACACTGCCGGCGTTGCCGGGAGCGGTTCCACAAAGAGCGCCTAACAAAACCTCCATGTCTGCGTTGCAGCGTCTCGCCGTACAATCGTACTGTCTTCGACGCTGCGCCTTGACCTGAAGGTTTTGTTAAGCGCTCTAAACCTTGTCGCGGCGCAGTAGCGGCCGCGCCAGTGCCTCTTTTTGCGGTAAATATTTCCGTACGTCCATCAAGATCCGGCGGCAGCGGCCGTTATTCCTGACTGATACCGCGCCCTCGCGCGCAGAATGCTTACCGGATCCGTCATGAAACTCGTCGCTGCCCTCGTCCTTGCCGCCGCCTCGCTGCTGTCCGCCTGCGGCACCGTGCGCCTGCCCACCCCGGCCCGCCAGGCCCCCGTGCAGCCTGTCATCGTCACCCTGAACGCCACCGGCTACGGCGCCATCAACAACGCCGCCTGCAGCGGCCAGTGCGACCGCGTCTCGACGGCCCAGCGCAAGCTGCTGGCGATGCGCGCCTCTCGCCTGGACGCCTACCGCGCCATGGCCGAGCAGGTGTATGGCTTGCGCATCGAGGGCGGCAGCACGGTTGGGTCGCTGGCGCTCAAGGACGACAGTTTCAAGGTGTATATTCACGCCTTCATCCGTGGTGCGCGTGTGACGAATGTCGTCCAGCGCGAAGACGGCACTGTCGAGACGAGCGTGGAAATGGATTTCGATACCAATGCGGCCACCTCTCAGGCCTCCCAGGCTTCCCAGGCGCCTGCCAGCCGCCCTGCCCCGGCAGTGGCCAGGAACGCCCGCGGCATGGTGGGCAGTGCCGGCCCCGGCGCTGCCTACGGCGCGTCGTTCTACCATGCCCAGTAAATTCCAGGCTGCCTGCGCCGCGCTTTTAGCTCTGGCGCTGGCGCTGGTTTTGAGCGGACCGGCCCTGGCCGCTCCGGTCGAGGCCGAGGGCGTGTCGGTGATTGCCAACGGCGGCATGGCCCGTGCGCGCCAGCTCGCCATCCAGGATGCCCTGGCCCAGCTGGGCCTGCGCAGCGGCGCGCGCGTCGACGTCGCGGCAGTCGCTGGTGCGGGCACCGGTGCCGGCACCAGCGCCCGCAGTTTTGACAGCAGCCGCGTCCAGCCGGCCTTTGATTTCGACCGCTACACGGTGCTGCGCGAATGGCAGGCCGGCCAGATGCTGCACGTGCGCATCGCCGTCCAGGAAGAAGAGGCGCGGCCCAGCGGCAGCATCAACCTCGGCTACAAGAAAAAAATCGTCGTCACGCCCTTCCACGTGCGCCGTTCTCCCCAGCTCGACGACGTCGACGACATCGCCACCCGCCTGCCGCAGGAACTGCTGCGCCGCATGACGGGCAGCGGCAAATTCCTCGGCAAGAGCAGCCCCTATGTGATCTCTCCCGGCAGCAGCGGGCCGAGCGCGGACACGGCCGCCGTGCGCCGCATCGCCGCCATGTACGAGGGCCAGTTCGTGATTGCGGGCGAAATCGTCGATGCGAGCAACTTCGACAAGCCGACCTTGTATGGCCTGATCGACCGGAAGGCGCGCCGCATCGAGATCGAATTTTTCGTGTACGACGGCTTGACCGGTGCCCTGCTTGCACGGCGCACGGCGGCCGTGGAACAGGTCGGCACGCAGCGTGTCGGCCGCGACAAGCCCTTCGGCAGCGCCAGCTTCGCGGCCACGCCGTTCGGCGGCGCGATCATGCGCGCCCTGGACGAGGGCATCGCCGGCATCATGACCGAGCTGGCGCCGCTGCCCTTCATGGCCAAGGTGGTGCGGGTGGAGGGCGAGCGGATCTTCATCGATGCCGGCAGCACCTCGTCGGTGGCGCCGGGCGACCAGCTCGTCGTCTACCGGGTCGACGCGCGCCAGCAGGTGTACGGCAGCGATGCGTTGACGCCGCTGGGCGCGGTCGAGTCGCCGGTCGGGACGGTGGCCATTGTGCAGGTGCAGCCGGGGTTCGCGATCGGGACCGTGATGCCGCCGGGCGCGGCACGCCAGGTCAGCGCCGGGGACATCGTGCGCTTCGACGTGGCGGTGGCGCCGGGGGGTTGATTAATCTGGCCATCCGACAGCCTGCGGCGGAAGCGATGGCATGAACGTAGGGCGGACTCCCGAGTCCACGCGGAACGATGAGCATTGTTCGCTGCTACGTACATACCTGTACGCCAACAATGAGGCACCGTCACGCGTGGACTCGGGAGTCCACCCTACATACCGGGGCTGATCGTCGACCGGCTTTTACCCCTTCGGCTCTTCCGGCTGCCGCTCCAGCAACTGCTGCGCCAGCTTCAACCCCTCGACCATCACATTGAAGGCCTGGCGCTTGGCTTCCTCATCGGGCACGCGCAGGATGTACGAGGGGTGGTAGACGGTCACCACCCAGCGCCCGTCGTGCTGGATCGCCTTGCCGAGCGACTCGCCCAGCTTCGCATTGCCGTTGCCGAGCACGGATTTCAGGGCCGTGGCGCCGAGCGCGACGATGACCTTCGGTTTGACCGAGACCAGTTCCTTGTCCAGCCAGTAGTGGCAGGCGTCCACTTCGCGCTGGGCCGGCGTCTTGTGCAGGCGCCGCTTGCCGCGCGGCTCCCACTTGAAATGCTTGACGGCATTCGTCAGGTAGATCGTGCGCCGTTCCAGCCCGGCGGCGTCGAACACCCGGTCGAGCAGCTTGCCGGCCGGGCCAACAAAAGCCTCGCCGGCCAGGTCTTCCTGGTCGCCCGGCTGCTCGCCGACGAGCATGATCGGCGCCCGCTTCGGCCCCGCTCCCGGCACCGCCTGGGTCGCGAACTGCCATAGATCACAGCGCCGGCATTCGTCGAGTTTCGAGGGCTGCTGGCGTTCCGGCTGGGCGTCGGCGGGGGCGATCGGGATCGTGGCCCCCGTCTTGCGCCCCACCGCCTGGGCCTGGCCGGTGCTGCGTGCGCCGAGTTCGGCATTGCTGACCATCGCGGGGACGATCGCGCCTTCCGGCAGATTCTTCCAGAAGCGCGACGGAATATGGCTTTGCATCAGCTGGGCGTTCACCCGCGCAGGATTAAAAATGCTGCGGTAGTAGGTGAGCCAGAGCGCCTCGCCGGCGTCGGCCGCGGGCGCATCGGCGCGGCTGCCGCCAGGGCCGAACATCAGCTGCCGTCCGTCCCAGCGCACCGACCGCTCGGGCGTCAGGATGGCCCAGCGCATGCCGGCGAAGCGGCGCGCGAACCAGGGCGCGACCGCCTCGACGATGTGGTGCACCGGCTCGAACCAGGCCACGTGCAGCACCTCGCCCGGATGCTCCTGGTCGGGCAGCTGGCGAAAGCGCAGGAAGGCCTTCATCTTGTGCATGTCGCGCCGCACCGATTGCGCCATCTGCTGGGCCTGCAGCATGTCGGGGTCGATCGGGTCGTTGCGCAGGTTCGGCTCGTGCACAAGCCGCCACAGCAGCCGGTACAACAGCGAGAAGCGCTGCGCATCGTGGTGCAGCACCACCACTTCGCACAGACGCAGGAACGACGAGGGCACGATCGCGGTGGCGGCCCGCGGAATGCTGCGCGAGGGGCGTGCCTGGTCGGAGCCCTGCACCGGTTGCGCAAACAGGTCGGCCTCGGTGACGACGTCGGTTTCCCAGTGCACCTGCTCGGGCGGCACCTGGTGGGCCAGCAAGTCACGGGCTTCGTTGCGAAAGCCGGTGAGGTCGATGGCGCTGGAGAGGCGGGCTTGCATGGTCCGGTCGCCTCAGAACAAGGCGCCCTGCACTTGGGAGGGCCGCGCCAGCGCCTGCACCGCCGCGGCACCGCGAGGCTGGTGGTCGGCCAGCACCACGAACGGCAACACCTTGCGGCTGGGCACGTGCAGGCGCTTCAAGTCGTCGCTGCGCAGGCCGCGCCCGCGGCGCGCCAGCAGCAGTCGGTCGACCGCCTTCACGCCCAGTCCCGGCACCCGAAGCAGCAGCTCGCGCGGGGCCCGGTTGAGATCGACCGGGAATCGCTCGGGGTGCGCCAGCGCCCAGGCCAGCTTCGGGTCCATCTCCAGCCGCAGCATGCCGCCGGTGCGCGGCGAGGCGATCTC
>JBBWZO010000275.1:0-8387 GCA_039649125.1 Massilia sp. | reverse complement strand
GGCCTGGCGGTTGGCCAGTCCCGTCAGGGTATCGTGCGTCAGCAGGAATTCGACCTGGCCGGCGGAAGCGGCCAGCTGGGCGCGCGAAGCGTTCTGTTGCAGCTGGTCGTGCAATTGCTGGGCGGCCATGGCGAGCTGGCGGTGGTAGATCAGTTCCTCGACCATGCGCGCCAGGTCGTGCAGCTCGTCCAGCTCGGCGGCGCCCAGTTCGCGCGGCTCGCTGTCGAGGATGCACAGGGTGCCGAGCTTGGCGCGCTCGACCGAATACAGCTGCACCCCGGCATAAAAGCGCACATGGGGTGCGCCGACGACGAGCGGGTTATCGGCGAAGCGCGGGTCCCTGGTGGCATCCTCGACCACCATCGGCTGGTCGGTCAGGATGGCATGGCCGCAGAAGGACACCTCGCGCGAAGTGGTCTGCACGTCGAAGCCGCAGCGCGACTTGAACCATTGGGTATCGCTGCCGACCAGCGAGATCAGGGCGGTCGGCACCCGCAGCAGCTTGGCCGCCATGCGCGTGATCCGGTCGAATGCTTCCTCGGGGCCCGTGCCGAACAGGCTGGTCGCATGCAGGGCGGCGAGCCGCCGGGCCTCGTCTGCCGGAATCTGGGGTGTCATCATGTGCGGGTCTGGCCGCATCTTGCCGATACGGCTGAGTTCATAATCCAGCTTGCATTACGCCAGAACCCCGGCTATTTTGCAATTGCTACGTAATTGTAAAATACGGTGTGTCCGGAACCGCCTGTTCCGAGGGACGGGGCAGGGCGTCGAATGCCTGCCTGACAGCGCCGATCACGCCTTCCCAGTCGCCCGCCTTGTTTTGACGGAACAGACGCGCGCCCGGATACCAGGGGCTGTCAAGGCGTCCGGTCAGCCAGCGCCAGTCGGCCACGTGCGGCAGCAGCACCCACAGCGGCTTGCCGAGCGCGCCCGCCAGGTGGGCGACGCTGGTATCGACCGCGATCACCAGGTCCATCAGTTCGCACAGGGCGGCCGTGTCCGAGAAATCGTTCAGGTGTTCGTCGACCCGCAGGACGGCGCCGCAAGCGTCGAGCGCCTCGCGGTCCGCGGCGCGGTATTCCTTCTGCAAGGAGACGAACTGGCAGTCGAGGGCGAACAGCCGGGCCAGCTGCGCGAACGGGAGGCTGCGGTTGTGGTCGTTGGCATGGTGCGGGTTGCCGCTCCAGACCAGGCCGACGCGCGGGCGCAGGTGGGGGCCGAGCCGAGCCTGCCAGGCGGCCAGGCGGCCGGCGTCGGCCGCGAGGTAGCGCCGCGGCGCCGGGATCGACGCCAGCTCGGTGCCGCAGGCCAGCGGCAGCGTCATCAGGGGGCACTGGTAGTCGAATGGCGGCAGCGGATCGCCCTTGGCGACGACCTGGGCGACGCCATCCAGGCGCGCCAGCAAACCGGCAAGCGATCCTTGCACTTCCAGCACGACGCGGGCGCCGCGCGCCGCCACCAGCGCTGCATAACGGCAGAACTGCAGGGTGTCGCCCAGGCCCTGTTCCGCATACAGCAGGATGGTTTTACCTGCGAGCAGCTGCTTGCCTAGCCATAGCGGTTGCGCGAAGTTGCGCTTTTCGCGGTAGGCACTCAGATATTCGTTCTGCCAGCGCCACTCGTAGCCGCGCCAGCCGTCGGCAAGGCGGCCGTGCTGCAGGTTCAGCAAGCCGCGGTTCCAGTGAGCAACCGCGTAGCCGGGACTGGCTGCGATGGCGCGCTCGTAACTGGCGAGCGCATCCTCGTAACGCATCATGGCTTCGTAGACATTGCCGCGGTTGTTCCAGACCTCGGCATTGTCTCCTTTCAGCGCCAGCACGCGGTCATAGCAGGCGAGCGCGGCGTCATGCTGGCCGAGATCCTGCAGTACATTGCCGCGGTTGAGCGTCGCATCGACATGGCCCGGCACCAGCTCGAGCACCCTGGCAAAGCAGGCCAGCGATTCGTCGAAGCGCTTGAGGCTCTGCAGGGCGATGCCGCGGCCGTTATGGGCCGCGGGGTTGGCGCCATCGAGTCCGATGGCGGCGTCGAAACAGTGCAGCGCGCCGTTCGGCCGTCCCAGTTCCTGCAGCACGCTGCCGAGGCCGATGCGGTATTCGGCCGATGCCGGTTCCAGTATCACGGCCTGCTGCAGGCTTGCCAGCCCTTCCTCCGAACGTTTCAGCTGGCGCAAGGCCTGGCCGCGGCCATGATGGGCGCTGGCCAGCTGTGCGTCGAGCCCGAGGGCGGCGTCGAAGCCGGCAATGGCTTCCTCGACCCGGCCGAGCGCACGCAGGACATGGGCATGGCCGGCGCGCGATTCCACATGCCCCGGTTCCAGCGCCAGCGCCTGTTCGAAACTGGCGCGGGCCGCTTCGGCCTGGCCGAGCCGGACCAGGATCCGGCCCCGCGTGTGCCAGGTATCGGCGCTGGGCGCGAGCGCAAGCGCGCGCTCGCAGCCGGCGAGCGCTTGCTCCGGCCGTTCGAGCGCGAGCAATGCGCGGGCGCAGTGATCCCAGGCCTGCGCGTTGGCGGGCGCGAGCGCGAGGGCGGCCTCATAGCTCGCCAGCGCTTCCTGGTGCCGGCCCAGCCCCGCCAGCACGCCGCCGCGGCTGTAGAGCGCGTCGGCATTGTGCTGGTCGAGATGGAGCGCCTGTGCATAGCTCTGCAAGGCCTTGTCGGACTCGCCCACCGCCGCCAGGATATTCCCGAGGTCGCTGTATACGGAGGACACGCCGGGATTGGCTGTGATTGCCGCGCCGATGAATTCCAGCGCCAGGTCGAAATTGCCGATCTGGTAAGCCAGGATGGCGACGTGGTGCAGCGCCCTGAAGTGGCCGGGCTCATGCTGCAGGGCCGCCTCGTAGGCGGCGAACGCGTCGTCCAGGCGCCCCTGCTCGTGGGCGGCGAGGCCGGCGGCAAAGCAGCGGTCGGCTTCGGCGGCGTCGTGTTGCTCAGTCGTCATCGGAGGCGCGCCGCTGTTCAGGTCTTTCATCATCTTCCTTACAGGGAATCACAACATAGTGCGCAGAGTGTAGCGCAGCGGCAGGGCGGGGCATGGCAGGAACAGGACGGTGAAATGCCCCTAAATATTTCTGTGGGGATGCCGTTGACGTGATTGCCGCGGGCCTGGCGCGATGCATTCGCTCCAGGCCCGCCACAGTTGTAAAGTTGCTCGCAAACATTTTTTTAAAAAAATCCTCAAGCTTTTGCAGAGGGGTCCGTTAAAGAATACAAGCGAGCTGAAACAGCGAAGCAAGCAAACGAACCCTGATAGCAGCACCTAACTGAACTGCCCACTGGAGAAATACCATGTCGATCATCAACACCAACATGTCCTCGCTGAATGCGCAGCGTAACCTGACCAAATCGGCCGGCGACCTGTCGACCTCGATGCAGCGCCTGTCGTCGGGCCTGCGTGTCAACAGCGCAAAGGATGACGCGGCCGGCATGTCGATTGCCACCAAGATGGACTCGCAGATCCGCGGCATGTCGCAGGCATCGCGTAACGCCAACGACGGCATCTCGATGATCCAGACCGCCGACGGCGCACTGTCGAACATCTCGGACGCGCTGCAGCGTATGCGTGAACTGGCAGTCCAGGGTGCGAACGACACCAACGGTGCAGACGAATGGGCCAACATCCAGACCGAAATGACCGCGCTGAACACGGAAATCGGCCGTATCGCTTCGGACACCAAGTTCAACGGTAACGCACTGCTGACCGCGACCGCCCAGACCAAGTCGATCCAGGTGGGTGCCGACGCCGGCCAGAAGATCGACGTGACCTTCGGTTCGAACACCTCGTACGCCGCGCTGAACGCCACCGCCATCGCCGTCACCGACGCATCGACCGCCTCGGCCGCCATCACCGCCATCGACGGCGCCCTGAAGGCACTGAACACCGAGCGCTCGTCGCTGGGTACCGCGCAGAACCGCATGGGCTACGCCATCAGCAACCTGGCCACCTCGATCGAGAACCAGTCGGCCGCAAAGAGCCGCATCACCGACACCGACTACGCTTCGGAAACCAGCAAGCTGAGCCGTTCGCAGATCCTGCAGCAGGCCGGTACCGCGATGCTGGCCCAGGCCAACTCGGCACCGAACAACGTGATGTCGCTGCTGCGTGGCTAATCGACCGTTGAGCTGAACCGTCTTCATCCGTCGGTATAATCCACAGGATCGATGAACCGACCGTGCGGGGCCAGGCCCCGCACGGTCGTTTGTAAGGAGGTATCCCGATGTTGCAACCAATACAAGCTGGAAGCCCATCGGCCGTCGCCGGCAGCACGGTACGGCCCTCTGCCGAGGGCACCAGGCCCGCCACCGCCACCACGCCCGTCGCCGGTTCTCCGGTCACGGGCTTTGCGCATGTGGAGCGCAAGCCGGACGCGGCGGAACTGGGAAATGTCGTCGCAGACCTCAACAAGGTAGCCCAGGCCGCCTCGCAGGGTGTGCGCTTCTCGGTGGACGAGGAGAGCGGCCGCACGGTGGTCAAGGTGGTCGACACCCAGACCGACAAGGTGCTGCGCCAGATCCCGACGGTCGAGGCGCTGAAGCTGTGGCGCTCGATCGAACAGATGCAGGGCGTGATGTTGCGCGACACGGCCTGAGGCGGCCGGTTTTCGATCCGTGCTGCGACTTCGCATTCGACTTTATTAGTGGGAGCTAGCAATGGCCATTAGTGCTGCGGGCATGTTGTCCGGACTGGACGTCGACGGTCTCGTCACGTCCCTGATGTCGGTTGAGCAGCAGCCGCTGCGCAACCTGCAGGCGAAGCAGTCCAGTTTCAATTCGAGGCTGTCGGCATTCGGCACGCTCAAGAGCGCGGTGTCGACCTTCCAGACGGCGGTAAAGGCGATCTCGACCGATGCCTTGCAGGCGATGAAGACCACGTCCAGCAAGCCCGAGGTCATCGGCATCAGCACGACCAAGGGTGGCGGCGCCGTCCCCGGCAGCTATGCGATCGAAGTGAGCAAGCTGGCGCAGAGCGACAAGCTGGTGTCGGCCGGCGTCGCTGCCGGCGCCACCTTCAGCGCCGCCGACAGCACGATGGAAATCAAGGTCGGCGAGAAGGTGACCAAGCTGACGCTGACCGATACCGACCTGGCGGGCGTCGCCAGCACCATCAACAAGGCCAACGCCGGCGTCACCGCGACCATCCTGAACGACGGCACCCAGGACCGCCTGGTCATCACCGGCAACGATACCGGCAGCAAGAACGGGGTCACGATCACGGCCACCGGCAGCCTCGCCGCCTTCGATACCACGTCGGGCACGATCGCCCGCACGCAAACGGCGCAGAATGCCGAGATGACGATCGACGGCATCGCCGTCTCGAAGCCCTCGAATACCGTGACCGACGCGATCAAGGGCGTGACGCTGAACCTGGCCCAGACCAACGTCGGCAGCCCGGTCAAGGTGAGCCTGGAAAAGGACACGGCGGCGGTGACCAAGTCGATCACCGGTTTCGTGGACGCCTATAACGCGCTGGCCACGGCGGTCAACAAGCAGACCGCCTACAACGCCGCGACCAAGACCGGCGCCATCCTCAATGGCGACGCGTCGGCACGTTCGATCCTGACCAACATCCGCGCCGAACTCGGCAAGGCGGTGACCGACGCCACCGGGCTCAAGACGCTGTCGGACATCGGCATCGCGTTCCAGCGCGACGGTACCCTGAAGCTGGAAAAGCCGGCCAAGCTGGACACGGCGATCGCCAACAATTTCGAGGGTGTGGCAAGCCTGTTCACCTCGGCTTCCGGCGTGGCCACCCGCCTGACCAAGGTCACCGAGGAGATGCTCGGTTCGAAAGGCGTGTTCAAGACCAGGACCGACGGCCTGAATGCGACGATCGAAAGCATGGACAAGAGCCAGGAGCGCATGGAGCTGCAGCTGCTGCAGACCGAGAAGCGCTACCGCGCCCAGTTCACCGCGCTCGACACCATGATGACCAACATGCAGAGCATGAACAGTTACCTGAGCCAGCAGCTGGCGGCGCTGGCGGCGAATTCGGGTTATTGAGGTTAGCGAAAAACGGGAAAAACCGCGTGGACTCGGGAGTCCACCCTACGTATATCGCAGTTCGTAGGGTGGACTCATGAGTCCACGCGTTCTGGAACCGCAGCACAGCCCGACCGCCGGATACACCCTCGTCTCGCCGAACATTTTTCGCCCTACTGCGCCACCACCACCCGGTTCTTCCCGCTCTGCTTGGCCTGGTACATGGCCCGGTCCACGCGCGCCAGCAGCGCCGCCTGCTCCTCGTTGGGCAGGCGCAGCGCGATCCCGGCCGAAAAGGTGATCAGGAGTTTCTCGTTATCGTGCAGGAAGAAGTGCCTGGTCAGCTCGCGCTGCAGGCGCACCATCGTCTGTACCGCCGCCCCGATCGGCGTCTCGGGCAGCATGATCATGAATTCCTCGCCGCCGAAGCGGGCGATCACGTCCATCGAGCGCAGCGCGCCTTTCACCACCTTCGCCAGGTGGCGCAGGGCGTTGTCGCCGGCCAGGTGGCCGTAGGTGTCGTTCAGGCGCTTGAAGTTGTCGAGGTCGAGCAGGGCGACGCACAGCGGCGTGCCGCGGCGGTCGGCGCGCGCGCTTTCGCGCTCGAACATGTCGTCCAGCCCGCGCCGGTTGAGGGTGCCGGTGAGCTGGTCTTCGCGCACCAGTTCGCTCATGTGCTGGAGCCTGGCTTCCAGTTCGCGGATGCGGCTTTCCGCTTCCTGCACTTCGCGGTGGGCTTCCAGCATGCGGTCGCGCGAGGCGAGCGCCTCGGCCTGCGCATGGCGCGTTTCGCGCAGCACTTCGTCCATCACCTCGTTCAGCTCGCCGATGTCGGCCGCATGGCGGATGCGCTCGGAAAAGCCGCCCATCTTGTCGTGGAAGTCGCCGGTGGCCGCCGCCACCGAACCGAGGCGGTCGATGAAGCTCATCATCATGTTCTTGAAGGTGGCCTTCACGTCCGACAGGTTGTGCTTGAGCTGGCCCTGCTTGTAGATGACGTCCTTCAGGCTGCGCGTCGCCTCTTCCAGCGCGCGCTGGTCGATTGGGCCGGCAATCAGTTCCTGCACGGCGTCGATCTGGCCGCGCATCCAGCTGTCGTCGTCCAGCAGTTCGCTGACGTTTTCCAGCAGCAGTTTAAACAGGCGCAGCAGCAGTTCCTGCTGCTCGGCGCTGTCGCCGCTGTGCAGTTCGATCTGGAAGCAGAGTTCCTTCAGGCGCGCCGCGATTTCCTGCAGCGCCGCCTCGCTGTGCGCGATCTTCACCGCCGCGCCCAGCGACTCGGCCTCCTGCGCCAGCGTCGGGCTGGCCGGCAACAGCGAGGCCAGCGCGTACGCCAGCGTGCGGCTGAGCAGTTCGCGCAGCAGGCGCGTGTCGCGGCTTTCCATGCCGTAGGTGATGCCGGGCGGAATGCCGCGCATCAGGTGTTTTTCCACCAGCTGCGACAGGGCGCGCGCATAGGCGTCCCAGTCGCGCCGCTGGACGGCGGCGTTCAGGCGGCGGCCATAGTCGGCCAGTTCCCCCGGCGTGTCGATCAGTTGCGTGGCGAAGCCGCCCAGCACTTCGTCAGGAGCGGGACCGGCGGATGCGGGCACGGGCGCAGGCACGGGCGCTGCCGCCGGCTTCGGAATCGCGGCGATCTCGTTATAGATGTCGCGGTAGGCATCGGGCGTGGGCGCGACGCGGCGCGTCGCCAGGCGCCGGAACGCTTCCCGGGCGATGTCGACGGGATTCTGGGGCGGCGGATTCTGGTTCGGCATGTACATCGCGTATTGACTGGTTATCGCAATGATAAGCAGTTTTTCTTTCCGTTATCGCCGGAAAAGAGGCCGGAAAGCGGCTTACTTAGCAGTAATGCATAAGCTTTTTTTAGTCGACCAGTTGATTTCGGATTGCGTAATGCGTCAGCTCGGCGCTGGTCTTCAGGTTCATCTTCGCCAGCAGGCGTGACCGGTATTCGCTCACCGTCTTCACCGACAGCGACAGTTCGCGTGCGATTTCGCTCACCGTCTTGCCCGAGGCGATCATGGTCAGTGTCTGGAATTCGCGGTCCGACAGGCTGTCGTGCACGGGGGTATCGTGGTCGGCGCCGACCTGGTTCGCCAGTGCCTGGGCCAGCGTGGCGCTGACATATTTCTGGCCGCCGGCCACCTGGCGGATCGCCGTCACCAGTTCGCGCGGCGCGCTCTGCTTGGTGAGATAACCGGCGGCGCCGGCCTTCAGCGCGCGGATGGCGTACTGGTCTTCGCGGTGCATCGACAGCATCAGCACGGCCAGCTCGGGGCGCTCCTGCTTGATCTGTTTCAGCACCTCGATGCCGTTGCGGTCGGGCATGGAGATATCGAGCAGCATCACGTGGCAGCGCGACTTCCTGAATAACTTGATCGCATCGAGCCCGTTCTCGGCCT